>CAXMRU010000057.1:0-83350 GCA_964195715.1 Akkermansiaceae bacterium | reverse complement strand
TCTTTGGCGATCGACTGCACCTCGGATTCGGTCAGCGATGCGTCGTCTGCCGGAGCGCACGCTGCGACGGTGACCAGGGCTGCGGCAGCCAGGAGAGCTCGGGCGTTTGGGAGGGACATTCAGACATCCTCGGTTTCGGGTACCGGTAGGCCGTGGGGGGCCAAGCCGGAATGCTACATGGACCGGCGAAGTTACATGCTCGTGAATGATTTCACAAGCTGTAAGATGGTAGCCTAGCAGATTACTCAGCGTTCACCTGATCAGCCCCTTTTGCTGTCATACCAGCTCGCCCCGACACCTAAGTCCACCTTGAGAGGCACATCCAGTTCGATCGCCCCCTCCATCTCCTCGCGCACGATGACTCGGGTCTCCTCAACCGCCCCTTCCGGCACCTCCAGCAGCAGCTCGTCGTGCACCTGGAGGAGCATGCGCGCGCCGGTACCGCTCGCCGCCAGCCGCCCGTGGAGCTCGATCATCGCGATCTTGATGAGGTCGGCCGCCGTCCCCTGGATGGGCGAGTTGGTGGCCAACCTCTCGCCGAACCCGCGCACGCCCGGGTTGCGGGAGCGGATCTCGGGGATGTAGCGGCGTCGGCCGAGCATCGTTTCCACGTACCCGCGCGCGCGCGCCTGCTCCTTCATCTCGTCCAGGTAGCGGCGCACTCCCGCGAAGCGTTCGAAGTAGGCCGCGATGAACTCGTTCGCCTGGGTCCGGGTGATCCCGAGCTGTCCTGCCAGCGCGACCGGCCCCTGCCCGTAGATCGTGGCGAAGTTGATCGTCTTCGCCTGGTCCCGCATGCCGCCGCTTACGGCGTCCGCGTCCACGCCGAAGATGCGGGCCGCTGTCTCGCGGTGAATGTCCCGATCCGCTCGGAAAGCCTCCACAAAGGCCGGGTCCTCGGACAGGTGGGCCAGCACCCGCAGCTCGATCTGCGAGTAGTCGGCCGACAGCAAGACGTGCCCGTCTGCCGCCACGAACCCCTTCCGGATCTCCCGCCCGAGTGTCGTGCGCACGGGGATATTCTGCAGGTTCGGGTCCGATGAAGAGAGGCGCCCCGTCGCGGCAACGGTCTGGTTGAACGTGGTGTGAATCCTGCCGGTATCAGGGTTCACGAGTGCGGGCAGCTTCGATACGTACGTGCCGTCCAGCTTGTCGAGCTCGCGGTACTCGAGGATGAGGCGAGGGATCTGGTGTCCGTGCGCCGCCAGCTCGCTCAGCACGCTCTCGTCGGTGGACGGGCCGGTCTTCGTCTTCCGGATCACCGGCAGCTCGAGCTTCTCGAACAGCAGCTCCCGCATCTGCGGCACTGAGCGCAGGTTCACCTCGCCGCCGGCAAGCTTGTAGATCTCTTCCTCGATCTGGGCGATCTCGCGCGTGAACCGCTCGCGCAGCGCGTCGAAGACGTCGAGGTCGATGCGGACGCCGGCCTTCTCCATGTCCGCGAGGACCGGCACCAGCGGCATCTCGATCTTCTCGAGCAGACCGAGCATTGCGTGCGCCTCGAGCTCTTCCTTCAGGCGGCCGCACAGGCGCAGCGTGTAGTCGGCGTCCTCGCCCGAGTATGCGGCCGCCACCTCCAGCGGTACCTCCGCGAACGGAATCGCCGACCGGCCCGAGCCCGCCACCTCGGCATACGACGTGAGCTTCACGTGGAAGCGATCCAGCACCAGGAGGTCCAGGCCGTGCTGTCGCTTCCCCGGATCGAGCACGTACGAGGCGAGCGACGTGTCGAACTCGACCCCACCCAGCGGCGCCCCGGCCCGGTCGAGCACGATCATGTCGTACTTGATGTTCTGGCCCACCTTCAGGACGGCGTCGTCGGCCAGCAGGTCGCGCAGCGGAGTCATCTCGGGCGACTCGATTGGCGGCAGGTTCGGCACGGGCTCGAAGGTGTCGAGTGCCAGCACCGGATTGCCGTCGGCGTCCGTGGCCACGGTCGGCGGCATGTGCTCGAACGGCAGGTAATACGCTTTCCCCTCAGCGGCGGAGAGCGATATGCCCACAAGCCCCGCGCGTACGGGATCGATGCTGGTCGTCTCGGTGTCCACCGCGATGGTGCCGGCATTTCGCATCTCGGCCACCACGGCCGGGACCCGCTCCGCGTCCGTGACAAGCCCGTAAACGGGACCCTGTGCGTCCGGCGCGGGTGCGACGGGCTCCGTTTCATCTTCGACCGACGGCGCCGCGCCTGCCGTGGAGGGTACGTTCTCCGGCGCCCAATCGCGGGCCAGTGTGTGAAACTCCAGATCCAGAAAAATCTGCCGGAGCCGCTCGCGGTCAGGCTCCGCGCGGGCCAGTGCCTCCAGGTCCAGCTCGATCGGGGCGTCCAGGCGGATCGTCACCAGTTCCTTCGACAGGCGGGCCGCGTCCGGATACTCGAGCAGCGCGTTCCGCACCCGTTTGCCCTCGATCTCTTCAGCGTGGGCCAGGATTGACTCCAGGTCGCCGAACCGCTCGATAAGGCCCGGGGCCGTCTTCTTCCCGATTCCCCGCACGCCCGGGATGTTGTCGGATGAGTCGCCGATCAAGGCCAGGTAGTCCGTGACGCTCTTGGGCGGGACGCCGAGGCGCTCGGAAGCGTTCGCGGGCGTCACCCGCTCTTCCTCCACGGCAGCCGGCCCCCCGCGTCCGGGATTCAGGAGATGCGTCATCTCATCAATGAGTTGATAGAAGTCCTTGTCGCCGGACACGATCACCGTGCGCACACCCCGATCGGCCGCCTGGCGGGACAGCGTGCCGATCACGTCGTCGGCCTCCCACCTGTCAACCTCGATCACCGGTACACGGAACGCCTCCACGATCTCGCGCACGCGGGGCAGGGAAGCTGCCATCTCCTCCGGCATCTTCTCGCGTGTCGCCTTGTACTCCGGGAAGATCTCCGTGCGGTAGCTGTCGCCCGCGTCGAGCACGACGCCCACGTAATCGGGGTCGTGATTCTCCATCAGGCGGATGAGAAACCGGGCCAGCCCGAACGGGGCCGACGTGTTCTCCCCGCTCGACGTGGTCAGAGGCCTGCTGATCATCGCGAAGAACGCCCGGTAGATGAGGGCGTGACCGTCAAGCAGGTACAGGGTCGGCGTGTCGTGCGTGTAGCTCACGTGCAGGCTGCTCCGACGGGGTTCGGGGACTCCTCGATGTGCCGGCGCCCCGAACCAGATTGGCCGGGGCGCCGCTACCAGCTTCCAGGGGAGGCGAAGGAGCTAGACCCTGGTGACGTTGGCCGCGCGCGGCCCCTTGTCTCCGTCGGTGAGCTCGAACTCCACCTCCTGGCCCTCGGCCAGAGTCTTGTAGCCCTCGATGTTTATGGCGCTATGGTGCACGAAGACATCCTTGCCGTCCTCGAGCTCAATGAAGCCATATCCCTTGGCATCGTGGAACCACTTGACCTTGCCTCTGGACATTCGGTGCCCTCCTGAAGAAGAGACATCTCACGACGAGGCACCGGGGCGGTGCCCCATAGGTCAAATTCTACCTCCCCGTCAAGGCCGAGTCAACCAGAATCCACGCCCAGATCGTATAGCTTCGAGTAGATATAGCGGTATGACAGAATCGCCTTCACGTAGCGCCTCGTTTCGCTGAACGGGATCCGGTCGATCATCAGGTCAGTGCTCGCGGAAAACTCGGGGAACCGGCGCCAGTTCGCATATCTATGTGGCCCAGCATTGTACGAGATGAGAGCGGGCACGATCGCCCCTCCGCGTCGTTCGAGAAGCTCTCGAAGATACCGGCTTCCCAGGACCAGGTTGACCTCGGGGACGACCAGCTGCGCGGAGCTGTACTCCGGGATACCGGCCCGCCGGGCCACCTCAGCTCCCGTCGCCGGCATCAGCTGCATCAGGCCAGTTGCCCCGGCCCCCGACACGACGTCCCGATCGAACTGCGACTCGCGTCGTACGAGCGCCGCCACGAGCGTCGGATCGAGACGCTCGGCGTTCGCTCTCTCCCGGAGCACGGGGTCATAAATCAGCGGGTAAACGGCCCGCATCAGATCCTCACTCCAGATCCCGGACCGGGCGCGGAATACACCCCACGCGATCGACGTGCCCTGCCACGTGAAGCCGGCCTCGTTGAGCCCGATGGCGAGCGCAAGCCGGTCATCCCGCGACTCGCGCGGCCCGTCACGCGCGGACAGTTCGCGCAGGGCCCGACCCTTCCATCCCATCTCCCGAAGGCGGCTCATTCGCCGCAGGAGGGCCGCGTGGTCGGATCGAAGGCGCACCGCTGGAGTCGCTCGGAACTCCAGGTGATCCCACGGCTCCACGTCGAGAGCGGTCGCCGCCTGGATCCCGTAGTACGAGACGGGATCGTCGCCCAGTACCTGGCGGTACAGTACGCGGGCGCGGGCGCTGTCCCCCGCCGCGTCCCGGGCCCTGGCGGCCCAGAAGACCGAGGCACCGTACCAGTTACCCCCCGGAAAGCGCCTGCGGTACGCGTCGAAACGGTCCGCCGCGTCCCGCGGTCGCTGTTCGACGAGGTCGATCATCCCGAGCCGGATCAGGGCGTTGCCCGCATGGGAAGATCGCGGAAAACGCGCCACAGTCGCCTCGTATCCCTCGCGTGCTTCGGCCAAGCGGCCCCTGTCGTGCTGGATGTCGGCCAGCAGAAAGGCGGCGTACGGGCCGTCCGGCGCCAGCGGGTCGGCGGCCACGACCCGCCACAGGACAGCGGCATCGTTTCGGAGACCACGTCGGTACAGGGCACGGCCGGCGAGGAACCGCATTCGCTGCTCGGTCTTCGCCGGGACCCCGGTGGCAGCCGCGCTCCCGTTGTCCAGGACCCACGGATCCAGCAATCGGCCGACCGCCCTGTACTCCCGGGCGGAGAACAGGGCCCGGCCCAGCTCCAGCGTCAGGTCCGCGCGCTTCTCGTCGTCCGCAGCGGCCAGTGCCGCGCGGAGCAGCTCGGCGGCTCGTTCCGAACGCCCTTCCCGTGCCTCCACGTCGGCGACTCGCTCGAGGTTCACCGCCGAGGAATCCAACGAGAGCAGGTACTCTCCCGCCTCGGGTCCGACCCCCCGGTACCTGAGGGCCGATTCCGCTTCGCGTCGGGCCCGGGCCGTGTCGCCCCGTTCCACGTAGACCGGGATGATCCATTCCCCGGCCAGGCTGGCCTTCGCTCGGCGGCTCAGCGAATCGACCAGGCTCATGGCCTGGGCCGTGTCGCCCGCCACGAAGAACCCCCGCGCCAGCTCGGTGAACGTTGAGTCCCGCCACACGGACCGGTGTTCTTCGAGGCCCCGGGCTGCTGCCAGTGCGCTATCCGGAGAGCCCGCGGTCGTCCAGGCCTGGACAGAGGAGAGGCGATGCCAGCCGGCGAGCTCGAGGTCGCCTTCAGCCGAGGCGAGGTACTGACGCGCGGCGGCGGCGGGATGCTCCGCCTGCAGGAGTGCCCTGGCATAGTCCACCCTGTCCGCGGTGGGCAAGCGCTCGACTCCGGCCCGCTCGAACTCGGTGATCGCGGCCCCGGGATCGCCCAGTGCCAGGTGCGAGCGGGCGAGAAGCAGGCGCCCCTCGCCCCCGTCGCGAACGTCGAGCCAGTCCCGATCCGTAAGCAGGCGGCGGACGGCGCGCCACGAGCGTGCCTCGGCGTGCGCGCGGGCGGCCAGCAGGATCAGCTCGGGAGTCGCGGCATCGGCCTCGATCGACAGCCGGCGGGCGGCTTCCCTGGCCGTGGTCAGGGAGAACCCCAGTGCGAGCTGACCCTCGAGGGCGAGAATCGTCGGATCGGACGAGGCGGAACCGACCGAATCCGTTGGCTCGGACACTTCCTGTCCCGCGGCCGGCTCGGTGCCGGCTGCAAGTCCTGCCAGGAGCGCGAGCCAGGCGGAGAAAAGCGTCCGCGTGAATCCAGCCGTCTTACCCGATCCCCACATCTTCATCGTCTTCCGTGTCACGTGGATCTTCCCACTCGCCGGACCGTTCCTGCTCCGACGACCGGCGTGTCGCGGTCCACAGGACGATGCGAGACCGCGGCTCCATGCGGAAGACCTCGCGGTCGGCTATGCCTCACCCCAGAAACCGCGACGGGGCGTCGACCCGCAGGTCGACGCCCCGTCCGGCGTTCGGATGAGCCAGCTACGCTTACATGTTCCAGATCAGGCGAACCACGGAGTAACGTCCGAACTCCGGAACACCCACGAAGGGCTGGTAGTTGTCGTCGAAGATGTTCGAGATGTCGAGCTGCAGAGTGAGTCCGCTGCGTCCGGCGAACGTGTAGCCGACGTTCAGGTCGAACACCGCGTAGGAGTCCACCTTACCGATGTACACGCCCGATGCGACCGGGAAGCCGTCCACGTAGCGGCCGCGCACGGCCCCGTTCCAGCCCGCTGTCGGAGAACGGTAGCCAACAGTCGCGGAGCCCTTCCACTTCGGCGCATTCAGGGCCACCTCTCGGGTACCGGGCTCGCCCTCTTCGCCGGTGAGGAACGTGTCCTTCTCGACCCAGGAGATCGTTCCACCGAGCTCCCACCGATCGTTCAGCACGTAGGTGAGCGAGGCATCCGATCCGAAGAAGGTGAAGTCGCCCAGGTTCCTGTAGGTGAGGAGGATCGGGGCCGTCGTCGTACCCCCCGCCGTCGTGGGAGCCATGACCCCGAGAGGAAGTCCGACCAGGCCTGCCTCTGTCTCAGCCGAACCGACTGTCCCAGCAATCAGGACCGCCTGGTCGAGCGGTACCCCCTGGGAGGCCAGGTAGCCTACGAGCTGCTGGCCGGCAAGGAAGATGTTGGGTGTGAACGGTTCCAACGCGGACACGAAGTTATCGACGTCCGTGTAGTAGGCGTTAGCGCCGAGGAGCAGCTTGTCTCCCAGTAGCAGTCCCTTGTACCCGACCTCGAACGTCTGCCAGATCGTCGGTTCGAGCGCGGGAACGTCGGGCACGGACGAGAGATCTGTGGTTGTGTTGACGAAGGTGGACGTCTCCGTGTTGAGAATGCCCGCGATGATCGGCACGACCCCGTCCGCCGGGGCTGCTGTCCCCATGAACGAGCCGAAGGCAGCCCCAAGGGCCTGACACTGGGGACCCGTGGGGTCCGCCGCGCACGCTCCCTGCGTGACGGCGCCGAAAGCGGTTTGCGCCTCGGCCCACGTGCTGGCGCTATTCGTCTCGTTAAATTGGCGGGGGTCAAAGATCGGTCCGCTCGGACCAACGCCCGTCACGGTAAACGGCGACATGTGCTCCGGCACTCCGTTGCCGTCGCGGTTGAATGTGAAGCCACTCTCCGTGACACCCTGGGCACGCACGTCGTAGAAAAACGGCCCGCCAAGCGGAATGGCCAGCGCCGAGATGTCGAGGAACAGGTTCAGCGTGTTCGGCGTCGAAAACGCGCGGTTGTAGGTCGCTCGGATGCTGCGTGACGGGGTCGGCTTGAACACGAGGGCGGCGCGTGGCGAGAACACGGGGTCTTCGAGGCGCGAGTGGTCGTCCACGCGGGCCGCCGCCACGAGGTTCCATTTCTCTGTGAATCGCCCGTCGTACTGAACGTATCCGCCGATTTCGGTCACATCGTCATCATCCTCGTGCCGCCCGTTGATCGTGCCCACGGACTGCGGGTTGGTGTACAGGAAGTCCATTCCGTACGTCAGCGCGTGCTCCGGGTTGATGTCGAACCCGTGCTGTAGCTGGGCCACCGTCTGGTACGATTTGTCCACGAGCGGCCTGCCCGAGCGCAGCAGATACGTGTCGTCGTTGTCGCTGCTGTTCCAGAACACCTGGGCGAACAGGCGCTTCCAGTTGAATCGGCCCTGCGCGTACCAGTAGCCCCAGTTCTGCACCTGGCCTGCGCCGATGCCCGTCAGGTCGACACTGTTTATCGCGTCCATGTGTCCGCCGGACAGCACGATCGAGGTCTCGGGCGACGGTCGGAAATCGGCTCGCAGATCGAGGCCCCAGCGCTTCAAGTCGTAGTCACGGCCGCCGGCCACGTTATCGACGCGGGTCTTGAGCTCGGCCTGGTCGCTTGGCTCCGTACATCCCTGCGTTGGGCTACAACTCTCCAGGTCGCCCGCGAAGTTGAAGCAGGCTGGGTTCGACGCCGCGTAACCCGCCGCGATGCAGGCGTTCGCGAAACCCTGCTGCTCGACCTCAGTCGGATCGTTGAACTGGAAGTCGGTGCCGCCGAAGTACTGGCCCGACAGCTTGAGGCCGAACGTCTGGTCGTCGTTGGCCCACGCGAGCCGGCCCTCCGCCTGCACCGTGCCCTCCGAAGAGGATGACACGCCGTCGGCCGTGTCCCCCTGCTGCCGCATCCCCGTGGCGAACGACAGGTTCACGCCCGGGTTGTCGATCGGCGACTGCGTTAGGTAGTGGATCACGCCGTTCGCGGCGTTCGGTCCGTACAGGGCCGACCCGGGACCGAGCACCACCTCGACGCGCTCCAGATCAGAGCTGGTCGTCGGGGTGAAGTGCGAGATGTTCACGCGCAGCGAAGGCACGCGCGAAATCCGGTAGTCGGTCATGTTCAGGGTGGCCCCGGAGAAGATGTTGTTGAAGCCGCGCACCACCACGTAGTTCTGTTGCAGGCCCGTGGCGACGAAATCGACGCCCGCCTGCTCCTTCACGTGGTCGGCCGGCGTGACCGTCGGTCGGGCAGCGATGGCTTCTCGGGATACGATTTCGATCGCGGCCGGCGCTTCGAGCGCCTTCTCCACGCGTCTCGACGTTGTCACGGTGACCGGGTTAAGACTGAAGCTGCGCTCGGTCATCGTGACGCTCAGGCTCGCTGTTTGACCGGCCGTGATCGTGACACCGGTCTCCTCCACGATCTCCCAGCCAGGCAGCGTGAAGCTCACCGTGTACGTGCCCGCCGCGAGTGCCGTGATCCGGTAGGCGCCGTTGGCACCGCTGAACGCTCCTGCGACCACGCTTCCGTCGGCCTGGAGCACCTCGACCTGCACCGCCGACAGTTCCACGCCGCTCGTCGCATCGGAGACGGTTCCGGAGAGCGCGCCCTCTTGGGCCGCGGCGGGAAGAGCTGTGAGAAGGAACAGGAGGAATGCGGGCAGAATCGACCACCAGAACCGAACGGGGTGTCTGTTCATGACCTTGCCTCGTGTCAAGTGAACGACGGAGAGCCTCGGTGGGCCCCGCTGTACGGAGCGAAAAATCAGAAGATTGTGCGAAAATTGCAAGTCGGCCGGATTCGGGCGGTTCCTTAGCGAGGCGCTGGAGCATCGGCGGGTCCCTGTCAGGAGATGCACGAAGGCCCGGAGCGCCATGCTCCGGGCCTCGTGTGATTGCTCTGCGCAAACCGGCCGAAGCCGGCGTTCAGACTCAGCCGGTGCCGCGCTCCACGGCGTGCACGGCGTCGATCATCTTCTGCGCGCTCTCCTCCATGTCGATCACGATGTGGTCCACGCGATCCACGAAGTAGTTGTGCGCGATGCTGATCGGAATGGCGATTGTCAGACCGGTAGCCGTCGTGATGAGGGCCACCTTGATACCGCCCGCGACGAGAGTCGCTTCGACCTCACCGGCGATCTCGATCGCCTGAAAGGCCTGGATCATCCCGATAACCGTCCCGAGAAAGCCTAGCAGAGGAGCCACGTTCGACAGCGTGGCCAGCCACACCAGGCCGCGCTCCAGCTTCGAGACCTCGATCGCGCCCGCGTTTTCCACGGCCTGCGTGACGCGCTCCGTGCCTTCCTTGTACCGCTTGAGGCCGGCGGCCAGAATCTGGCCGGCGGGAGCCTTGGACTCCTCGCACAGCGCGAGAGCCTGGTCGAGGCGCTGCTGAGCGATCAAGCCGTCGACTTCACTGAGGAGATTTCGGTTGCCGAGCGACTTCATCAGGAGATCGATGAGCTTCCAGATGATGACCAGCGCACCGACCACCATGCAGAAGCCGAGCGGCCACATCATGAAACCGCCGGCCTCCCAGATCTCGCCGAGCTTCAATTCCTGACCCGCGCCCAGCTGCGCTTCCTGCAGAAGCATCAGCGCTGAAACAGTCAAGCTTGCCAAGGTTTCCTCCGGCGTAGTCGTTGGTCTTGTGTCCGCCCCGGCCGACTGGTCCTCCCGGTCGGGGGTTGGGAAGCTACCCGTCCCTTCGACAAGATGTCAAGAGAAAGTGCGCAGGACTCGCGGGGCCCGGATCAGCGATTTCTCGCACCTGGATCGTGTACCCACCACCGGGCCGCTCCGACCCAATCTCCGCGCGAGTCCATCTCCACTCCGTACACCCGGGCGCGATGCAGGTCGACCCGGTCCACGTAATACAGGAACGTGTACGGCTGGTCCGCCACGATCAAGTCGTGATAACGGCCGATCAGAGATCGAAGCCTTTTTCGATCGGCCGTCAGGGGAATCGAGTCGAGCACCGGATCCAGCTCGGTGTTGCAGTAGCTCGTGAACTGGAACGGCTGACCGACCTGGTCGCACGCCCACAGGTCGCTGTCGTTCAGGGGCACGTCCCTTGCCCACCCGATGATCACGGCGTCGAATCTCCGGTCCGCTCCGATCACCAGTGGGATAAGAGCTCCCTGCTCCCGGACCAGTGGCTCGGCCTCGATGCCCACCTCGGCCAGTGAAGCCTGCACCAGGGTCTGGATGGCGGCTCGGTCCCGGCGTGGCGTCGCGAGCAGCTCGAAGCTGAAGGGGACTCCATCTCGGTCGCGCACTCCGTCTCCGTCCGAATCGACCCAGCCGGCCTCATCGAGAAGCGCAGCCGCCTCCTCCGGCGCGTACGGGATCGGCGTCCACGCCGAATCGTGCGCCCAATGCCACGGGCCAACGGGCCCCGGTGCGACCGTGCCGTGCCCACCGAGAACCACCTGCACGAGCGTCTCGCGATCGATGGCCGCTGTCAGGGCGCGCCGTACCCGCGGGTCCGCGAATTCGGGCCGCCGGGGGTTCCACGCGATGAACACGTACTCGGGAGCTGAATACGCGATCGAGACCACGGCCGAGTCATTGGCGACCTGGTCAAGCATCGACGGCGACGCCTCTATGACGAGATCTACTTCGCCCGTCCGCAGGGCCGCCGTCAGTGCGAACTCGTCCGGAATCTGTCGGTATACGAGCCGGTCGAGATACGGACGCCCACCCAGCTCGGCGGGGAAGTCGGGGTTCGCCTCGAATACCCATCGGTCGCCGGGCACGCGTTCCACGAACCGGAACGGTCCGTTCCCAACGGGTGAGAGGGTGCCGAAGCGGTGCGATTCGAGCTCCGCCGGTTGAACGTCGCCGAGGATGTGCTGCGGCATGATCGCGGTCCGGGTCCACCCGTACAGCGCGTTCGCGTGGGGGCGCAGGTAGAAACGGACAGTGACCGGGTCGATGACCTCCACGGCGTCCCAGTAATCGAAGTACGAGGGGTTGGGGAAAGGCACCGCCGTGTCCTTCAGGCGTTCGAACGTGAACGCGACGTCGCGCGACGTGACCGGGGTACCGTCGTGCCACTCGAGGTCGTGTCGCAGGTGGAACACCACTTCGCTGGTGTCCGAGTCGAACTCCCATGAGCGGGCCAAGTACGGCTGTGGCTCGTAGTCCTCATCGTTCTTCACCAGCGTGACGAACAGCACGTACGTCTGGAACTGCCCGCTCTCAAAGTCCGTACTCACGAGGGAGTTCATCGACACCGGATCGCCCCGGCCCGCCACGACGAGGGTTCCGCCGTACCGCTCCGCCTCCGGAACGTCGGGGTCCGCCCGCTCCGCGGAGGTCCAACCGGTACTCGCCTCTCCGGTTGAGGGACGCTCGCCGCACCCCGCGAGCGCAATCAACGTCACCACAACGGCCGGCAGGGACTGCGAGCAGCCAGGCCTCATCTGTCCTCCTTCACAACAGGTCGGTGAAGAACCCTGGCGACCGCGTTGCGGGTCAGCGTCGCCATGTCCAGGCCTCGTCCTCGTACTTCCTTCGCCCTGTCTTCGCCGCTGCTTTCTCGGCCGGCTCCAGCTCCGCCCGGATCGCGATCAGCTCGAGCTCCTCGGAGAACGAGGACGCCAGCGCATGGGCGATGGTGTCCAGGTCCGGAAGCGGGTCCAGGATCTCGGCCAGGCCCGTCGCCGGCACCTGGAGACCGGGCGGACCGCCGATGCGCAGATCCTCCACCGTCGCCTGGTCGTTGTGCAACAGGATAGACCCGTGCTGGAGCAGGGCACCACGCTCCCGCCATTGTGCGCTGCCTATGAGCTTACGCCCTTCCACCACTACCTCGCCGGGGAGTGGGTCGCGGAAACAGGCGCGGACTGTCGGCCGTGGGGCCGGGCCGTTCCTGTCAGGCTGTGCCACCGAAGCCGGGGCTCCGAGCGCCCGAAGTCCCGCCGCGAGGGCCCGATTGATCTTCAGGTACGCGTCACGGAGCCCGCCCCACGAGTCTGCCGGGGACGTCACGCTGTAGGTCAGCTCTCGATAGTGGAAGACCGACCTGCCCCCGGTCGGACGCCGTACGATATCGAACCCGCGCTCCGCGGCACGTTTTGCATCGTAGCGCCCGAGCGCCGTCTGGTTGCGGCCGAAGGACAGACATCCGGGCTCCCAGCCGTACAGTCTCAGTGCGATCCCGCCTGAGCGGGCCGAGTCCATCAACGCTTCGTCCACGGCCATGTTACAGGCACCGCGGGCCGGGCCGTGAACGAGACAGCGGAGACCGGGACCGTTCAGGCGTCCGTGTCCTCGGGGAAGCTCCACTTCAAGTCCAGTTGGCGCGCCGCCCTGCCTTCGTCGAGGCGACGGACGGGCGTGGTGTGGGGGGCCGTCGCCACGAGCTCCGGGTCGGTCTCCGCCTCCCGGGCGATGGCCTGCATCGCAGCCGCGTAGCGCTCCAGCTCCTGCTTCGTCTCGGTTTCCGTGGGCTCCGTCATCAGGGCCTCGGGAACGTTGAGCGGAAAGTAGACTGTGGGCGCGTGGAATCCGTAGTCGAGCAACCGCTTTGCGACGTCCATCGTCTTGATGTCCGTGCGCTTCTTGAGGCTCGTGCCCGAGAACACGGATTCGTGCATGCCGCGACCATACGGAAGATCGAAATCGTCCTTCAGCAGGGCTGTCAGGTACGCGTTGTTCAACACCGCGGCCTCTGCAGTCTCGCGTATTCCGCGGCGGCCGAGCATCCGCATGTAGGTGTAGGCCCGAACCATGACCCCGAAGTTGCCGTAGAACCCGTGCAGCTTGCCGAACGATTCGGGGCGATCCCAATCCAGGCCGTAAGAGCCGTCTTCGCGACGGACCACCTTCGGCACCGGGAGGTATGGAGCCAGGTGCTTCTTCACGCCCACCGGCCCGGAACCCGGACCACCTCCGCCGTGCGGCGTGCTGAACGTCTTGTGCAGGTTGAAGTGCACAATGTCGTACCCCATGTCTCCGGGCCGAGTTATGCCCATCAACGCGTTGAGGTTGGCGCCGTCCATGTACATCAGGCCGCCGGCCTCGTGTACCAGGCGTGAGATCTCGATAATGTCCGATTCGAAGACCCCAAGCGTGTTCGGGTTCGTGAGCATGAGGCCCGCAACCGTGTCGTCCAGGTTCTCCCGCAGCGCCTCCAGGTCGACGCATCCCGACGCATTGGACGGGATTTCCTCGGCATCGAATCCGGCCATTGCGGCCGTCGCCGGGTTCGTGCCGTGCGCCGAGTCGGGGAACAGTATGCGGCGGCGTTTGTCGCCCTCGCCGTTGGCGATGTGATATGCCCGCATGAGCAGAACGCCGGTCATCTCACCCTGTGCCCCGGCGGCCGGCTGCAGGGTCACCTCGTCCATCCCGGCTATTTCCTTGAGCATCTCAGCGAGCTCATACATCAGCTGCAGCGCTCCCTGCGCGCTGGCCTGCGGCGTGAACGGGTGCAGCCCCGCGAACCCTTCGAGACGGCACGTGTACTCATTCACCTTTGGGTTGTACTTCATGGTGCACGACCCCAGAGGATACAGCGCCCGGTCTACGTGGTGGTTCTTGAGCGACAGCTCGGTGTAGTGCCGCACTACCTCGCTCTCGGGCACTTCGGGAAGCCGTGGCGGCTCGGCGCGTAGATGACGCGCGGGAACCAGCTCGTCCAGTGGCCTGGTGTCCACATCCGAGTGGGTCATCTTCGTACCCCGTCGGCCTGGTTCAGACTTCTCGAATATGGTGGGCGTCGTCTCGCCCTTCAGAGGAAAACCCGCCATCGTCTGCCTCTCCTTCGTCAGAACTCGTACACGTCGCCGGGCTGCAGCACGACGACTTCGGCCCTCGGCTCGACGCGGGCCCGGAACGCCTCCGGGTCCTGCTCGATCAACGGCCACGTGTTGTAGTGCATCGGAATGACCGTGCGTGGCTTGATCATGTCCACCGCCCGCGCGGCGTCCTCCGGTCCCATCGTGAAGTTGTCGCCGATCGGGAGCAGCGCGACATCCACCTGGCCCTCGAGCAGCGACATGTCGGTGAGGAGCGCCGTGTCTCCCGCGTGGTAGATTCCCGTGCCAGCCAACGTGATCAGCAGACCGGCGGGACAGGTCGTGTAGCCCTCTGCCCCCTCGCCGGCCACCTGCCCACCGTGTAGCGCCGCCGTCATCTTCACGCGCCCGAACGGAAAGTCGAACCCGCCGCCGATGTGCATCGGATGCGCCTTCTCGTGACCCAGCACATCCTGCGCGTAGCTCACGATCTCGAACGACGCGATCAATGTCGCGTCCGTTTCGTCCAGCAGCGGCCACGCGTCGGCCACGTGATCGAAGTGTCCGTGCGTGAGGAGGATGTAGTCGAGCCGGTCGTGAAAGTGCTCGCGGCCGACGTCGGCGATGGGGTTGTCCGTCAGGAACGGATCGACCAGGAGCCGGGTGCCATCCCCTGTCACGATCTCAATGCATGACTGCCCGTGAAAGATCAGCTTGCCCATAGGTCCCTCCTCAGCCGGCGAGCACATCGACCAATCGGTCGATCTCCTCCCGGCTCCGCTTCTCGGTGAACGCGAGCAGCAGGCCGTCCGGCGCCTCGAGCGATGCGAACCGGCTCAGTGAGACCCCGGCCAGGATGCCGGCCTCGAAGCCGCGCTCCAGGATGGACCGGGAATTCTCCCGGGTCGCAACGGCGAACTCGCGCGCGAAGGGGGTATCGGGAAACAGGGGTGTGACGCCGTCCACGTCCTGCAGCTTGCGCCACGCGTAGTGCGCGTTCTGCACCGACGATTCGGCTACGTCTCGCAGGCCCTCTCGCCCCAACAGGCTGAGGTGAATCGTAGCGGCGAGGGCGTTCAGTCCCTGGTTCGTGCAGATGTTGCTGGTCGCCTTGGCTCGGCGGATCTGCTGCTCCCGCGTCTGCAGGGTTAGCACGTAACCGCGACGGTCCTCCGTGTCCACGGTCGCGCCCACGATCCGCCCGGGCATCTTCCGCACGAGCTTCTGGCGGGCGGCAAACAGGCCCACGACCGGTCCGCCGAAGCTGGGCGCATTTCCGAACGGCTGCCCCTCGGCCACGACGATGTCGGCGCCGAGCTCTCCCGGTGAGCGTAGCAGCACCTGCGCCACCGCGTCGGCGGCCACAACGAGCAACGCTCCCGCCTCGTGCACGACCTCGGCGATCGGCTCCAACTCCTCGATGCAGCCGAAGAAGTTCGGGTATTGGACCAGGAAGCAGGCCGTGTCTCCGTCCAGCGCTGCCGAGAGCGCCTCCAGGTCAACGAGGCCGTCCGGTCCCGCCGGCACCAGCTCCAGCTCGCCCCCCAGCCCGCGCAGGTACGTGTCGGTGACTTTTCTGTAGTGAGGATGAACGGTCCGCGCGGCCAGTACCCGCCCACGCCGTGTCACGGCCCGGGACATCACGGCCGCCTCGGCCGCCGCGGACGGCCCGTCATACATGGAAGCGTTGGCCACGTCCATCCCCGTGAGCTCGCAAACCATCGTCTGGAACTCGTAGATGACCTGCAGAGTGCCCTGTGACACTTCCGGCTGGTACGGAGTATACGCGGTATAGAATTCGCTGCGGCGGATCAGGTGATCGACCGCCGCGGGCACGTGGTGATCGTACTGGCCGGCCCCCGCGAAGCACACGAGTGATCGGTTCTCGCCCGCGAGACGGTTCAGCTCGCGGACCGCTTCCCATTCGGACAGGGCCCCGGGAATGTCGAGGTCGCCCTCCAGGATCAGCTCTTCCGGGACATCGTCGTACAGATCCCGGACATCCGAAACACCGATCCGGTCGAGCATTTCCCGCCGGTCGGCTTCGCTGTGCGGAATGAAAGACATCGGTTTTCCTGCCCTCGTTGGAAACCTGTCGAAGATCTGCGCAGGCTTCGGTCGGTAATGCTGGCGCTGCCGGCCGGGCCCGAAGGACCGGGTCCGGAGCCGGGCCTGCGGCCGGCTAGCCCTCGTCGATCAGACTGGCGTAGGCCTCCGCCGTGAGGAGATCGTCGAGCTCCGAGGGATCGGTCACCCGGATGCGAATCATCCAGCCTTCACCGTACGGATCCGAGTTCACGAGCGCGGGGTCTTCATCGAGCGTCTCGTTGACGGCCACGATCTCGCCGGAGATCGGAGCGTAGAGGTCGGATACGGCCTTGACCGCCTCGATCGTGCCGAAGACTTCCATCTTCTCGAACGCGTCACCTGGAGACGGGAGCTCGACGAACACCACGTCGCCCAGCTCGCCCTGCGCGTAGTCCGTGATCCCGATCAGAAACTCGCCCTCCGCGCCGGCCTCCCGGACGTACTCGTGCTCCTCGGTATACTGGAATCCTTCCGGGATCCCTGACATGTCAGCCCTCGCAATCGTTCGCGTGTGGTATTCCGTCCGGCGCCCTCGCCGTCCGGGAGGGGACTATATCGAGCCGCGGCTCGGGGCTCAAGATCCGCGGGCTTCTACTCCTTCTGACCTCGCCGCAACTGGCGTCGTTCTTTTCGCTCCAGCTTGCGCCGCTGACGTGCGTCACGCGCCGACTCTCCGGGCTCTCGCACCGCGACCTCCACTCCACCCATGCAGGCCATGCCTCGGATCACGAGACGCGGCGCGTCCGGATCCGTGTCGACCCCCGCCTGGTCGACCCCTTCGAATCCACCCATGAGCCCGAAGCCGTGCGTCTCGACCGCCAGCCCCGGTGGTACCAGGACCTCGACGCCTCCCATCACGGCCAGAATGTTCACTTCCGTGACCCCGGGAGGCATCCTGGCCTCCCTGAAGTCCAGCCCGGCACCACCCATGATGGCCAACGAGTACAGCTTCCGAGGTGGTGTCCACTCCCCCTTCTTCTCGTAGCCGCCCATGATCGCGAGCTGAAAGCCGTGGTCGCGCACGGCGTCCGCCGCGACGCGCTGCACCGGGGAAATCTGGGCCTGATCTGTCGTCGAAGCCAGGACCGGCAGTCCCGAAAGCAGACCTTCCAACTCTACCCTCGACGCGGCGGCGTACGCCGCGTCGAGGCGCACCTCGAATTCCTCCACCGTCAGGTTGTCTGCGGCGTAGTGATCGATGAGAACCTGCACAGCCTGCTCGCGTTCGCGCTGCAAGGGAACCAGAGGTTTTGGTGCGTCCGTCATTGCAGTCCTGTCTCCGGGCTTGTTGAGAGCGGGATCGGGCACACCACCCACGTTCGGCCGCCCCAAGATAGGCCGCCGGCCGGCCTGATGCATTCACGTTGAGACGCGGAGCTCTGACAGGTCGCCGAAGAACCCCTGACAGCGCCTGTTGCGCGCCGGCGTATGTGTACTCAACTTCGAGTCAGGCCCTGCCGCACGAGCGGAGCCGCCGTGGAGCCGCGTCGAGTCAGGTCGAAGAGAGGGCCGTGGACTCGTGGTCGAGTCCGCGGCCTTTTCTGTGGGACCTCGATTCTCGTTCAAACACCATCCGCGTGAGAGTGGAGACAGGTGAATTTCGGCAAATACACGGGAGCCGGGAACGACTTCGTTATTACAGAAGCCCGGTGGCCGGATGAAGAAGGCGCCTCAGTAGCCCGCTACGTGTGCGATCGCGCCACCGGCGTGGGTGTCGACGGACTCGTCCTCGTGTGGCGCGGGGATTCGAACCGTGTCGGCGTTCGCTTCTTCAACCCCGACGGCTCTGCGTACGGTACGTGCGGCAACGGTACGCGATGCGCCGCTAGATTTGCCGCCGACCGGGACATGGTGGACGGGTCGCCGTTCATCATCGAGACCTCGGACTCCGAGATCACGGCCGTGGTGGACGGCGACTGGGTCGAGCTCGAGTACCGTATGCCCGTCGAGGTGGTCAAGCGCATCCCGGTGGAAGGACCGTTCGGACCCGCGGAGGGCTGGCTTGTCCACATCGGGGTCCCCCATTTCGTGGTGCCGCTCGACTCGCAGCCCGAGGGCTCGATCGACGAAGTGTGTCGGCGCATACGCCACGACCCGGCTCTGGGGCCCGAGGGCGCGAACATCAACCTGGTCACTCTCGACACGCGCACCCACGGTTCGATCCGCACGTTCGAGCGGGGAGTGGAAGGAGAGACCCTGGCGTGCGGCAGTGGCGCGATGGCCTCTGTGTTCGCGCTCAGGGCAGCGGGGGTGTGCGAACCCGGTCTCGACCTGCGGGTTCGGGGCGGGTGCGACCTCCGCATCCAGGTGCCCGACGAGCCGCACCCGGACGGTGATTACCGCCTTCGTCTCGCCGGGCCCGCCATGCACCTGTTCGACGGCCATTTCCCGGTCGAGCGGCCGGGCCTGGTCAGCCGGAAGGAGCGTTCACCGTGAGGTCTGGCGGGTCGTTGAAAGACTCCGGCTGGTCGCGCATGGCCCGAACCCACATCGCTGCGATGGCGATCAGCATGCCGCCCGCTGCGAATCCCATCCCCGCACCGAGAGCTCCGTAGGCCCACCCGGCGGTCACCGGCCCGATGACCCTCGCCAGGGCGCTGGCCGACTGGTTTACGCCGAGAACTTCGCCCTGCTCGTTCGCCATCGCCCGGCGCGACACGAGGCTCTGGAGGGACGGCGCCATGAGTCCCCAACCGATCCCCACGAACAGCAGACTGATCATGGTCGCGACAATCGTCTGCACCAGCCCCATGAAGATCACTCCGGCCGCCAGCGACAGCCCTCCGAGGGCGGCCATCGCGCGTTCGCCGTAACGTTCGACCATCGGTCCGATCAGGGCGCCCTGCATCCCGGCCGACACCATGCCGACCAGCGCGAACATCCCTCCGGCATACACGGCGGTCAGGCCGAGCGGGTTCTCCAGGAATAGCGGGAAGATCGTGGTGAATCCGGCGAACCCCATCGTCCCGAGGAAGAACACGGTGATCGGATCCCGAAGTCTCTTTCGGCCAAGCACGCGAACCGCTGCGCGCGCCCGTCCGGTGACGGTCGAGAGCACACCGAATCCGCCACGCACGCGATTCTCGGGTGAGAGTGACTCGGGAAGCCACACCCACGCCGCAACGGCCGCCGCAAGGCTGAGTCCGGCCGCGGCGAATCCCGGCAGGCTGTACCCCCACGTGCTGAGGCCGCCCCCGATCGCAGGGCCGAAGATGAAACCGAGGCCGAACGCAGCTCCAATCAGACCCATGCCACGCGCTCGGCGCTCCGCCGTCGTGGAATCGGCGATGTAAGCCTGCGCCACCGGGATGGTGGCACCCATGATACCGGCGATCACCCTCGAGAACAGGAGTACCTCGAGGGACCGGGCCAGCCCGAACACTACGTAGGACATGGCCGAGCCGAAGAGTCCGATGAGCAACAACGATCGCCTTCCGTATCGATCCGAGAGAGCACCCCAGATCGGCGCGAACAGGAACTGCATCGCCGAGTACGACGCGATGATCAGTCCCACCTCGAACGGAGAGGCTCCTAACTCGGTCGCGTAGAACGGCAGGAGCGGAAGAACGATCCCGAACCCGACGAGATCGAGGAAGACGGTGAAGAAGATGATCCCCAAAGCCATGGGCCCGGCTTTCCTGGCCGTCATGATTCTTCGGGCCCAGGACTCGAATCATCCAGGCCGGCGATCGGTGGTACGTCGTCGCCCTGCTCTCGCATATACACGATGTGGGCCCGAATGGCGGCGTCGGCCGCCTTCTCAAGATCCGGGGCCAGGTCACCGTACACGAGCTTCCGCACGTTCTCGACCGTGCGAGCACCTGTCTGCACTGCTTCGATCACCTGCCCGTGTCTCTCGATCCGGTGTTCCCGGTAGTCCCTCACGCGCGCCTCCCCATCGTCGACCGGTGGGCCGTGCCCCGGATAGAGGCAGCCCGGACGCAGGGACAGAATACGACTGAAGCTCGCGAGGCAAGCCCTCACCTCGCCGTCCGGGTGCAGAACTACACTGCTTCCCGCCCCCAGAACGAGATCTCCGGTGAACACGCACCGGCCTGGCTCCAGCAGATACGCCAGGTGGTCCGCCGAATGGCCGGGCGCCTCGAGTGCCCTCAAGCGGAGGGCTCCCCCATCCACCGGGATCGTGTCACCACCCGCCAGGGCACGGCCGACGATGCCAAGCCGAGACAGCGTATCCACCGACGCGGCGACCGACGCTCCGAAACACTCCGCGGCCCCAGCGGCGATGCCCGAGTGATCCGCGTGGGCATGTGTCAGGCAGATCGCTTCGACCGGACGGCCGTCCACCAGCTTCTCGAGTCGATCCAGCTGCCCCGGCATTGCGGGACCGGGATCCACGAGCACAACACGCTTGTCGCCCACCCGGTAGCAGCGTGTTCCATCCAGCGTAAGAGGTCCTGGATTGGACGCAACGAACCAGGAGACCGGCTCGGGGACGCGGAACGATTCACTCTGCCTCATCGTACTCCGGATCCCCGGGCAGCACGGGCCGGACCGAATCTCCCCGCACGACGAGGCGTGGTTCCACAGCCTCCGGCTCGCTGCCATGGCAGGAGCTCAGCAAGGCCGCGATGTCGGTCTCTTCCGCCAGCTGCTGGAGGGTACTTCGCGTCGGAAACAGCATCGGGAGCTCGGCGGCGGCGAACGCCCGCACCGCTTCGGCCGGCGTGATCCACACATGCCCCACCAGCTCCTGCGTGAGCTCCGGGTCCGGAGGGGTCTCCGCGTCGAGGATCGTGAGAAAGAAGCGCGTATCATACCGGCGCGCGAAGCGGGCCGGAGTCACCCAGCGCGACAGATAGGCGGCCCGAACGTTACGGAATGTGGCGCCAAGCTCCGCCGCGGCCTCCGCAAAGCCCAGTTCCCCGCGCAGCAGCGATCCCCGGACGCGGGCCGCCCGCTCCGCGTTCACTGGCCTATCGGCGATCAGAAATCCGGTCTCCTCGAACAACTCCCTGAGCGCCGCCACGGCCGCGGGGCCCTCGGGCTGTCGCAGGTCAGGCGGCAGCAGGCAGAGTGCTTCCGGTGATGCGTCGGCCTTATCGATCACACCGCCGGCGAAGACGTACGCTCCAGCCGCGAAACGGGCCGCGTCGGGGCGCTTGAGCAGGAGCACGCGATACGTCGTCGTGCCCGGCTCAGGCCAGGCCAGGACGATCGTTGCCGCCGGGCGTGGCACGGCGGGTGTGTCGCCGAGCGCAATGTGTCCGCGGGCGAACTCTTCGCGTTCGATGCGCTCCGTGACGTGGCGCAGGTTGCTCAAACGGGAAGCTCCGCGAGGGCTATGAGGGCGGCGGCCACGATCGCCAGGCCGAGGGCAAGCGCGAACCCGACGCCTATCGGAAGCAGTACGATGGCAATCGCCCGGCCGGTCGTCGTAGAGTGGGCCCGGCGCATGCCGAACACCAGGACGGCGACGTACCAGAGCTGCACCGCGACAGCAAGCATGGAATACACGACGAGGTAGAACGACCCGAAGAGCCCCCCGGCTGCCGCACCGAACCCGAACGCCGGCGGGAGCACGGCCGTGAGCAACCCGACTCCGCTCGAGTAGCAGAACACGGTGGCTGTGGCGCCGAAACCCCTCCGTTCCTGCGCAAGCATGAGTACGAACAAGTGCTGGATCGAGGTAGCCAACCCCAGTGCCAGAAGCACGGCGAACGGCGTGAGGAAGAAGATCAGCAGCTGCCATTCGAGCGTGAGTCCGAGTTGGCTCGCGGCCCCCCACGGGCCCCAGACGAGCCAGAACAGGCTGAGCGTCCCGCCAAGGATGGCTACGATCAGGTAGTAGAGGATGGGGCGCGCGAACGTTCCCTCCCAGGACAGGCGCGAGAAGAACCGGTCCGGCGACGTGAGACAGTCCCACCACGTGAGACCGAGATTCGCTGGAAACGGTACGGAGTCGTCCTCCCACGCCACCGGCTCCCCGGCATAGCTCACCAGCTTCTGCCTTCCGTGGAGTCGGCCGGCCCTACGCGGAACCGGGCGTCCACCGCCACGCTGTCCTGCCCCTTCGGAAACGCCAGGAACGGATTGATGTCCATCTCCAGGATCTCGGGCTGGTCGCCTACGAGCTGGCTCACACGCCCGATCACTTCGGCCAGTTGCTCCAGATCTACTCCCTTCTCGCCACGCACACCCTCGAGGATCCGGTAGCCCCGCAACGAGCGGATCATCTCGGCCGCGTCCACCGTGCTTACGGGCTGCACCCGGAAAGCCACGTCCCGCAGCACTTCGACGTACACGCCTCCGAGGCCGAACATGACGATCGGTCCGAATTGCGGCTCCATCGTCATGCCCACGATCGTCTCGCGACCGCGCGTCCACATGCGTTGCACCAGCACCCCGGCCTGCCGGGCCTCGTCGCTCTCGCCCTCCAGAGCAGCCGAGATCTCTTGCCACGCTGTGCGCAGGCTGTCCTCGTCCCGAAGGTCGAGCTTCACGGCACCCGCTTCCGTCTTGTGCACGATGTCCTGCGACACAGCCTTGAGCACGATCGGGTATCCCATCTCGACCGCGGCGCCAAGGACATCCTCCTCCTGTGTGGCGATCCGAAACGGCGCGACCGGAATGCCGTAGCACTCGAGAACCTCGAACGCTTCGGTTACGCTGAGCCCCTCCCGACCGTCACGGATCGCTGCGGCGACGAGCTCGTGCACGCGCGCAGCGTCGACGTCAAAGCGGCGAACCTCGGCAGCCGGTCGGTCCAGCCATTGCTTGTATCGCCACATCTCACCCAGTGCCCGTGCAGCCGATTCGGGAAACCGGTACGCCGGGATAGGCGAGTCCTGTAGCTCAGCCATCCCTTGCGGGAGACCCCGCTTGCTCATCAGCACGGCCAGGACCGGCTTTCCGCACCCTTCAGCGCCGCGCTTGATCGAGGCGGCGATCACGGGCGCTTCCAACCCGAGTGGCACATACGAGGCGATCACCGAGTCGATCCCCGGATCGGCAGCGATGATCCGCATCGCACGCTCCACCTGTCCCGGCGTTGCGCTGGCGATCATGTCCACGGGGTTGGCCACGCTGGCTTCGGCCGGCAAGTGGTCGCGCAGCTTGTCCTGCGTTTCCTCTGAAAGTGGCGCCACGTCCAGGCCAAACCCCTCGCACGCGTCCGCGATGATGATCCCGGGCCCGCCGGCGTTCGTGAGGATGGCCACTCTCGGTCCCCGGGGAAGCGGCGCCTTGCTGAACGCAATCGCCGCGTCGAACAGACTCTCGACCGTATCTGCCCTCAGCACACCGCACTGCGCGAACAGCGCATCCGTGGCTATGTCCACCTGCGCCAGGGCCCCGGTGTGGCTCGAGGCCGCCTTCGCCCCGGCCTCGGAGCGGCCCGCCTTCACGGCCAGGACCGGCTTCCGACGCGTGACTCGCCTCGCGAGCGTCGTGAAGTGGCGCGGATTCCCAAAGCCTTCGATGTACATGAGAATCACGCCGACCTCGTCGTCGTCCTGCCAGTACTCGATCAGGTCGTTACCGGAAACATCAGCCTTGTTTCCCATCGACACGAACTGACTGATCCCTATGCCGTACTCCATGGCGTAGTCGAGGATCGTCATGCCCATCGCACCCGACTGGCTCATGAACGCGATTCCCCCGTTCGGAGGCATCGCCGGTGCGAACGTGGCATTCATGGATACGGCAGGCGACGTGTTCATCACGCCCATGCAGTTGGGCCCGACCATGCGCAGCCCGTTCTCGCGCACGAGAGCAAGGAGCTCTCTTTCGAGCTCCACACCCTCGCCGCCGACCTCCCGGAAGCCCGCGGTGATTATTACGAGCCCCTTAATCCCGGTCTCGACGCACTCCCGGACCACACCGATGACCAGGTCCTTCGGAACGATAATCACCGCGAGGTCAGGCACTGCGGGGAGGGCCTTGATGGAGGGATACGCCGGCACGGAATTCACCGAGTCCGCCGTCGGGTTCACCGGATACACCGGTCCCGTGAAGCCACTCTCCACCAGGTGCCGGAGCATCCCGTTTCCAATACTCCCGGCCCGCCGGCTGGCGCCGACGACTGCGATCGACTTCGGTCGCAGCAAGCTGTCCAGCATGGTCTTCTATCCCTTCTCCGCGTTTCGTCGGACGCGGCAATCGTTATCTTGAGGCATGTCCAGAGCGAGCCTCACTCGAGCCGTGGAGTTCCCGGCCGGTCATCAATACTACCGACCCGAGTGGGATGCGGCCCGCAACGAGACCACCTTCGGTCGCTGTGCCCGCGCGCCCGGTCACGGCCATAACTATCGCGTAGAAGTCACCGTGCGGGGCGAGATCCACCCGGATACAGGCATGGTCATAGACCTGGCGGTGCTCGATCGGCTTCTCCAGAAAGCCGTTGTAGAGCCGATGGATCACGCCTTCCTGAACGATCTCCCCGAATTCCGCGTCGGGGTGATTCCGACGAGCGAGAACCTCGCTCGTGTCGTGTGGAATCGGCTTGCTTCAACGCTTCCCGATTCCTGCGCTCTCGTCCTCGTGAGAGTTCACGAGGACCGGGACCTGTGGGCCGACTACGGGGGAGGTTGAGCCCGTTCCGTCCGAGATGAAGGTTTCTGTCGTATATCAGTCCAGCAGCCGCAGGGGCATCACCAGACAGAGGTAGTCAAGCTTTCCACTCGCCGGCTTGAAGGTGGCGGCTCTTTCTGGAGCCTTGAATTCCACCAGGACATCTTCCTCCGGCATGTATCGGAGCACCTCCAACAAGTAATTGGCGTTAAACCCGATCTCGATCTTCTCGCCCTCGTAGTCGACGACCATCTCCTCCTCGGCCTCTCCGAGATCCGGAGTCTGGACGCGGAAGGAGAGACTTCCCTCGCTGAAGCTCATGCGGACGCGGTGCGTCTGGTCACTTGCTACGACAGCCATACGACGAATTGCGGCGGCGAGGCCATCCCGGCTCACTATTGCCTTCTTATCGTTATCGGCCGGAATTACCTGCTGATAGTTCGGATACGGACCCTCTATCAAGCGAGTGAATACCGCGCGGCTGTCCGTTCGAAAAGCGAGGTGGTTGCGAGATTTCGATACTGCGATCTCTCCCTCTTTCTGAAATAGCCGGCTTACCTGCTGTAGAGCCTTCGGTGGAACAATCAGATCAGCTTCCGGCGCACCTCCACCTTCCAGGGGAACGGTCAGGCGCGCCAGCCGGTGACCGTTCGTTGCAACCATCGACGCCTTCCCTTTCCCGAGCTGCCAGAGTACACCGTTCAGGATGGGCCGACTTTCTTCGGTGGAAGCAGCGAACGACGTCTTACTGATCAGCTCGTGCAGGTCCGTTGCCTGCATCGTCCAGGCCTCTCCGGAATCAACCTCCGGGAAGCTCGGGAACTCCTCTGTCGGCAGCCCGAACAGCTTGAAACGGCTCTTACCGCTCTCGATGCGGATTTCCACTCCATCCGCCTGGATATGCACGGGTGCTGCCGGGAGTTCTCGGGCGATCTCAGCAAACTTCTTCGCCGGTACCGTCACCGATCCCTCCACTTCAATTTCCGCATCGATCGAAACAGACACAGAAATATCGAGGTCCGTACCGCTCAGCGTGAGTTTTCCATCCTTTGCGTCGAGCAGGATGTTCGAGAGGACAGGCAAGGTGGTCTTCGTCGGTATGGTAGCAGAAACGGCTCCCATTCCGGTGTGCAGGCTGTCGCGTGTTACGGAAAGCTTCATGGAGGTCCTCTTTCGCTCCTTCGACCCGCACAGGGCCGGGGAAAGACGTTTTCTCCTACTCTAATAATTTCATCTACAGTAGTATTAGTAGGGGCCGTGGAAACGTGGACAATAAGTCGCAGCTAGCCGGAAGGCTGCAAGAAGCCGCCGGGCCATCTCCCGCACCCCATGTGCATCATCCGGGGAAAGTAGCTTCGGCGTCCACATCAATCCACCGTCCGACTGGCTGAGGCAGACGAAATGCCCAGGAGTCAACTCCATTTCAACAGAGACTCTGGTGATAAGTATTGACCGCGTGACTCAGCGTATAAGCTCGTCCTGTAGCCGCCGGACTCGTGCTCGAAACTCCGGATTCGAGGCCATGTCCGCTTCGACCTTATTAACGGAGTGGATCACAGTCGAGTGATCTCTGCCACCGAACAGCACACCGATTTCCGTATAAGGGAGATCCAGGGTCGTCTTGATCAGGTACATGGCTACCTGACGTGGAACAGTGAGGGGCTTCGTCCGCCGCTTGGATACGAGGTTTTCTACCGTTACGCCCCACGCTTGTGCCGTCTTCTGCCGAATCTCGACCGCTGTGACGCGTAGGCCAATCTCATCCTCGAGCCGTGGTCCAAGCGCCTCACGTGCCAGGTCAAGGTTGATCTCGCGGCGGGTAAGTGAACTGTAGGCCAGGAGCTTGATGACGGCGCCCTCGAGCTGTCTGACGGAGGACTTCCGGTTGCGGGCAATAAATTCTATGACTTCCTCGTCCAACGTGAGCCGGTCTTCAGTGGCCTTCTTCTGCAGGATCGCGACGCGCGTCTCAAAGTCCGGCGGTTTGATGTCGGTGACCAGTCCCCACTCGAACCGGGAGACCAACCGCTCCTGGAGACCGGGAATCTCTTGAGGAGGGCGATCGCTCGTGATGACGATCTGCCGGTGAGCGTCGTATAGCGAATTGAATGTGTGGAAGAACTCTTCCTGTGTTCCTTCCTTGTTCCCGAGGAAGTGAACGTCGTCCACGAGAAGGATGTCGATACGCCGATATCGCTGCCGGAACTCGGGAGTGCGCCCGCTCCTGATCGCCGAGATCATCTCGTTCGTGAATTGTTCGGATGGGACGTACGCGATCTGGGTCTCGGGCGATCGCCCGAGGATTTCGTGGCCGATCGCGTGCATCAGGTGGGTCTTGCCGAGTCCCGTATCGCCGTAGATGAACAACGGGTTGTAGAGCTGCGCCGGCGAGTCGGCAACTCCGCGGCATGCCGCAGCCGCGAGCTGGCTGTTCCCACCGATCACGAACCGCTCAAATGTGTAGCGCTGGTTCAGCCCCGCATGTTTCGCTCCCTCGACAGCCGTACGCGCGTCCGGTTTTGCTGTCGGTTGAAGCGCCGGGGTTTCCGGCACGAGAGCGCCGCTATCCGCTACGATCTCTGGAAACACGAGTCGGTTGCCAGTACCGTGGTGCTCGAAGCGCAACTCGAGGGGCCTGCCCATCGACCTGCTGGCCAGGTCCCGGAGCAGATCTCCGTACTTGTCCTCAATCCACTCTACCGCGAAGCGGGTCGGGGCGGCGACGACCAGCGTGTCGTCGGACAGGCCGACCGCCTCGGTAGATGCAAGCCACGTACGAAACGTCTGCTCAGGCAGCACGTCCCGCGCGGCGGTAATGATCGAAGACCAGACTTCGGTAGCCGTCAGCTCCATGAATGCCCAGTTGATCGGGAGGTAAACGGGGCCGTCCATTGTAGAGATCACGCCAGACACTGTCAACGAGGACACGGACACCTGGAATATATACGCGTCGTCAAGCGGAAAACGATTGACAGAACACCGGAGTGCACCTAGTCTTAGAGGCTTTCTATCAAATGAGCGGGGCAAGAACCCCGATGCACGAGCGAGAGAAGAATGCAGCCGACGTTCAGGAATCCAAGCCGACGCAAAAGACTGAAGGACCATGGCTTCCGTGCCCGCATGAAGACGAAGGCGGGTCGCAAGGTCCTTGCCCGTCGTCGCCGAAAGGGACGCCACTCCCTGACGGTGAGCGACGAAATCAGTCCGAAGCACCGCCGGTAGGCCCCCCGAGCGCGATCGCCCGACCCTTGGGTGACGGACGCCGTTTTCGGTATCCAAGGTCGGCCCGCCTTCGACGCGGGCCCGAGATCCGGACCCTCGTTAAACAGGGTTCGCGGCGGCGTTGCGGGCCGCTGGAGGTGTATCGCGCGGTCTCGCGGACGCACCGGGCCCGCGCGGGCATCGTCGTTCCTCGCTACGGACATACGATTGTGGAGCGTAACCGTCTCAAACGGCGGTTGAGGGAGTGCGTTCGCACGACCTGGCTTCCGGGGGCTCGAGACGAGACGCCACCGCCTGAAATCCTGATTCGGGCACGGCCGGGAGCATACGAGCTGGGATTCGACGCGTTGCGGAGTGCGCTCGGTCGGTGCACGGCGGCTGAATGAAGCACTTCCTCCTGTTCTGGATCCGAGCGTATCAGGCGGGCCTTTCCCCGTTGTTCCCGGCGAGCTGTCGTTACACCCCGAGCTGCTCGGAGTACGCGCGCATCGCGGTCGAGCGTCACGGCGCGGCGCGAGGCTCCTGGCTGGCAGTCAGGCGCGTGGGCAGGTGCCACCCGTTCGGCGGACACGGGATCGACCCGGTGCCAGAGGCCGAGGGAGGAGTGCACGGGGTGGCAACACCATACCTGACAGAGGACAGATGGAGAAGCGAGTAGTCCTGGCCGTGGTCCTCACGATCGGGGTGATCTTCCTGAGCAACGTGCTGTTCCCGAGTCCGGAGCCGCCGCTGGGTTCCGTGGCGCCGGACTCGGCCCTGGTGGCTGAAGAATCTCCGGTCGAGGGTCTCGAAAGGGATTTGAACCCGGGCGGTGCGGAGCCGACACTTCCCGTGGAAGACGGCGGACGGGGGCTCGCCGGAGCGGTGGCGGGTGAACAGGGGGATGGACAGGAACGCGTGGACCTGTCGGAGCCAGAAGCGGCCACGGTCACGGTTACCACCGACCTGCTCAAGCTCCGGTTCTCGACCCGGGGAGCGGCGCTGATATCGGCGGAACTCCTGAAGTATGCGTCGTACGTGGATAATGGGGATGGTGATCCTCGCGCCCAGCTCATCCGCGACGGCGACCGCGTGTTAGGCTACAGGATCACGGTCGGGGGAGATACGGTGCGTGTCGATGGTCAGACCTTCACCGTCGACCGCACGGACCTGACCCTCACTGAGAACAATCCGAGGGACTCGATCGTCTTCCGATACCCGTTCCCGTCGGGTGCGGCCGAACTGATCGTGACGTATGGCTTCGCGCTGGACACGTACATCGTGGACGTGTCCGGGCGTGTCCAGGGCATCGGCGACCGGGGCTATTCCATCCTCACCTCGCTCGGGCACGGCCTCAAGACCAACGAAAAGGACGAGGTGGACGACTACCGTCAGCTCGCGTACGTAGTGCGCGGCCAGGGCGGCGCCATCCGATCGGTGAACCTGAGCAAAGTGCATCCGGGCGATGTGCAGGCGGCGGAGGGAGGCCCGTTCGACTGGGTTGCCGTGAGGAACAAGTACTTCCTGATCGCGCTCGTGTCTCAGGAGGAGGGGCCGCAATTCGGGGGGTTCCTCGCGATCGGCGAGCCAGCCGAGAACACCGCGGGAATGGTAACCTCGCTCCCGGTCCCGGCCGGTACCGAGGGGTTCGCTTTTCAGGCCTACCTCGGACCGCAGGAGTACCGGCGGTTGGAGGCCGTCGGACACTCCCGGGACCTCGAGAACGTCAACCCGTACGGCTGGCGGTGGATGCGGCCGATTATCCGGCCTCTCGTCGGGATCGTAATGGTCGTCCTGACATGGATGCACGGATTCCTGGGAATCGCCTACGGATGGGTGCTCATAATTTTCGGCGTAGCGATGCGGGTGGTGCTGTTCCCTCTGTACCAGAAGTCGATGCGCGCGCAGCTCGCGCAGATGCAGGTGCAGCCTCTGATGAAGGAGCTGCAGGCAAAGTACAAGGACGAGCCGCAGAAGCTCCAGTCCGAGATGATGAAGCTGTACAAGGAGCACAACGTGAACCCGCTAGGCGGGTGTCTTCCCATGCTAGTCCCGATGCCCATCCTGTTCGCTCTGTTCTTCGTTTTCCGGAGCACGATCGAACTCCGGGGCGTGCCGTTCCTGTGGCTTCCTGATCTGTCGCTCAAGGATCCGCTCTACATCATTCCGCTCCTCATGGGCGCCTCGATGTTCCTGCTCTCCTGGATCGGGCAGCGCGGGATGGAGGCGAACCCGCAGATGAAGATGATGACGTACGTTATGCCGCTCGTGTTCACCGTTATGTTCGCCAACTTCCCGTCGGGACTGAACCTGTACTACGCCACGAGCAACCTGGCCTCTCTGCCGCAGCAGTTGTACCTGTCGAAGGAGCGGATGGCGGCGAAGCGCAAGGCGGACCAGAACAAGACGGTCAGCAAGAAGAACGATCGGGGCGGCGGATAGGAATCCCGCCGCTCGAGCCGTCTGCGCGCCCTCCAGCGAGCCCGGGCATGCCTCACCAGAACACGATCGCGGCCATCTCGACGCCTCCTGGGAGGAGTGCGCTCGCGGTGGTCCGTGTCAGCGGCCCGGGCTCGTTTGCCATCGCCACGGAGCTTGGGCTTCCCCCTGCAGAGCCTCGGGTGACGCAGCACGCGACCGTTCGTCATCCGGGGACGGGGCTTCCCGTAGACGAAGTGGTCGCCGTGCGTTTCAAGGCGCCCGCGTCCTATACGGGAGAAGACATGCTGGAGCTCAGCTGCCATGGCGGGGCCCTGGCTCCCCAGCTCGTGCTCGAGGCGGTGTGTGCGGCCGGGTCGCGGCCGGCGGAGCCCGGAGAGTTTACTCGTCGGGCCTTCCTCAACGGCAAGATGGACCTCATGCAGGTCGAAGCGACGCTGGATCTGATCGAAGCCCGATCACCAGCCATGCATCGAGCGGCCCTCTTTCAGTTGGAGCGGGGTCTGTCGCGACGGATCGAAGACCTGCGGCAAGGACTGCTTGAGCTTCAGGCCCTGCTCGCCTACGACATAGACTTTCCCGAGGAGGACGACGGACCGGTTCCGGCAGAGCGAATCGACGGGACCGCGATCCAGCTCAGTGATCAACTCGCCCGCATGCTCGACCTCGTGCCCGAAGGGGAACTTCTCCGCGACGGTGCGCTCACCGTGATGGCGGGCAGGCCCAACGCAGGTAAGTCTAGTCTTTTCAACGCGTTACTGGGTTTCGAGCGCGCGATCGTGACAGAGGAACCCGGCACCACGAGGGACGCGATCGAGGCTCTCGTGAGCGTTGCAGGGTATCCGTTTCGCGTGGTCGACACAGCGGGTCTTGGAGAAGACCCGGGACGCGTTGCGAAGATGGGAATCGAAGTAGCGCGGAGCTACCTGGATCGGGCGGACATCGTGTTGCTGTGCGTGGAGGCGGGAAGGCAACCAGGAGCTGACGAGACGGATTTCCTTGCCGAATACGGGCGAACGGACGGATCACGCATCCTCGTACTGCGCACGAAGGCCGACCTACACCCGGATTGCGGGAAAGCGACGACCGTCGGGTTGGAGATGGAGGTGTGCATCTCCGCTCACACGGGCGAAGGGATACCGGAATTGCGGGAAGCCCTTCTGCAGAGAGCTTTCTCGGGAGTCCGAGGAGAAGAGGAAGTTCCGATCGTCACGAGGGAGCGCCAGGTGAGGTGTCTGACGAAGGCCTGGGAGGACGTGGAGGCCTTCCAGGCAGCCCGCGTCGGCGGGCTGCCGAGCGAAGTCGCCGGCACACACGTTCAGGATGCCACACTCGCCCTGGAAGATCTGCTCGGAACTGTTACCACCGACGACGTTCTGGACGTCGTGTTCAGCTCATTCTGCGTGGGCAAGTAGTCCGGCCAGCAGGAGCCTGTCAGGCTGCTCGCTGGCACCTGGGACAGAGATACGTCCGCTTTCCCACTACACTCAGGGATTCCAGCTCGCTCATGCATCGGGGACACGTATGCCCCGGATGCCGCCGGTTGATGAGCCACCCCGGGTCGGAATGCGCCGCCTGCCAGTGCAGAGTCGCCCGGCGCAGCACACGCCTCAGGTACTTCTGAATCCGGGCGAGCTGCTCGTCGGACAGGTCCCCGACCTTGCAGTCGGGCCGGATACTGGCCTGGAAGCAGATCTCGTCCGCGTACTCGTTTCCGATGCCCGCCACGACCTCCTCGTTCATCAGGAGACCCTTCAGAGTGCTACGTGTACGCTGGCGTGCCATGTGTATGAATCGGTCCGGCGTGAGTTCCTCGCTGAGCGGATCGAGGCCGAGATTGTTGAGGAGGCCGAAACCCGAAAGGTCCTCACCTTCAAGGAGATGAACATCGCCGTTGGTGCCACTGGAGGCGAAGCGAAGCTCGCGGCCGGCGGCGAACTGAAGCCGGATCTTGCTAGTTTCACGGGGCGGCGCCGTCTGCGACTCGAGATACACTTCGCCGTCGGATCCCATGTCGAAGATAAGGCTTACTTCGGAGCGGAAACGGAGAACGACGTACTTTCCGCGCCGTTCGACGGTGTCGATGGCATGGCCCTGGATGTGCTCGGCGGCCTGATCGGCATCCAGGTCGACGGTCTCCTTGTCGTCAATGAGGACAACGGACACGGTCTTCCCGGTGGCGTATCCGGCAAAGGCGTCGATCATTCGCTCGACGTCTGGCAGCTCTATCATGATGCGTTCATCCTCGCGCGGTAGGTGTCAGAATGCTACGGGGATACACCTGCAAAGTGAAAAAGTGCCGGCCTCAGAGAATCGCGCGGAAGTCCGCGGGTAACTCGCCGGTGGACGTGATGGGGCGCACGACATCCACCCGGGCGCCCGGCGGCCCCGTACGGAGTGCCGCGACGAATATCTGCAGCGCATCAGGAGAGCCGGAGGCATGTATTTCCACCGAACCATCCGTTCGGTTACGCACGGTTCCGCGCAGGCCAAGCCGGATTGCCGAGCACCGGGCCCACCACCGGAATCCGACCGCCTGTACGCGGCCCTCGATGACAAAGCCGACCCGTGACTCATCCATACTTGGCTGCATCGACCTATCGTCCCTAGTTTGGCGGGCCGCGCGGCCCGAAGCTGAAGAAGGGTCCGCGGGAGCGGGAGCCTCGGATTTGGCGGGGCGCCCGGAACCGGGGATAGGAACCAGGAGAGGAATGTACTACGACGTGATCGTCATCGGCGGGGGCCACGCGGGCTCGGAGGCTGCGAATGCGTCCGCGAGGGCCGGCGCGAAGACGCTGCTCGTGACGTCGTTCCTTGCACGGGTCGGACAGATGTCCTGCAACCCGGCGATCGGCGGTGTTGCGAAGGGAACCGTGGTGCGGGAAGTAGATGCGCTGGGCGGACTTATGGGACGAGCCGCTGATCGTACCACGCTGCACTTCCGAATGCTGAATCGCAGCAAGGGGCCGGCGGTCTGGGCGCCGAGGGCCCAGTGCGACAGGGGTCTCTATTCGCGAGAGATCCGCTCGCTGCTGGAGGAGCAGCGCGGGCTGGAGATGTTCCAGGGGACTGTTTCCGTGCTGCGCATGGAAGGAGAGCGGGTCTCGGGAGTCGTATGTGCGGACGGCAGTGAGTTCGCAGCACGCAGCGTCGTGCTCACGGCCGGCACGTTCCTGCGTGGCAGCATTCGGATCGGTGTCGAGAGGGAGTTTGCTGCAGGTAGGGCGGGAGATGCTCCTTCCGTGGCGCTGGCGGATCAGATGCGCGACCTGGGGCTGGAGGCGCGACGCTTCAAGACAGGCACGCCACCCCGAGTGGATGGCCGGAGTGTGGACCTTGACCGCCTGGAGCGGCAGGACGGCGAGGAGGACGGATACAGGTTCTCGCACTGGGAGGTGAGCGGCGGACTCGAGAGGCGGCCATGCTGGATAGCGCGCGCGGGTGAGGAAGTAAAGGAGATTGTCCAATCCAACCTGGATCGATCGGCTCTGTACGGAGGGGTGCTCGCTTCACAGGGTCCGCGGTACTGCCCGTCGATCGAAGACAAGATCGTCAAGTTCCCTGAGGCGAGTGGACACCAGGTATTTCTCGAACCGGAAGGGTTGGAAACCTCAGAGCTGTACGTAAACGGTCTCTCCACGTCGTTGCCCCCGGATGTTCAACGTGAATTCCTGCGTGCGGTGCCGGGCCTGGAGAACGCCCGTATGACTCAACCCGGTTATGCAATCGAGTACGACTTCTTCCCTCCTTTGCAGCTCGGGCGAACACTGGCGCTCAAGTGCTTGCATGGACTGTACCTGGCGGGTCAAGTGAACGGCACGACGGGTTACGAAGAGGCCGCCGCACAGGGCGTGGTCGCAGGGGTGAATGCAGCCCACGCGGCGCTTGATCGGGAACCGTGGGTACCCGGGCGGGACGAAGCGTACATCGGAGTCCTCGTGGACGACCTCGTGACTCGTGGAGTAGACGAGCCATATCGACTGTTCACGTCAAGAGCTGAATTCCGGCTCATGCTCAGACAGGACAATGCGCTGTTACGCATGGGCCCGGTAGCGGAGCGGCTTGGTCTGCTGTCGGAGGAGGAGTTGGTGCGTCTGGACGGGCATCTGGAGGACCTCGAGCGAACCCGTAAGTGGATTCGAGAGGAGCGGATTGATCCTGCCGAAGCCAACGAGTGGCTGGTTGACCGCAGTAGCAGCCCGCTTACCGAGCGAAAACCTCTGATCCGTCTCGTACGCCGGCCAGAGGTGACGCTTCGGGCGCTGGTGGCGGAAGACGGTCCCGTTCGTGATCCGGGCCTGGGGCTTGATGCGCTCGCGGTCGTTGAGATGGAGGTGAAGTACGACGGCTACATACGTCGCGAGGAAGAACGAGCGACTGCTCTGGCCGAGCGGGAGGGTTTGCTGCTGCCTCCGGATGCCCCATACCTGGATTTTCGGTCGTTGTCACTTGAAGCTCGGCAGAAACTGTCAACGGTTCGGCCGCAGACCATGGGTCAGGCGGCACGCATTCCAGGAGTGTCTCCCTCCGATCTTCAGAACCTTCTCGTGGAGGTACGGAAGCGCGGACGGAGGATGGTCCCGGGAGACTGCGAGATCACTTGATTGCAGTTGTTTCACGTGCAACACAGGAACGGCGGAGTCGCAAGATGTTTCACGTGCAACATTGTTTTCTTGGCTCACACACGGACCCGCCGTATATTCCTCGCCCCGTGGAACAGGAAGATCCACTCCGAGCGGGTTGAGGTTCTCGAGGCGACGCTGCCCCGACATAGACGTAGCGGTAACTTGTTTAATAACAACGTTTTAGTGCGGAGTACAGATGTCGCGAGTCATCGCCATAGCTAACCAGAAGGGCGGAGTCGGCAAGACCACCACCGCCATCAACCTGGGTGCTTCCCTGGCGATCGCGGAGAAGAAAACGCTTGTCATCGATTGTGATCCGCAGGGCAACGCATCCAGCGGCCTCGGGATCGCCAGAGAAAGCGGCGCGCCGGATGTGTACGACTGTCTCGTGGATGGGCAGGCCTTGGAAGACGCAATTCGACCGGCGATCCACTTCCCCATGCTGGATGTGGTCCCGGCGAGCCGAGATCTTGCCGGAGCTGAGGTCGAATTGATCGAGCGGCCACGGCGGGAGCGCGTACTGCGTGAGATCATGGAGCCGATCCGGGACCGATACGAGTACGTCCTCATCGACTCTCCTCCTTCGCTCGGCCTGCTCACGCTCAACGCCCTTGTAGCGGCAGACACCGTACTGATCCCTATCCAGTGCGAGTTCTACGCGCTCGAGGGGCTGAGCCAGTTGCTGAACACGGTGCGGATCGTTCAGCGGAGCATCAATCCGGAACTGGGCATTGAAGGGGTGCTACTGACGATGTTCGACTCGCGCCTCAACCTGTCTAAGCAGGTGAAGGGAGAGGCGGAGGAGTACTTCGGGGCGAAGGTTTTCAAGACCTGGATTCCCCGGAATGTTCGACTCGCCGAGGCGCCGAGCTTCGGACAGCCGATCGCGCTGTACGATGTGCTGTCGACCGGCGCCCGGGGATACCTCAGCCTGGCGTCGGAGATCGTGCGCCGGGACGAAGAGAGGAAGGGGGCCGTCGTTGCCCAAACCTGAAGCACGGCGTCTCGGCAAAGGACTCGGAGCCCTTCTCGGGGAATACCTCGAGGAGCCGGCGTCCGGCAAAATGCCGATCCGGGAGATCGAGGTAGGCCGTATCCGACCCAACCCGTTCCAGCCGCGCAGGCAATTCGAGGGCGAGGCCCTCGACGAGCTCGAGGCGTCGATCCGTGAAAACGGCTTGCTGCAGCCCCTGGTAGTCCGGCCGGCCGGCCTCGATTTCGAGCTGGTGGCGGGCGAGCGTAGGTGGCGGGTGCTCACGCGCCTCGGTTGGGAAAAGGCGCCCACGATAGTCAGGCCACTCAGCGACGAACAGATGCTGGTCGTGGCACTCGTGGAGAACCTCCAGAGGGAGGATCTGGGCCCGCTCGAGGAGGCCGTGGGTTACCAGCAGTTGATCGACGGTTTCGGTCTCACTCAGAAAGAAGCGGCGAAGCGAGTGGGACGGGACCGCTCGACCGTGGCGAACGCGCTGCGGCTTCTCACGCTTCCCGCTGCAGTTCGTGACCTGCTGAGCGAAGGGGCGATCACCGCCGGGCACGCCCGGGCCATTCTGTCGGTTGAGGGAGAGGCGGATCAGGTAGCGCTCGCGCGGGAAGTTGCAGCGAAGGGGCTGTCGGTACGCGAGACCGAGTCCCGGGCACGAACTGGCAAGAAGCGAGGACCCCCGGGCGGTAAGCGAGGACCGGCGCGCGAAGACCCAGTCGCCCGCAAGGCGGCCGTGCTGCTGTCCCGCGCGTATGGGACGAACGTCAAGGTGACGCTGCGCGCGCGCAACCAGGGCGAAATCCGAATTCCGTTTCATGATCCGGACGAATTCGAACGCGTGACGCGCGCACTTCTCGACGCGGCTGACGCCGGCGAGCTGTTCGGAGAACGATGAACGCGGAAGGACGCCGGCGCTGGACGCTGATCGTGGTGCGGGAAGGAGAAGTGCAGTCCCGCACAGTGGCGCTGTCGCGCGCGAAGGTGACACTGCTGGCAACGGTGCTGTTGACCGCCCTCGGCGCAGCCTTCTTCGGCGCCGGCCGGTGGGTAGGCAACCTGGCTTCCGGGGACGAAATTGCGGCTCTGGAAGCGGAGGTCTCCGACTTGCAGCGTGAAAATGCGGCGATGAGGGTCGTAGCAGAGCGTGTTGAGCGCCTCGAGGCCGAGTACCGGCAGCTGAGAGTGGTGATGGGAGGAGAGCTTGGAAGGTCGCAACGTGACATTCTGCTCCCTCCATTGTCTGAGAAGGAAGCGAGCGAGCGCCGCGTAAGTGAACAGGAAGCCAGCGCGGGCTTTGTGTGGCCCGTGGTCGAACAGGGCTTCGTGACGCGGAATTTCGGGGACACGACTGCCGCTCCGCCGGACGGGCATGTGGGCGTGGACATCGCCGTGCCGGTGGGTTCGTACGTGCGCACGTCTCGTACCGGGCGGGTCTCCGAGACGGGGGACGACCCGGAGTACGGACTATACGTTCGAGTCGCACACGATGATGAACTGAGCAGCTTGTACGCGCACAACTCATGGCTGTTCGTAGGCCCGGGCGACTCGGTGGAGGTAGGAGAGGTGATTGCCCTGTCGGGAAACAGCGGCCGATCGACCGCTCCGCACCTGCACGTCGAGATCGAGCGACAGGGCGTACCCGTGGACCCGCTCGATTATCTTGTGGAAGGGACCTGAACAGGGTTCTTCAGCGACCTGATAAAGGTGGGTCGAGCCGCGGCGACCCGGAAGGGACAGTGAAAGGAATGAGCGAGATGACGAAGACGAGGAACCGGACGGACGCCTCGACGAGGGACGTCGCTGACGTCGTATCGATCATCGGGCCCGGCATGAAAGTAGTCGGGGATTGCACGAGCGACGGCACAATTCGTGTCGAAGGTCAGATCGAAGGTTCGGTCAAGGCGGCCAAGAGCGTTGTGATCGGCAAGGAAGGGGTCGTTCTGGGGGACGTCGTCACCCAGGATGCAATCGTGGCCGGTCGGGTCAACGGCAGCATCAGCGCCGACAGCCGCATCGAATTACAGGCTTCGTGCCGCATTCAAGGCGACATTCGCAGCAGGAGAATCAAGCTCGACGAAGGTGGTCAGGTGGACGGACAATTCCACATGGGTGGACAGGGCGCGGAAAAGCCCGTTGGCGCGACCAAACATGGGGAGAAGCCGGCTCAACACGACGCCGGATCAGTCCAGAGCCAGCTGACATGACGTCGTAACCGGTTCACGGACTTGTACTTGCTTACTCGCACTTCGAGTGGCCAATTATCCACAGTTGTCCACAGGGGTGCCCGTGGTGTGTCGACCGAGGGGACGGTTTTCCACATTAATGGTGTGAGGAACCGTCATGGTGGTTGAGGCCCTTCTATTCCTGGTCAGCTTGACCGCCCTGACCCTCGGGGCGGACTGGTTGGTGACCGGAGCTTCCCGGGTCGCGGAGCACCGTGGCGTGAGCCCATTGCTCGTCGGCCTGACCGTCGTTGCCTTCGGCACGTCGGCTCCCGAGCTAGTTGTCTCAACGGGTGCAGTTCTGCGTGGCCAGACTGGGATCGCAGTCGGCAACGTGTTCGGATCGACGGTGGCGAACGTGGGCCTGATCGTGGGCCTCGGCGCGATGATCCGGCCTATCAGCGTCCACCGGAAGCTGTTGCAGCGAGAGGCGCCCCTGATGGTGGTCGTTCTCGCCGCGGTGATGGTATTCGCCTCGAACGCCGTGCTGGGCTTCGTGGAAGGCCTGATCCTCGTCAGCGGCTTCGCCCTGTACATGGCGTACCTGATCCGCTGGGGGAAGTCGGAGACGGAGACCGGTCAGTTTCAGGCGGCCCGTATCGACGCTAAGTCTCACGATAGAAACACCATACGCCGACCGTACGTGAACTGGCTGAGGGTAGCCTTCGGGACGGCACTCCTTCTCGCAGGCGCCTCCTGGATGATCGAGTCGGCCACGAAGATCGCCATCGCGTACCAGGTCCCCGAGGAAGTTATCGGTGCGACCATGGTGGCCGTTGGAACATCGCTCCCTGAGCTCGCGTCCACGATCGCTGCCGCGGCCCGTGGCATGGGAGACATCGCGATCGGCAACGTGATCGGGTCGAACATATTCAACCTGGGCCTGGTGCTCGGCACGGCAGCCCTGCTCAGCCCCCTGCAGCTGTCGTCGGATACGGTCGCGACTCAGGTCGTGCCTGCCATGATCTTCTGCCTTGCCCTCATACCTCTTGCCTACACCGGGAAGAAGGTGAACCGGTGGGAGGGCGCCCTCCTCCTCGTGGGGTACGCAGCATTCCTGTACCGGGTCCTCTGATCTCCTTGAGGGTCGCTGGTTGATGCGCGTCCCTGCGCCGCCATCCAGGGTTTTCATGTAATCTGTCAGCGCTCGAGCCCTTTCGCGCCGGGACGGTGCCGCCGTAAAGTTGTTCCGTAAAGGACCCCCGAGCGGAGGCGGAGATATGTCCTCATCCGTGAAAATGAGCAGCAAACACCAGATCGTCGTGCCACGCGAAGCTCGAGCGGCGCTGGGTCTCAGGCCGGGAGACCGTCTTCTCGTTACCGTCACAGGTGACGGAGTCATCGAAATGCGCAGAGAGCCTCGCGACGTGGTCGTCGAGCTGGAGGGAATCCTCGCTGCCTCGGCCGGTACGGCAGGCGAACTATGGCCGGAGGTGCGCGGTGAGTGACACCGCTGGTCTTCGCAAGGCCCTGGGGGACGCAGGAGTCGTGTACATTGATGCGGCCGTGCTGGCACTGCATCTGGCTGCTGATCCCAGGTACGTGCCTCTCACCCGGGTGGTTCTCGGCGGCGTACGCGATGGAGAGTTCGAAGCGCGAACGTCGGCCATCAGCGTGTATCAGCTTCTGGCGGAGCCCTATCGATCGGGGCACGATTCGACGGCGGTGCGGGTCGAGATGCTGCTGTCGGCGCTACCAGGACTCGAGGTCGTGGCGCTGTCCGCGACGATCGCGGGGCAAGCGGCCCAGGTGAAGGCGCAGGTCGGTGGAAGCCTGACCCGCGCGATTCACATAGCCACGGGCCTCGCCGGGAACTCGGAACTCTTCGTCACCCGACGATCGGCTCTCCGGCGTATCGCGGGGCTCGGGATCGAACAGCTCGACGCCTACGTGAGCGTGACCTGAGAACCGGGTACCTGACCTGGCGCCGCATTCTCTCCAGCGACATCCTGGTCCACGAACTCGACTGCGACGGGCCCAGGTACGAGCCCGGCCTCGACCCCCCGTGCCAGAAACAGGCGCACCGCTTCTCTGCCATCCGCACCGTAGTCGAGGGTTCGGCTGTTCACATACATGCTCACGAAATCATCCGCGGTCTGCCGATCCAGACCTCTCGCGAAGCCCATGGCGTAGTCCATCGCCTGCTCCCTGTGGTCGAGGGCGAACGCGATGCTTCTGCGCAGGTAATCGGAGATCCGAGGAATCAGCTCCGGACCCAGGTCACGCCGGATCACGTTACCGCCGAGGGGGAGAGGAAGGCCTGTGTCCTCCTTCCACCATCGGCCCAGGTCTTCCAGAAGGACGAGCTTCTCGTCCGCGTAGGTGAGCTGACCCTCGTGGATGATGAGTCCCAACTCGACGGTTCCGTCCCGAACCGCCTCGAGAATGGCGTCAAAAGGCATCACCACGGTCCGGACCCGCGGTTCCCATAGCTTGAGAGCCAGGTAGGCCGACGTGAGTTCGCCCGGCACCGCAACCGTGGACGACGCGATCGCCTCCCTGTCCATCGGCTCCCGACCGACCAGGCATGGACCATACCCCTCGCCCATGCTCGCCCCGTGCGGAAGGAGTACGTAGCGATCAGTCAGGTAGGCGTATGCATGTATCGACACCGCTGTCACTTCCAGCTCGCCTCGCATGGCCCGCTCGTTGAGCTCCTGGATCCCTTCCAGCTCGTGTTCGAAGCTCAGCTCGCCTGTCTCGACGGCTCCCGATGCCAGTCCGTAAAACATGAAGGCATCGTCGGAGTCCGGGCTGTGCGCGACATGGACGACCCGGCGCTCGTCCGGGCTCGACTCTGTAGTATGCATGGCGCCCGAAGCTATCCCGAGAGGCCGGTGGCTGCAAACAGGCATCCGCAGGTCTCTCGCTTGAAGTGATACTTCGTCAGAGAGGCCGAAACAGAAGACCGGACGGCATCTTAGGCTCGAAGTACGTCGATTTCGGGGGAAGCCGGCCGCCTCGCGTGGTTGTATCCCAGACATCCTCGAGTGACACGGGTGGCAGGATGAACGCGCATCCTGTGGCGGCCCGCGCTGCCGCTGCTACCGGTTCACGAGCGTACGACAGCACGCCGGAGTGCGAGGCTTCGTCTGCGCTCAGCCCATAGAGAGCCCCGAGGACGAGCTCATCGAAGACCACGGCCGCGATTCTGCCACGTTCTGCCTGAAATCCAGCCGATTCGAGCGTCGCCTGGCACGGCGTCGCGAACCAGGCATGGTCTGCGCCGCTCGGGAGGAGAACGAATGAACCTCCATCTGCTGATGCCGCCCGTGCCTGGGCCTCGAGCGGGTCCATGTGACCCAGGTCCTCCAGGTCGAAGGTCTCCGCGAGCCGGGCCACCCAGTCGAATTCCTCCCCCACAGCTTCCGGTTGCCGGGAGAGGACCCTGTGGGTGGGCTGTACGATGAGCCCTGGGTCCTGTTGGCTTACTACACAAGTCAGTAAATATGCCCCCTTTACGTCATCACCAAGCGTTTCTGCGACGGCTAGCGCAGTTTCGTAGCGGTGGTGACCGTCCGCGATGAGCAGTGGGTGTGAGCCGGCTGCTGCGCAGAGCTTCCTGCTTCGCTCACCTCCTACGACCCACAGTTCGTGCCGGGTACCATCGGGCGTAACGGCCCGGACATCCGGGGGGCTGGCCACAACGTCGCGCTCGAGAAAGAGAAACTCCTCGTCCCGATCCCGGGCGATCATGAAGACTGGCGAGAGTTGGGTACGGGTAGCGAGCGTGAGGGCGAGACGGTCCTTCTTCGGACCGGCATGTGTTCGCTCGTGCGGAAGGACCTCGCCATCCTCATACGGCGTAAGGCGCAGGGAGGCGAACAGGGCCATTCGGTCGAGTTTCTGTCCGTCGGAAGTGAAAACCTGCCTGTACACGTATACCGAGGGGTTCGGGTCGATGGCCAGGGTACGGTCCGAAATCCACGCGCGCAGGGTCTGCGCGGCGGCTTCGTACCGCTCGCCCGGAGAGCCTTCGGGCAGTATCAGGCGTACACAATTATGCTCGCTTCGGTGCCGCAGGGCCTCAGCCTCGACGTCGTCGATGACGTCGTAGGGCGGCGCGAGAAGAGACGAGATGTCACCGGCGGAGTCGGTGAAGCGAAGGGCGGGAAACGGAGTCAGTTCGGGCACGGTTTCCGTCCGGGTTTCATGGGCTTGTCAGAGCGTCTAGCTTATAGTGGAAGCATCGCGCGACCGTCGCCGCGCAGCAAGAGCCGCCGGGGAGGCAAGCCGTCGGCAACCCGGGCATCGTCGGCAATCTGCCGGGGACGCGAAGAATGACGCGGAGGTCTGAGGGATGAGGTCGATCGAGGGTCTGCTGATAGACCTGGATGGGACGGTCTATCTGGCCTGCGAGCTCATCTCCGGCTCCGTCGCCGCGATCGATCGGTTGCGGGCTTCCGCAATTCCGTTCGTGTTTACGACCAACACGAGCAGGATGTGCCGGTCAGACATCATCGCGTATCTCGGCTCCCTGGGCCTCGTAGTGGAGGAAAAGGAGATCTTCAGTGCGCCGGTGGCGGCCGCCCGCTGGCTGAGGGATGAGGGTGTGCGGCGGGTGCACCTGTTGGTATCCGAGTCGACTCGTGCGGATTTTGCCGATTTCGAGATCACCGAGGACAGGCCGGACGCGGTTCTCGTCGGTGACCTGGGTAGCGGGTTCACTTTCCAGCGGCTCAACGAGGGCTTCAAGAGCCTGCGCTCCGGTGCCCGTCTGGTGGCGATCCATCGTAACCGGTTCTGGCTCACGGACGACGGGCCGACGCTGGACGCTGGCCCGTTCGTGGCGGCGCTCGAGTACGCCAGTCGCCAGCAGGCCACCCTTGTTGGCAAGCCGTCGGCCGCTTTCTTCGCCGCGGCTTCCTCTCTTCTCGGCATACGGAGGGAGAGCCTCGCCGTCGTGGGTGACGACTTCGAGACAGACGTGCAGGGTGGCAGGGCCGCGGGATTGACCACGATCCAGGTTCGGACAGGGAAGTTCGACCCGGCCCTTCTTGAGGAAGCGATGCCTGCCGAGCGCCCGGACTACATCGTCACTTCGCTCGCCGATGTTCCGGCACTGGTCTCCTGAGCCGGTCGCCGGCGCAGTCCGGCCGCGAAACCGTCCGTGCCGGTGGCCACGCGTGGTTGTTCCGTTCCTCGTCGTCCTGGCTGTCGTCGGACCACTGCCAGCGCAGGAGCCGGACGGCGAGAGCGAGTTGCGCCTGCCACCGGATCCTCCCGAGGCGCACCTCGGTTTTCGGCCCGGCGAGGACTACCACGTCGTGGACTGGGACCAGGCCACGAGCTACCTGGAAGCGCTGGCTCGCCAGAGCGATCGGGTTCGCCTGGATACGATCGGTCGGAGCACCCTGGATCGCCCGATGGTGCTGGCGACGATCACGGACCCCGCGAACCAGGCGAGCCTCGCAGAGATCAGGGCCGTGCAGGCGCGGCTCGCGGATCCACGCCGGATCGCCGATCCCGCTGAACGCGCGGAGTTGATTCGTAACGGGCGCCTCGTCGTCCTGATCACAACAGGGATCCACCCGACCGAGGTTGGAGGGCCTCTGGCGGTGCTGGAGCTTGCGTATCGGTTGGCCTCGGCTACCGATCCGACGATGCTGAAAGTGCTTCGGGAGTGCGTGGTGCTCATCGTGCCGTCCTTGAACCCCGACGGCGTGGACATGGTGGCAGATTGGTATCGGGCGTCAGTGAGCATGCCGTGGGAGGGGTCCCCTCCCCCGTTCCTCTACCACCACTACGCGGGCCACGACAACAACCGTGACTGGAACGCCTTCACACAGGTGGAGACACGCAGCGTGGTGGAGCGCGTATACAACGAGTGGCATCCGCAGATCGTGCACGACATCCACCAGCAGGACCCGACGGGGAGCCGTTACTTCGTCCCGCCCTGGCTCGATCCGATCGAGCCGAACGTAGATCCGCTGCTTACGGCGGCAGCGAACGCCCTCGGCACGGCCATCGCGTGGGAGCTGCTTAAGCAGGGAAAGATGGGCGTCGTGGTGAACGCCAGCTACGACGCGTGGGGCCCTGCCCGAGCCTACGCCCACTACCATGCTGCGGTCCGCCTCTTGAGCGAGACGGCCAGCGCACGCATGGCCACGCCGGTCGACATCCTGCCCGAGGAGCTTCGCGCGACTGACGGAGGCTGGCCGGCGTATCCGGCGTGGAACCAGCCCGTTCCGTGGCCCGGCGGGCGGTGGGACCTGGCGGACATCCTGGATTACATGGAATCGGGAGCGTTGGCGCTGTTGAAGAGCGCCGCCGGTTCCCGGGAGGCGTGGCTCGACAACTTCGTGACAGTCGGAGAGCGGGCAGTGGCCGGATGGCCTGAATGGCCCCGGGCATGGGTGATTCCCGGAGGACGGGACAACGAGGCCTCTATGGCCGAGCTCGCCCGGATTCTGCTGTTGGGCCAGGTGGAGATCCAGGTGGCGACCGGCGAATTGCGTGTCGGGACGTCGACGTTCCGGCCGGGTAGTCTGGTCGTTGACATGCGCCAGCCGTATGCCGCGTTCGCCCAGGTGCTGCTGGCCCCCCAGGCGTACCCCGGCGTTCCAGACGGAAGTCGTGGGCCCGCCAGAGAACCGTACGATGTCACGGCGCACAACCTTCCGCTCCTTCTGGGCGTTGAGGCCGAGGCGGTGCGCGGCATGCCGGCCGGTGAGATGGTCCGCATGGACCGACCACCAGTGCTGTCTCCTCCGCGCGCGCCGGGCGTGTCAGGCGAGGCAGGACTGTTGGTCGGCCTGTACCAGCCGTGGGTCCCGGTAGCGGACGAAGGCTGGACTCGCTGGCTGTTCGATCGCCACGAGATTCCGTATGCCACGGTGCACGATCAACAGGTGAGGCAAGGTGGCCTGGCCCACAGGTTCACGAGCATCGTGCTGCCGTCGATCGCGGAGACCGTGCTGGACGAAGGCTGGGCCACAGGGTCGATGCCGGTCCAGTACACGGGTGGACTCGGCGCGGTCGGCGCGCAGGAGCTGAGAACGTTCGTGGAGGAAGGTGGAACTCTCGTAGCGCTCGGGGCCTCATCGGGCTGGGTCATCGAAAGGCTCGGACTTCCGGTGACAGATCGGCTTCGGGGTCAGGCTGGAGACGTATTCTTGGCTCCGGGTGCGCAAGTGCAGTTGCACGTAGACACGGCTACGACGGTCGGGCGAGGCATGCCACCGCAGCCGGCCGCGTGGATCGAAGGCGGAGGCGCGTTCGACCTTCCCGCCGGGAGTGCAGCCGTTTCAATAGCGACGTATGGAGCACGGCCGAGAGTGCTAAGCGGCTGGGTACACGGGGTATCTGTACTGTCCAGCGCCTCGGCCATCGTCGAAGTTCCCATCGGTCGCGGTCGTGTGGTGCTTTTTGGCATCCGACCCCAGTACCGCGGTCAGTCTCTGGCGACCTTCCCGCTCCTGTTTAACTCCCTCCGCGCGCGGCCCTAGAGGGGCAATCGCACCTCAGCCACGCAGCCCGGACCATCCTTGCGATTGTGCAGCCGTACCCGTCCGCCGTGCGCCTCCGCGATCTGGCGGCTCAGAGCGAGACCGATGCCGGAGCCCCTGGGCTTGGTCGTGAAGAAGGGCACGAACAGATTGGCCGTCTGAGCGAGACCGGGCCCTTCGTCCTCCACGCGCACCTGTACGCATCCATCTGACTCGCACCATCCCATGCGCACCGTTCCACCTGTTTCGAGAGACGCGTCCACTGCGTTGTCGAGCAGGTTGATCAGCAGCTGGTCCAGCTGGTCGCCGTCCGCCTCGATGCGAACGTCCTGGCTGTCGATCACCTCCACTTCGAGCCGTGACTCGAGACTGGCCACCCGCTGCACCCATTCCTGGACGCTGATCTCTCGCTTCTGCGGCCGCGGCAGTTTCGCCAGTCGGGCGTACGAGGACATGAACCGACCCAGTGCCTCCGACCTGCCGGAGATGACCCGTAGTCCTTCCTTTAGATCCTCGTCGCGCTCCGTCCGGTCGCCGTCACGCTCGAGCATGGCGCTTAAGCTCGTGGCGATCGATTTGATGGGAGTGAGCGAGTTGTTGATTTCGTGGCTGAGCACGCGAATCAGGCGTTGCCAGGCGACGCGCTCCTCGTCTCGCAGCACCTGACTCAGGTCCACGAGAACGACCAGCCGGTGCGGTCGTCCTTCCCATCGGAAGCTGCGTCGGCGCAGCTCCCAGCGACCGAAACCTTCGGCCACGGCCACGTCCATCACCCGGGGTGTCTCACCGAGAAGGCACTCGCTGAGTCCGAGGTCCTCTGCGGTGTGTCCGAGCACCTCGTCTTCCTTGCGGCTGAGCAGGTCCTCACCTGTCCGGTTGATCAGTCGTAGACGGTCCTGGTCGTCGAACGAGAACAGCGCCACGTCGATGACAGTCATTACTCTGGTGAGGAGGTTGGAAGCTTCGAGCGCATCCAGCCGCTGATTGTGAAATGATCCGGCTAGCTCGTTCACTTCGTGGAGAATGAGGCCCAGCGCGTCGTCCCTGGCTGGTGCCCGGGTACGCAGCGAATAGTCTCCCTCACGCAGTGCCTCGAGCATGTTGGAGACCGCATGGAGAGGCCTGACGAGCCGGTCGCGCATCGCAATGAGGAGGGAGATCCAGGAGCCGAGAACGAAGACGGTGACGGTCCACTGCGTCCGGCTGGCGTGGTCGCCCGTCCACACGAGAACGAGAGTCACCAGCACCGCAGGTAAACCAGAAAGCATGGCGAGGAGCGGTATTGCTCGCTGGTAGGTGAGTCGCTTGCGGATTCGGCGCCTGGCGCCGTGCTGGTTCATCTGCCGCCTCCTGTCAGATCCTCAGGCGTGAAGGCCGTGGCGCTTCAGGCGACGGTACAGCGCGCTGCGGCTGAGGCCGAGGTCGTTTGCGGCGCGGCTCACGTTTCCCCGGTTCCTCGACAGTGCCTTGCGGATCAGAATTCGCTCGGCTTCATCCAGCGGAACGGCCTCGAGCCGGAGCGATCCTTCCGCAGCCTGGCGCAGCCCCAGATGTTCGACCTCGACATGGTGGTTATCGGTCAGAAGGACCGCCCGCTCGACAGAATGTCTGAGCTCTCGGATGTTACCCGGCCACGGGTGCCTGAGAAGCGCGTCCATAGCTGCGGGCGAGAACGCCAGGTCGGGGCGTCCGTACTTTGCGCCGCTGACCCTCAGGAAGTGGGCTGCCAGCAGCGGGATGTCCTCGCGTCTCTCCCGAAGCGGCGGGAGGCTGATCTCCACGGTGTTCAGCCGATAGTAGAGATCCTCGCGGAACGTACCGTCCGCCACGGAGCGCTCCAGGTTCGAGTTGGTGGCCGTGAGGATGCGCACATCCACCTTGCGAGCCTTGGAGGTACCGACTCGCTGGAACTCGCCCGACTCGAGAACGCGCAGCAGCTTGGCCTGCTGTGTGAGGGGCAGGTTGCCGATCTCGTCCAGGAAGAGTGTGCCGTGGCCTGCGAGCTCGAAGTAACCGACCCGGTCGGCCTTCGCGTCCGTGAACGCTCCCTTCACGTGCCCGAACATTTCGCTCTCGAACACGCCCTCGGACAATCCGCCCGTGTTCACTGTCACGAGGGGACGGTCCGCCCGGTTCGAGCGATAGTGCAGCCAGCGGGCCACTACTTCTTTTCCGGTCCCCGGCTGGCCTGTGATCAGCACGTTGGCGTCCGATGGCCCGACCCGCTCGATGAGCCGGAGCACGGGCTGCATCGCTCGCGAATCCGCGATCAGCTCCGGTACATCTGCGTCCCGGAGCATTTCGTTCTCGGCCTCGAGGAACTGCGCTCGCCGGACCGCCTGCACCAGCTCGAGCTGTGAAGAAATCGTGGCGAGCAGTCGGTCGTTGTCCCACGGCTTCTCGATGTAGTCGCGGGCTCCGCGCCGCATTGCCTCTACCGTGCTCTCGATGCTTCCCCACGCTGTCATGACGATGATGGGGAGTGTGCTGTCGAGCGCCTGGATCCGGGGAAGCAGATCGAGCCCCTCCTGCCCGGACGTCGTGTCGCGCGTGTAGTTGAGATCCAGCAGCAGGCAGTCGAACTCGTCCAGATCCAGGAGCTCGAGGACCTCTGCCGGCGAGGACGCAGTGGCGATATCGTAACCTTCTGCCTTCAACAGCAGGCGAAGCGCCGCCAGGACGTCCGCCTGGTCGTCGGCGACGAGAATGCTGGCTCTGTAGTCGCTCATGATCACTCGGTCTTCGTCTCGGCCGATCGCTCTTCGACGATGCGCCCGTCGAACAGATGAATGGTCCGCTCGGCGTACTTGGAATAGCGGGGGTCGTGGGTCACCATCAGGATGGTGGATCCCTCTGCGTGGAGCTCCTTCAGGAGGTCCATGACTGCCTCACCGTTTGTGGAGTCGAGGTTTCCCGTGGGCTCGTCGGCCAGGAGGATCAAGGGGTCGCCGACCACGGCGCGCGCCGCGGCCACCCTCTGCTGCTGACCGCCTGAGAGCTGCGACGGATAGTGATCCATGCGGTGGCCCATGCCGACGCGCTCGAGGGCGCGGTGGACTCGGTCCTTGCGCTCGGGGGCGGCCATGCCGCGATATGTGAGCGGCAGTTCGACGTTCTCGTATACCGTGAGGTCGCCGATCAGGTTGAAGGCCTGGAATATGAACCCGATGTGCCGGTTCCGGACCCGGGCCCGCTCCGAGGCCGTGAGCTTGACCACGGGCTCGCCGTCCAGCCAGTAGTCACCCTCCGTGGCCGTGTCCAGCAGCCCGACCAGCGACAGGAGCGTGGACTTCCCGCACCCCGAGGGGCCCACCACTTCCGTGAACTCACCGTCGTGAATGTCGAGGTGAATGTCCGCCAGGGCGTGCGTCTCCATCTCATCCGTGTAGAAAACCTTCTTGACGCCCTCCATCCGGATCAGCGGTGTGCCGTTGTCCATCCCGTGACTCTCTCTCCTCGTGGCGACGCGTCGCGTCGGCGTTACCTGATACGCACTCGGTCTACGTCGTCGTACCGGGACATGTCCGAGAGGACGATCACGTCTCCCTCTCGGAGACCTTCCACGACTTCTATCTGGTTCACGCTGCTGCGGCCGAGCCGCACGGTTACGCGCTCGGCAGCGTTGCCGTCTTCGGTTACCCTGAACAGGCTGACAGTACTGTGGCTCTGGCCATACGCCGGGCGGCCCACGTGGAGCACATCGTTGAGACGTTCCAGCTCGATGGTCCCGTCGACGGAGAGGTCGGGGCGAGCCCCGGTCGGAAGGTCTCCCTCCAGCGTGACTTCTACGAGGACGGAGCCGCCCTGCACGTTCGGATCGACACGGCGCACACGTCCGGGAATCGTGTCGGTGCGTGTGTCCACGAAGGCGGCCTGTCCGACCTGGACGTCGCGTGCCTGCGTCTGTGGGATTCTGATCTCGGCTTTGAGTCTCTCGGGTCTGGCCACCCGGGCGAGCGTCGTGCCTGCCTGCACCCACTGTCCTACCTCGAGATCGAAGTCCTGGAGAACGCCCTCGGCGCCGGCCTTGACCCGCATGTTGGACGCCCGCTCCTGGTAGTAGCGGTAGATGTTGGCCAGCCGGCCCACCTGGTCCCGCTGCACGGCGAGCTGTTCGTCATTCGTCTGGTTCATCAGATCCAGTCGAGCCTGATCAGTGCGCAGCCGCTCCCCGAGAGCGCTGGCGTTGTCCCGTGCGTTCTGATACTCGTTCTCCGACACCCAGTCGCTACCGACCATCCGTGCGTACGCTTCGGCCTGGCGCTCCGCCACAAGGAACCGGGCTCGTGCGTCGGCTACCGCGGCCTCCTGGGCCAGCAGCCCCGTCCCGAGGGTCCGGCGTAGCGACAAGAGCGAAGCCTGTGCCGCAGTCCACTGCTGCTCGGCTTCGAGCACCTGGAGCTCGACATCGGGATTGGACATCACCATGAGGATGTCTGTCGCGCTTACCTCCTGGCCCGGCTCGAAGTGCACTGATTCCACCCGACCGGCGGTAAGAGCGGCCACGAATTGCACCCGTTCCGGAACGAGCGTGCCTGAGCCGCGCACCTGGCGAACCATTTCGCCGCGCTCGACGGTTCCCTGCACGATGACGTTCCGGTCCACCGTGGGAGCCGCTGGTTCGAGGCGGGCCAGAAAATAGGTCACCAGGAGCAGCGCAACGGCGCCGACCCCGATGTATATGTTCCGCTTCTTCTTTCCTCTTGGGGCGCGCTTGACATCCATGCGCGATACGCGCGACCCGGATTCGGAACGCGCCGAACTGCTGGAAGTGGTGGAGGAGCCCTCTCCGCCCCGGCCCTTCTTCAGCGACAGACGAGGCTTTCCTTCACGCTCTATCACGCGCGGACGTGTTCGTTCACGCGTCGTGCCGACCGGCGTCCCCGCCGCATCACCGTTTGTCTTCTCCATCTCCGTCTCTCGATGCTGAGTTGCCGAACGCCTCACCGCCACCGCCACGGCGGCCCGGAAGCCCGGTTCAGGCCCCGTTCTCGCGAACGGGCTACGGCAGGAAGAAACATCGCCCCTCCACCGTATCTGGATCCTGCTTTACGCACCGATACGGCGTAGCGTTTCAGTTGCAACGCTTGTGCCACCTCGCACGAACGCCATAACATGTTTGTTTCATTACCATTACAAGGTACTGCTTGGCCAGTTTCACCGGCGCGTTGTGTGCGGCTGCGGGACGATATGTACCGAAACCGCACACTTTCGTTCCCCTCAGGGGTGGGATGAAGGGCCGGCGCAGTGTGTGTCGGACAGAAGAAACGGCGGCCTTCCGGGTGGAAGACCGCCGTGAACCGGTAGCTCGGGACTCCCGGACAGGCTCCTAGATCACGTCCTCCGGGAAGTTCTCGATCACCTCCTTCACCTTGTTCAGCCAGAAGGCGGCGATCGCCCCATCCACGACCCGGTGGTCGTAGCTCAGGCCGAAGTACGACATATGGCGGATGCCCACCACGTCGTTCCCCATCGTGTCCTGGACAACGACGGGTCGCTTCTCTATCACGCCCGTGCCGAGAATGGCGACCTGCGGCTGGCTGATGATGGGCATGCCGAACTGGTTTCCGAATACACCCACGTTCGTGATCGTGAAACTGCCGCCCTGGATATCGTCGAAGTCCAGTGTCTTCGTACGCGCTTTCTCTGCCAGTTCGTTGGCCCCGGTCGTAAGCCCCATCAGGCTGAGTTGGTCGGCGTTCTTGAGAACCGGAACGATGAGCTCCTTGCCGTCCGCCACGGCCACGGCGATCCCGAGGTTGATGTCGCGGTGATAGATGATCCGGGTGCCGTCTACAGAGGCATTGAGGATCGGATACTCACGCAGAGCCTCGGTCACGGCCTTCATGATGAAGGGACCGTAGGTCAGCTTCACGCCCTGCTCGGCGAACCTCGGCCTAAACTTCTTCCGCAGCCGAACCACGTGTTCGAAATCGATCTCGTTGACCGACGTCACATGGGCCGAGATGCGCTTCGACATCAACATGTGTTCCATCGTGCGGAGCCGCACGCGACTCATCTCTTCGATGGTATCACCTTCCCGGATCGGGGCGGCCGGGATGCGGATTTCGAGCGTAGCGCCATGGATGGGAACCTGCATCGTGCCGGACGGACCGGGAGGGGCCGGCGGCGTGGAGACGGGCGCGGCCGGAACTGCGGGCGCGGCTGCGGGCGCAGCGGCAACCGCAGGAGCCGCGGCCCGGCCCTCGATGTGAGCCATGATGTCGTCCCGCGTGACGCGGCCCGCTATGCCCGTGCCCGAGATGTCGGACAGGTCGACGTCGTGCTCCGCCGCGATCTTGCGAACGAGCGGGGTCGACCTGGTCTGAAGCCGCTCCTCGCGAGTGGCCGGTCGCTCATCCTCCACGGGGGAGGCAGGTGTTGCGACGACCGGAGCCTCGACTACCGGTTCTGGCGCTGTAGCGGGCTCCGCCTCGGCCGCAGGAGCGGTCTCAGTCGTCTCTGCCGCCGGTTCTGGCGCGCTCGCCGCTCCTCCTTCGGTGTCGATCCTGGCCACGACCGTGTTGACCTCGACGGTCGCGCCCTCCTCGACGAGGATCTCGGCCAGCGTTCCGCCTACGGGGGCCGGAATGTCGGCGTCCACCTTGTCCGTGGAAATCTCGAACAGATCCTCGTCGCGCTCCACGGTCTCACCCACCTGCTTGAGCCACCGTGTGAGCGTACCCTCGACGATGGACTCTCCCATCTGCGGCATGATTACGTCTACCTTGGACATCTCTTGTTCCTCTTTCCTGTCGGTACGATCAACTATCCGGCCCTGAAAGACTGTAATTGTTCAACAGCCTTCGCGAGGCCGGGTCCTCAATACGCCAGCAGCCACCGGGCGGCTGACACTATGTCTTCTTCCCCCGGGAGGTAGTAGTCCTCCAACGTCGGCGCGTACGGCACCGGGGTGTCGATCGCCGTGACACGCCGAATGGGCGCATCCAGCCACTCGAACGCTTCTTCACAGACCTGCGCCGTGATTTCGCCCGCGAAACCGCCGAACCGGGGTGCCTCGTGAACGATCAGCAGTCTGCCCGTGCGGCGGACGCTCTCCACGATGCTCTTCGTATCGAGCGGCCGCAGTGTGCGAAGGTCGATGACTTCGACCTCGCTGCCGTCCTCTGCGGCAACGCGATCCGCCGCGTCGGCCGATTTGAACACCATCGCGCCGTATGTGACGATCGTCAGGTCATTCCCCGGCCGGTGTGTGCGCGCCTCACCCAGCGGGACGAGCACCTCGCCCTCCGTCGGAAGCTCTTCCTTGATCCTTCGGTAAAGAAACTTGTGCTCGAAGAACAGGACCGGGTCTGGATCGCGGATGGCGGCCCTCAAGAGACCCTTGGCGTCGTAGGCGCGGGCGGGCGCAACCATCTTCAGGCCCGGCACGTTGGCGAAATAGGATTCCACGGACTGCGAGTGAAATGGACCCGATCGGGCCCCTGCCCCACACGGTCCGCGGATTACCAGTCCGGCGCCGATCCCCGTCCGGTAGCGCGACTTGGCGGCGAAGTTGACGATCATGTCGAATGCGGGTGCGATGAAATCGATAAACTGCATCTCCGCTACGGGCTTCAATCCCATGTGAGCTGCGCCGATCGCCGCGCCCACGATCGCTGCCTCGCTGATCGGTGTATCGATCACGCGATCCGGGCCGAATTCCTCCAGGAAGCCCTCGGTGACCTTGAAGGCACCGCCGTATACGCCGATGTCCTCGCCGAGCATGAAGACGGTCTCGTCAGCCCGCATCTCCTCCTGCAGTGCTTCACGGATCGCCGTGAGGTAGGTCGTTTCCCTGGTCTCGCCGCTCGTCATCATGCTCCTTGCGACTGCCGGGTGGTCGCGCGGGTCGCTGAAGGCCTTGCCCTCACCAGGCCTTCGTAGCCCGGGACCTCACCGCGAGTCCACGGAATGGCCGCGTCGAGTTCCGCATTACCGTATACCCGACTGCGTGCCTCACCGGGCGCTGGATACGGCTCGGCCAGCACATCGTCCGTTGCTACATCCAGTCCCGCGGCGACCTCAGCTCGAACTTCCGAGAGGCTGGTCTCTGATTCGAAGCCGAATTCGACCAGGTAGATCTCGAAGCTGCGGATCGGGTCGTGGTCACGCCATTCGATCAGCTCGTCTTCCGGTACGTAACGCTGGCCATCGTGCTGGGCGTGGCCAAGCATGCGATACGTCTCCGAAACGATGATCGTCATCCCGTCGCCCGCCCGGGCCCTGGCGAGCGCCTGTGCGGCAGCGTCGTAGACCTGCAGCACGTCGTTGCCGTCCACGGTGACTGCCGGGACGCCGTATGCTCCCGCGACATCGGCCCAGTTCTCAACCGCTGCCTCGGCGGTACTCGGAGTGCCGAAAGCCCACCGGTTGTGCTCGAGCACGACAACGATCGGGAGATTCAGCGCCGCGGCCATCGCCAGGCCCTCGTGCGAAGTGCCCGTGCGACTCGCCCCATCACCCTGGAAAGTGAAGCACACCCGGGGCTCTCCTCGCGTCCGGAAGCTCAGAGCCACCCCGTTCAGCACGCATAGCTGGGTCCCGAGAGGGCTGATCGGTCCTAGAATGCCAAGCTCGGGAACCGTGAAGTGATTGGTGTTGTCCTTGCCGGCGCACAGCGATGTGCCTCGCGCGGTGTACTGCCTGAGGATATCGCGTGGTTCGATACCGCGGGCCAGCAGGGCTCCGAGGTCGCGAATTGAGGGGGCGATCCAGTCGCCATCCGAGAGGGCGTACCCGCAGCCCACGGCGGTGGCCTCCTGGCCGAGGCTGCGATAGAGGCCTCCGACCACATGGCCCTGCTTGAAGATGATCTCCAGCCGTTCCTCCAGGGCCCGCGTGAGCCACAGGAGTCGGTACAGAGAACGCATGTCCCGTCTGTCGAGCGCCTTCAGGTGCCCATCCTGGTAAGGAGAGATGCCGGAACCGCGGGCCAAACTACGCCTCTCTCGGGCTACCTGCAAACGCCACCACCCAAGCGCTTTACGGTGACGTAAAGGGAATCTCGCTCACAAGCCAACCGGTCTGGACGTCCGGCGATACTCCGATCTCATCGCCGGGGGCGACCTCTCGCCGCACGTAGGCCAGGCAGATAGGTCCAAAGCGTGGCGAGTCGCACGAAGACGTCACGGCGCCCACGGCCCGCCCTTTCGAGTACAGGGCCACTTCGGGCTGGAGGCATGATCGGGTGGACGGGTCGGTGGACCGGAGGCCGCGCAGGTGGCGGTTGACGTGGCCGCGATAGTGGATGCGAGCCACCACCTCCTGGCCAGTAAAGCACCCCTTGTCGAAGCTCACGGCGCGTTCCACTAGGCCCGTCTCCTGCGGCAGATTGTCCGCGGTGATGTCGGCCCCGAAGACCGGGATCCCTCGCTCGATGCGCCAGGTGTTGTAGTCCGCGGCCGATGCGCTCAGTCCACCGGCGGCGGAGATGGCTACCTCGATGGTGACCACGGCCGATCGATCCTCATCCGAAAGCAAGTATATATCCACGCCTCCGCCGTCGGAGAGGTGCCTCGGGATGAACAGACAGCCCGAGGCGGCTGCCACTTCGGCTGCCACGCCTTCGGAGCGGGGACCTAAAAGACTGATCCGTCTCGCTCCCTCGAGGAGCGTGACGGTGGCGAATCTCGGCGGCAGATACGTCCCGAAGTGGTCGAGAAGGCCGGACAGGGCAGCTCGACTGACATCGAGCAGAATCGCGTCCTGCGTGCGAATGACTCTCGGAAGGGCTACCGGACGCCCCTTCGACGTAAGGACGAAAGAGAGAGCGGCATCGCCGGGTTGCAGCAGCGTGATATCCGTGCTGAGCAGACCGTTGAGCATCCGGTCGGCCCGTGGCCCTCCGATTCGGATGACGACCCGGTCAGGATCCGTCCAGGTCGCTACGCTCTCGGTGAGAGCCGTGTAGCCGTCGCCGGGCTCCGGATTCTCCATTCTTTCTCTTGGCCTGGAAGGTCAGAAGATCTTGCCGCCGTTCGGAACGGCACAGGTGGGTGCCAGGAGGATGGTCTCCCCTTCCTCGTCCGGAAGTCCGAGCGTCAGACACTCCGACTCGAAGCCCGCGATGTTGCGGACCCCGAGATTAAGGACCGCGATCACCTGCCTGCCGACCAGCTCTTCCAGCAGGTAACGTCCGGGAAGGCCGGCCGCCGACTGCCGCTCCCCGACTTCGGGGCCGAAATCGATTCGGAGTCGGTACAGTGGTTTCCGGGCCCGGGGAAACTCCTCGGCCTCGACAATCGTGCCGACCCGGATGTCGACCTTTTCGAACTCGTCGTAGCTGATCGTGCTCAAACGGCCCTCCCAGCAAGAAACCGCGAGGCGTGAGAGGCCCCGCCCCGCGGTGTGCGACGATTATCCGGCTGACTCGATCACGAACGTGACGCGCCGGTTCTTCAAGCCTCCTTCGGCCTCCCCCCACTCGCCGGGAGCCACCGGCCGGACCTCACCCAGGCCTACCGCACGGACCGAACCGGCGTCGAGTCCCCGATCGACGAGGTACGCGGCCACTTTCTCGGCCCGCTTCTGCGACAGAAGCCTGTTGTAGTCCTCCGGACCCGCCGGGTCCGCGAAGCCCTGGATGGTCACGACGGAGCTGCCGTAGTGGTGGCTCACGACCATGGCGAAGCGGTCGAGGAAAACATAGTCGCCGTCGCGCACATCGTATGAATCGAACTCGAAGTTGACGGGCGTCGCGAACAGGATGTGATCCTGGAACCGCTCCACGCTCGCTTGATACTCGTCTGCCAGCTCCTCGAGATCTGCCTGCAAGGCGTCCAGTTCTGCCTGTAGCGCCTCGATGCCTGCTGCGTTGGTCTCGATGCCGGCGTCCTGCTCGTCCAACTGCGACTGCATATGCGCCATCGACTGGTCGAACTGGTCCTGGTTGACCTTGTTGCACCCCGCCGCCACGACAACGAAGGCCACAAGTGTGAAGCGGACGAAAACGGTAGTCATGACGAACCTCTCAATTATGGTACACTTATGGTACAGTCTCGCACCCCTCTGATTCGAGGGTCGCGAGGGGCGTTGAGTATAATGGGAGGAGCGGGTTCGGGCGATCCGATGCGACTCGTCGTGTCCGCGCGCCGGCAGGGTCGCCTCGCCGTGTCGCCCTGAATAGATTGACCGCCCCCGATTCCGGACGTGAAGGCGAAGAGGCCGCCGGCGAAAAAGCGTCAGGAAAGAACTTACGGCGTTCCCTGAGCGGTGGTGCAGATGCTCGATAGACTGCTGGCACGTGAGGTGAGCAAACGACCGGCGACGGTGCGCCTGAAGGGCAGAGTCCTGTTTCTGACCGAGGACCCGGAGCTGATCCGACGACAACTGGCCGGAGAGGACCTGGATTGGGATCCGTCCATTCCCCTCCGCAACGATATCAGCACCGATGAGATCACACCTGGCTGGGTGTGCTACTACTACGACGAGACGCTGGGGCAGTATCCATACGTCGGCCTCCTCTGCGAGGGCGAGCACCCGGTCGGCAAGGGCGATGTGATCGGTGGAAGCTTCGTGGCGGCCGTTTCGGGCAAGCGCCGGGGGAAGGGGTCGAGTCGTGAGGCCGCGCCGTACGCGGAGCGCGCCGCCGGCATCCGGGTCGTCATCGCCGAAAATATCGAGCGGATCTACCGTGAGAACTGCGAGAATCTGGGCATCTTCACTTCCACGGATTTCTCGCTGATCGATCGCATCCGCAGGGGCGAAGAGATTCCGCTCGAGTCCTTCATCGGCGAGGCCGGCAAGATCCAGAGGGACATCATCGAGTATGGCGGCCTGCTGGACTATGCCGTGGCGCGTCTGAAGAGCCTGGTGCAGGTACCGGCCGTCGTTACTGAGGCGACCCGGCCGATGACGGTCTCCGAGAAGATCCTGGCCCGGCACTGGGTGGCGGACCTGGCCGCCGACAACGTCGGTGTAGACGCGGTGGCTCCGGGCGATGCGGGGTTCATCCGGACGGACATCCGGTTCAGCCACGAGTATGTGACCCCGATGGCCGCCACGTTCTGGGAGGCATTCGCCGGAGAGGATGCTGAACTCAACGAGCCTGGCAGCATCTACTTCTTCCGCGATCACCTCGCGTTTCTGGATCAGGTGATCAGTGAGGAGAAGAAGGCAGCGGGCCTGCTCGACGCGGCCCACGGGCTCCACGATCGGCAGCGCGAGTTCGCGGCGAAGCAGGGAATTCGGCTGCACGGAGAGCTTCCCGACCGGATCGGGTCCGAAGCTATCTGCCACGTGAAGGTGCTGGGTGACTATGCCCTACCCGGCCAGGTTGTGGTGGGCAGCGATTCGCACACGCCGCACTCCGGGGCTCTCGGTTGCTTCGCGTTCGGGGTCGGCACGACAGCCCTCGTGAACTCGTGGGCCACGCGCGACGTCCGACTGCGCGTTCCCGCCTCGGTGCGGATCGAGATCACCGGTCGCAAGGCGGACAACGTCACGGCCAAGGACATGATGCTGGAGGTCCTGCGCCATCCGTACGTGCGCAGCGGCGACGCGATCGGGAAGATTCTCGAGTACACCGGAGAGGCGGTTCGTGCGCTGAGCATTGACGAACGGGCCACGCTCACGAACATGGCGGCCGAAGTCGGTGGGTTTACGGGAATCGTGGCGCCGGACGAGACCACGATCGACTGGCTGGTCTCGCACCGCGGCATGGGGCGCAGCGAGACGGAAGCCCTGACCGATGATCTGTACAGTGATGAGGGCGCGATCTACGAGTGGACAATGACGATCGACGCCTCCGAGCTGCGGCCCATGGTCGCCACCCCGGGCGATCCCGGGAACGGCGTGGCGATCGATGAGCTCGAGGGCGACGTAGAAGTGGACATCGTGTATGCGGGTTCATGCACCGGTGCCAAATGGGACGACATCGAAATGGCAGCCCGCGTTGTGCGGCAAGCGCTGCGCGACGGGCGTCGGGTTCCGGGGCGGGTCCAGGCCTGGCTGCAGTACGGGTCGCTCGAGGTCGAAGAATTCGCGCGCGACCGGGGCTATCACGACCTGTTCGTGGAGGCCGGGATCGACGTGCTGCCACCTGGATGCGGAGCCTGTATCAACGCCGGACCGGGTGTGAGCTTCGATTCGGACACGGTGACGGTCAGCTCGATCAACCGGAATTTCCCCGGACGAAGCGGGCCGGGGCAGGTGTATCTTGCCAGCCCCTACACAGTGCTGGCGTCAGCGTTTGCGGGGAAGATCGTGCCTTTCGAGGAGAAGTAGGCGGCGACCGGCTAGACCTCGATCTTGTCGAGGTCCAGGTTCTCCCAGTCCACGTCTTTCACGGCCTCGTCACCGGCCGGCAACTCCGCCGGGCCGGCGCCGAGCTTCGCCTGCTCCTTCTTCCTGCCGCGCAGGCGACCGCCGAGCCAGCCGAGGAGCATTCCCGCGGCCAGGGGCACGAGCAGGAGGAGGGCGATACTCGTGGTTACCGTGGTGAAGAACAGGTCAATCGTGACCGAATCCAGGTTCAAGAACGCGAAGAACACTACGGCCACCACCACGATCAGCAGGAACAACTGCTGCATCGAGAGAGCGATTTTCTTGAGGTCGGCCATGCGTCCCTCCTTTGCTCCGCCGTGTGTCGCTCAGCGCGCGCCGCGCAGGGCGGTCATGGTGCGCTCCGCCGCCCACCGCCGAACGACGGGCTTCCACGCCCAACCGAAAGCGGCAGCGATCGGTCCTGGCCGCAGCTCAGACAACACGCGGTCCGCTTCGGCATCGACCAGATCCTTCAGACGGGCTCGGCCCGCGGTGGGAATCGAAGCGAAACTCGGGTCGATCTTCTCGACCCGGTAATCAGCTTTGTCCCCCGGATCGTACGAAATCACGTCAGGCAGAGTTTCCTCGATGACCCGGCGGGCATCACGCCTGCCGGCCCGGAAGTCGTTTGCGCGCCACTCCCGGTTGAAAAAGCCGCCGAAGTGGCCCAGGAAGTCGCCCGACAGCGACTCGCTGGTCTCCGGCGCGACGAGGTAGAGAGGCAGGACGTCCTTGTCCTGCAGTCCCCCCGCGGCTTCGAGCACGAAAATCAGCTTCGCGAGACGGGCACGGCCGGCGCGCGAATCGATGCGCGACAGGGTCCCGGAGTAAGCCGGATCGATCTCGATGCGCTCGACCTGCGAGTCGAGATAGTCCACGACCGGGTCATCTGCGCCCTCGACGTCGCCTCCGTCCGCAGCCACCTGGATCTCGGCGACGTGTTCCGCCAGCTCGCCGATATACCGACCAAGAGCCAGGGCCTGCGGATCGGTCAGTTCCGGAGCGAGCTCGGGTAACCGCTTCACGAGAGCCTGCAGAATCTCGAGACGCGAGTTGATCCGGTTGGCCACCATCCAGTCGCGGGCTGCGCCCTGTCCGAGAACCGCGCGCGCAAGTGCTGAAGCCATGCCCGTGAGCGTGCCGGGTGGACCGTCGGAACCGAGAGGACCCGGGCCCGAGCTCTCGAAGCCCGGCTCTACGAACAGGTAGCGCCGATCGTCGTTCCGGTGGCCAGTCTCGAGCTCGACCAGGTCGCGGGCGAGCCCGAGGGGAGCGTTGTCGAACAGCCCTCCGTCGAGGTACCACATGTCGACTTTGCCGTCGGGTCCGGCACTCAGCCGCGCTCCCGGATAGTCGGCCTTGCGTCGGCCGATCCGGCGAGACGGGAAGGCGAACGGAAAACTCGCGGAAGCGACAGCGGCACCCGCAATCTCTCCCCATACTGGATTACCGGCCCGACTCTTCGTAGTCAGATCGAATCGGATGTTGTCGGTGTGAACGCGCGCACCGAACGACCGCTCGGGCTCATTCAGAAAGCGGTACCGGTAGTCGTAAGGTACACCGTACAGATTGGCGAGGGTGAAGCCCAGCCGTACAGACTTGCCTGCCGCCTTCGAGGCGCCGTCGTCGGAAGCCGCGTCCGAATCGACGAGGGTTCGCGTGAGCTCGTCGAGAACCGAGATATCGAGCCAGCCCTCCCGTTCCGGCCGAGCCGGGTTCAGGAGAACGGATGCATCCGCGCCGTCGACCCACGCCCGCTCGATCCACGGGAGCAAGTGTCGGTTCACCGTCAGGCAACGTGCGGCGAGGGCTGCGTTCAGCGCACCTGCCGAGGCGCCCGTGATCACGTCGATAACGACCGTCTCTCTTTGACGATTGCCCTCGACGGCTCTGATGATCTCCGTCACCGCTCCGCCGATATAAGAGCCGAGCGACGCGCCGCCACCCAGCACCAGTGCGATCCGTGTCATTAGCCTTCCAATCCGCGACCTGTCATGGTTGATTCCGGGGAGCCAAAGTGTTCCTCGCCTGCGGTGAAAGCAAGAATCGAGATCGGGAATCGGATGGTGGGGAACACTGGGAGGGGGTGTGGCGTTTCAATCAATCGAACGACCGAAGATGGCCGTCTGACGTGTTTCGAGCCGATACGGTATGAGCCTCGCCGTCACGTGCCGGAGCCGTCAGGCGGCTTTTGTTTCAGGGCAGCGGTATCTCCACTTCCAGCAGGCTGCCGGCGTCCTGGCCGGTTCCGTCCACCCACAAGGACCAGTGCAGGTGAGGTCCGGTCACGCGGCCCGTCGCTCCGACGCGACCGATGAGCTCGCCGGTCTCGACCATCTCCCCCTCGGGCACCAGAATCTCGGACAGGTGGAAGTACCCCGTATAGACCCCGAGGCCGTGGTCCAGGAAGACGCCGTTTCCCGAGAAGTAGAAGTCGCCTGTCAGCACGACACGGCCCCGACCGGCTGCATGAACGGGCTCACCGACCGGGCCCCGCAGGTCGAGTCCGGTGTGGCGGCTCTGCATCTCTCCGTTGAACACGCGCTCCTGGCCGAACTCGGCCGTCACGTCGAAGGGCCTGGGTAGAGCGAAGGGGCCGTCGAGCAGCCATTCGGGCGAAGCGGAATCCAGCACCGCGCGGAACTGCTTCCGGTCCCGGGCGATCCGATCCTGAACCTCGGGCGGTGGAGAGGAGAATCTCGGGGCGACGCTCAGGGAAGTCTGCTCCCACACCCTGGGCGCGACTTCGATGCCAACCTGTTGCTGATACATCGATCCGTCGCCGAACCGAAACTCGAGATCGAGTTGAAGAATGCCGCTCGTGCCGATCGGCACGGCTGCGAAGCCGAGCCAGGTGTGCCTGGCTCGTCCGAACCGGACGACGCCGTCCGCGAACCGGCCGGCGACAGCTTCAGGCTCGAGTCCGCCACGGGGTTGCATCACCCTGAAGACGATCGCCGATCCCTCGATCGGCTGGACGGGCGTCCAGGCGACGCCGAACGGAAGAATTGAACGCGGTCTCTCGTGTGCTGCCTCGGACCGGATCAGGGCGACGAGAGAATCGAGATCGAGTCCCGGCGAGGCTACGGAGTCCACCGCGTCCGGAATCGGGGTGTCTGCGGTCGCTTCGATCGCGGGGTCCACGACCGGAGCGGAGAGCACCTCTTCGGAAGTGCCACCAGCCGGTCCCGCGACCGGCCCGGCCGTGCTGGCGCAGCCGCCCAGCGCGAGGGTGAGGAGCGAAAAGGGGAGGGCCCCTCGAAGCCTGTCGGTGCATCGGTTGCGAGTCACAACGCGCAGGATGAGCCTATGCCGTCGCGTGGGCAAGCGGCTGCTCTCCACGGGCTCTCGCCGCGTCGGAGAGCCGCGTCAGAACGGGCAACTTGCTTGCTCGCCCGCGTTTCCTCAGGTACCTTTTTTTCACTTGGTCAAGCCTGCGAATCTGCAGCGCGAGTCTCCGCCACTCGTTCAAGGGTCGACACAGCATGCATGTGTTCGAGAAGTGCGCGAACTTCACCATCACCCGGGAGCTGCGGGCGGCGGGGCTGTATCCGTACTTCCAGAGAATCGAGTCTTCGGCCGACACCGAAGTCGTCATCGACGGCCACACGAAGGTCATGGTGGGTTCCAACAACTACATGGGGCTTACTCACGACCCCAGGATCATCGAGGCTGCCAAGGCGGCTCTCGACAAGTACGGCAGCGGCTGTACGGGAAGCCGTTTCCTGAACGGGAACCTCGATCTGCACGACCAGCTGGAAGAAGATCTGGCCGATTTCGTAAACAAGGAAGCGGCGCTCGTCTTCAGCACCGGCTATCAGACAAACCTCGGTACCATCGGGGCCCTGATAGCGCGCAACGACACGGTCTTCCTGGACAAGCTGGACCACGCATGCATACAGGACGGTGCGCGACTTGGCTTCGGCGACATCCAGCGGTTCCGACATGCTGACTTCGACCATCTCGAGCGACTGCTCGAGGCAGTGAAGGGCGATCGTGGCAAGATGATCGTCGTGGACGGCGTGTACAGCATGGAAGGCGACATCGCCGATCTTCCCAACCTGGTCCCGCTGGCTAAGAAATACTCGGCGGCCATCATGGTGGATGACGCTCACTCCCTGGGCGTGCTCGGGCCGCACGGCGCGGGCACGGCGGCCCACTTCGGCCTGACCGACGAGGTGGACCTTATCAGCGGTACATTCAGTAAGTCGCTCGCCTCGATCGGTGGCTTCGTCGCAGGTGATGCCCTGGTTATCGACTACCTGCAGAACAACGCGCGGGCGCTGATCTTCAGCGCCAGCATGCCTCCTGCGTCCGTCGCGACCGTCATCAAGGCCCTGGAGATCATCCGTACCGAGCCGGAGCGGCAGGAACGGCTGTGGGCCAATACGCACCGGATGATGAAGGAGCTTACGATTCTGGGCTTCGATATCGGGCGCACGGAAACGCCCGTCATTCCAATTCTCATCGGTCCGGTAGAGCAGACGTTCCTGATCTGGCGGGAACTGTTCGACGCCGGGGTCTTCACGAACCCGGTGGCGCCACCGGCCGTCCCCGAGGGCAGGTGCTGCCTGCGTACCAGCTACATGGCGACCCACACCGACGAGCAACTCGACTTCGTGCTCGAGCAACTCGCACGGGTCGGCAAGAAGTTCGGGGTCCTCGGACACGGGATAGAGGTGACGTGACGGGGTCGCCGGACGTACAAGTCATTCCGGCGGACGGCAAGAAGGAGTTCCGCCGGTTTCTTGACCTGCCGTATCGCATCTACGAGGGAGACCCGAACTGGGTCGCGCCCCTGCTCCGCGACATGAAGGTCATGTTCGATCGGGGGAAGCACCCTTTCCACAAGCACTCCGAGGTCCAGCCGTACATCGCCATGCGAGGTGGCGAAACGGTCGGTCGGATCGTCGCAATCCATAATCGGAACCACGTCGCCTACCACGACGAGCCCGTAGGGTTCTTCGGGTTCTTTGAGTGCGTGGACGAGCAGAAAGTGGCAAACGAGCTCCTGGACACCGCATCCGATTGGCTGCGAGATCGCGGTCTCGAGGTGATACGGGGCCCGGCCAACTTCTCTACGAACGAGAGCGCCGCGCTGCTGGTCGAGGGGTTCGATCGTCCACCGACCATCATGATGCCGTACAACCCCGACTACTACGAGGACCTGATCGAGAATGCGGGGTTCCACGCCGCCATGGGCATGGTCGCCTACTACCTGGACAACAACAGTCCACCGGAATTCCTGCTCAAGCGAGAGGAACGGCTCTCGAAGAGACTGAACGTGTCCCTTCGCACATTGCGCAAGGAAGACTTCGCGGCCGAGCTCGAACGCGTCTTGTACGTGTACAACAAGGCGTGGGAAGAGAACTGGGGCTTCGTTCCGATGACGGATGACGAGATCCGGTTCATGGCCCACGAGCTCAAGGTGGCCGTGATGAAGGATCCCGAGCAGGTCATCTTCGCGGAGAACGAGGACGGGGAGCCCATAGGCTTCGCCCTGTGGCTGAAGGACTACAATCAGGCCCTGATCAAGGCGCGTGGTCGCTTGTTTCCGTTCGGTCTTCTGAAAGTGCTGCACCGGGCGAAGAGCATCGACATGTGCCGGGTGCTGACGCTGGGCCTTGTGCCGGAATTCCGGCACAAGGGGATCGACAACCTCCTGTACCTGCGGATCTTTCGTGAGGGCTCCGCGAAGGGCATAGTCGCCGGGGAATTCGGGTGGATCCTCGAGCACAACTACCCGATGCGAAAGCCGCTGGAGAAACTGGGCTCGACGGCGTACAAGCGATTCCGCATGTACGATAGGGAACTCTGAGTCCGGTGTCCGGCACTTCCCACACCGTTCTGCTCACCGGGGCTACGGGATTTCTGGGCAGCCACGTGGCCGAGGCACTCCTCGTCGAGGGGTGGGCTGTTCGGTGCACTGTGCGGAAGACCAGCAATCTCAGGTGGATCGAGTCTCTCCCAATAGAGCGTGTGACGGCAGACGTGCGGTCTGCCGCGGAACTGGCAGTTGCGCTCGAAGGAGTTGATGTCGTGGTGCACTCGGCGGGTCTGACCCGCGCGAAGTCGGATGCCGACTACTTCGCGGTGAACGCCGAGGGCACGCAGGGGCTGGCGCTCGGGGCCGTTGACGCCGGAGTGCGCCGCTTCGTCCTCGTCAGCAGCCTGGCGGCGCGCGGCCCGGACCGTCGGGCCGGCGACAGCGGCCCCGCCGCCGATCGGCCGACGAGCGCATACGGCGAGAGCAAGCTGGCCGGCGAACGCCGTCTGTTCCAGGTGCTCTCGGAGCAGACCGGGGCGATGATGGGTGTGATCCTGCGGCCCGGAGGCATCTACGGTCCGAGAGACGAGGACTCGCTGAACCTGTTCAAGGTGGCGAAGACCGGCCTGCTGCCGGTGCCGACCAGCAAGGGTCGGCTGCAGCCGGTGTACGTGAAGGACGTGGCCGATGCGGTCATTCGTGCCGTGGCGCGTCCGGATGTGGACCTCAAGCCAATCCCCATCGTGGGCCCCGAGATCGTGAGCTGGGCCGACATGGGCGAGGCGCTGGGCAACGCCGTAGGAAAGCCCGTCCGCCTTGTGAAGATTCCGAACGCGCTCTGGCAGGTTGGTGGGACTGTGGCGGAGGCCGCGGCGCGACTCGTCCGGATGCCCCCGCAATTCGATCGCCGTACGGCGGACGACCTCTCGCGATTGGACTGGACGGCCGATCCGCGAGAAGCCGAAGCCTCACTCGGGTGGCGCGCCACCACGCGACTGCGCGAGGCGATGGAGGAGACCGGTCGCTGGTACCGTGAACACGGATGGCTCAGGTGATCAAGGGATTCAGAGCCGAAACGGAAATGCGCAGCCGCGGGCCGCTCGCAGTCGATTACCTCACGATGGCGTATCTGGCGGCGACGGGTGTTGTTGCCCTGACGAGCATCACGGGCTTCGGTGTCGGGATCGCCGTGCTGCACCTGGCCGCCATGGGACTCATCTGGTGGATGGCGTCGTTCACGCTCCCGACGAACGGATTCGTGCTGTTCTTCCGGCTGTTCTATCCGGTCGCGCTTACACCGCTGCTGTACCTGGAACTGGCGCCACTGAACCAGCTCCACGTGACAGGCTACTTCGATCCCACGGTGATGATGTGGGAGGAATTGTTGTTCGGGACCCAGCTGGCCATGGTGTTCAGCGACTGGTACGGCCGCCTCTGGTTCTCCGAGATGCTGCACCTCGGGTATTTGTCGTACTACCTTATCGTGCCGGGAGCGGCGGTGGCCGCATTCCTGCTGAAGGGGCCCAGGGCGCTGGAGCGGGCCTCGTTCACGATCGCCCTGGCCTTCTTCGTCTGCTATTTGTGCTTTTCGGTCTTTCCTGTGGCGGGTCCCCGCTACGACTTCCCGCAGATCGCCGGCGAGGCGTCGGACGGGAAGCTGTTCTTGCTCGTACACACGATCCTCGAGTCCGGATCCTCCAAGGGCACAGCGTTCCCCTCCTCGCATGTGGCGGCCACCATGTCGGCATGGTTCGCTACCGGGCGCGAGAGCAAGCGAGTCTTCTGGATCATGGCGCCCTTCGCGGTGTCTCTAGCCCTCGGGACGGTATACGGGCGATTCCACTACGGGATCGATGCGATGGTCGGGCTGATGGTGGCGATGGCCGCTTACCTGGCGACGCCGTGGCTGATGCGGCGGCTGGAAGGCGACCCCACCGCGGACTGACCCCCCGAGCAGACAACCGTGGGACTCCCCTACCCGTCCAAATACCGACGATCATGAGAAACGAGGCGAATGTCTGACGTTCAGCTGATCGCGGCGGCCAGGAAGGGTGACCGCCGCGCGATGGCAGCACTCTACTCGGCGCACAGTGGCCGCGTGTACTCCGTGGTTCGGAGGATGGTCGGTGACGACCACCTCGCGGAGGACGTGTCGCAGGACGCCTGGGTGCGAGCATTTCAGAAGCTGCACCTGTTCCGGGGAGAGTCGTCATTCGGCACCTGGATGCATCGTCTGGCGGTGAACGCGGCTCTGAACCGGCTGCGACGACAGAGCAAGAGGCCGGACGTGGAGGCTGCTGCCGAACCGCGGTCGTCTCCACCGCCGACGGACGAGACGGTGCTGAACCAGAAAGTGCTCAGCCAGGCGATGGACCAGTTGTCGCCGGGCTATAGAAAGGTCCTCGTACTGCACGACGTGGAAGGCCTGACGCACGAAGAGATCGCGGGTCGGATGGGGGTGGCCGTGGGAACGTCGAAATCGCAGTTGCACAAAGCCCGGGCGCGCATGCGAAATCTGCTGGCGCCGGCCCGGGAGAGAAACGAAGCGGGTAATCATGCCTGAGCATCTGAATAGAGAACGGATCTCGGCACTGCTCGACGACCCTGGGAGCGTACCCGGCGGGCTGGAGCACGTGGCTGACTGTGAGGAGTGCGCTCGCGAGTACGAGCAGATGAGCCGTATGCGGATGGCCTTATCCGGACTGCCCGATCTCGAGCCACCGGAGGGCGAGTGGGATCGCATCGAGGAGCAGCTGGGCCTGGAAACTCGGCGAGCGGCGACCGTCTCACCGATCTGGCGTAAGGCGATGAGCTGGCCGCTGCAGGCGGCGGCCGTGGTGGCGTTGTTCGCTGCCGGTCTGATGGTGGGTCAGAGAATCGATGCCGGACCCGATGGAGCACAGGGTGCGGCGACCGTAGCCGATGACCGGAATGGAAGCGTGGGGCCGCTGACGGATGCGTCCCCCGAATCCCTGATGGTGATTGAGCCGGCCGAGGCATACCTGCGGACGGTTGCAGACCTGCAGCAGCTTCGAGACGGTGATTTCGAAGCGAACAGGTGGGAAGCCGGGCCCGCGGCGGTCGCTGAGAGAATCACGCATCTCGATGCGATGATCGATGCATCTCGCGACGCACTACGCGAGGCTCCAGCGGATCCCGTGCTCAACAACTTCTTGTTCCAGCTGGTAGACGAGAGAGAGGACCTGGCCGGTCAATTGGATCAGACCCTGCGCATGACAGGATCCGAGTACTGAGGGAGCGTGGGGCTGTGGAGCGGACGCTGTTTGACGAACGAGTGGATGAAAATCCGCATGGGGATATAGGATGGAGACGTTGCGACACAACATGAGACGCCTGTCAGCGAGTCTGGCCGTCGTCGCCACGATGCTGATCTTGACAGTCGCGGGAACGAGCCGCCTGTCAGCGCAGGAGCCAGAGGTCAACTGGGTCCAGGAGGAGAAAGCCCGCATCGGTGTCCTGCTGGAAGAACGGTGCGATGCGCTCATGAGGGCCGAGGAAAGGTGTGGTCAGCCCCCCGTCGTGAGCTCGGTGGTCGTGAATGGCCCGGCCGATCTCGCCGGTGTGCAGGCAAGGGACACGCTGCTGTCGGTGGATGGACTGGACGTCACGACGCTGGAGGGGCGGGCGGCTCTGCTCGGACTGGAGGCCGGTGTGCCGGTGCAGCTCGGCCTGGCTCGGGCGTCCGGCCGAATGACGATCCGGGTCACGCCCGAAATGCGTCCCGCCGATCCGTGGATGAACGTGCGGACGATGTTCTTCGGTCTTCCGGAGGAGCTCGCAGAGGACGCGTCAGGAGGCGTGCGCGTGGTGCGGATCCCCTCCCTCCGAGCCCGATTGAATGAGGTCGAGGTTCGCCTGGAATCACTTCGTACGCACGGTAACGCATTCGTCTTCTTCCATGAAGATGATGAGGGCAGCTTCAAGATCGAGGTCGGGGACCCGGAGAAGGCAGGCGTAATCCTGCAGAGAATGCGGGAGCACGACGGAAGGTTGGCGCAGGCCAGGGTCGTCGAGGGCCAGCGGTCCGAAGCAGACGTGACCCAGGATGAGGAGAGTGGAGCACGCGTGGAAGTGCGAGTGGATCTGCCACGTTACGTGTGGGAAAACGAGGAGCTCGCAAGGCGCCTGGTCAGGGTGCGGGATTCATCGTTTCGGTCAGCCCGGGTGCACCTTGATTCGCTGGTCCGCCTGCGCGCCGAGGTCCGGACGCTGGGAACCGATTCGCTGGGCCTGACCCTGTCCGTGACGACGCGCACCGATCCCCGCGGAGAATGGGCTTATTACGTTGCGCATCGCCCCGTTCCGGGCCAGTTGCGGACGCTGCTTTTCAGCGATATGAGAGTGGCCGGAGCGGAATTCCGGGAGCTCGGCGGAAGCCTGGCGGAATACTTCGAAGGGGTGGACGATGGCCTCCTGGTGATGCGCGTGATCCGGGACACTCCGGCGGATCGGATGGGCCTGCGAGATGGGGACGTCGTGGTTGAGGTAGATAAGGTGAACTGTAGTAGCGTAGCGACGTTACGTCAGGTGTTGGCCGATGCGGAACACGAAGATGCCGTGGAGGTAAAGTGGGTACGTAAAGGAGAACATCACACAGGTAGGTTGGATACGCACTGAATCAGCACACGTGCGGCGGGCGCGGGACCAGTTGGCCCATGACCATGACCGTGCCCGCGCCGGCAACTTCCTCCCCACCGCAGGTCCTCCGCTTGTCGCTCCGGGTTCCCGCGCACACATTTCGCGTATGACGATACACACGCCGGTTGGGAACGACTTCGACTCACTGGCGGCCGAGTGTGCGGCCGCGTTCGATCGGTGGATGCCGGGTGGGAGCGAATGGGACGACGATCGGCTGAATGAGTGGGCGCGGCGCGCGTTCGCATTGCAGTTCGCGGAGAACTCGACATACCGCAAGTACTGCGAAACCCGACGTGTGAGGCCCGGCGATGTGTCCGGGTGGAGGGACGTGCCACCGGTTCCGACGGCTGCCTTTCGCGCGGTGGACCTGATCGTCGGACCTTCCAGTGGGGCGAAGCTCACATTCCTGACGAGTGGGACGAGCCGTGGGTCTTCACGGAGGGGGCGTCACCTGGTCCGGTCTCTGGAGCTGTATCGTGCTTCGCTTCGCGCCACGTTCCGCGCATTCGTCCTCGAGGGTGAAGTCGCAGCAAACATAGTGACTTTACCACCATCCTTTACGTATGATCCGACATCATCGCTCGGCTGGATGCTGGATGACGTTCGCGCGGGCTTCGCGAGTGAGCTTGGAGGCAGCGTTGCGACCGCGGACGGAGTCGACTGGACGGCGCTGGACGGCGTGGTGGCGTACGCCGTCCGGTTGGACCTGCCGCTGTGCCTTCTGGGGACGACGCTCGGATTCGCTGAATGGCTGGAGCGGCTGACGGACGGACGATCCATCACGTCCCCGCTCCCATCGGGATCCAGACTGATGGATACGGGAGGCGTGAAGGCGCGTGAGGGCCTGGAGCGCGCCGCCGTTCTGACAGGTCTGTGCGGCCAGCTGGGTCTCCGGCTCGAGACGATCGTCAACGAGTTCGGGATGACCGAACTGCTGTCGCAGCGCTACGGCCATGGCGATCCAGGCGTGCCGCTGCTGGGTCCGCCGTGGCTGCGGTCGTGGGTGCTTGATCCCGTGACACTCGAGGAGCTCCCGGACGGCCAGACCGGAATCCTGTGTCACTACGATCTGGCGAACCTGGGCAGCGTGTGCTCGGTGCTCACTGAAGACAGGGGCCGCATCGTCGGTGAGGGAATCGAATGGATCGGCCGCACGGAGGGAGCGCCGCCCCGTGGGTGCTCGCTGGCGACCGCGGAGCTTCTGGAGGCGCAGGAGCATGTTTGAAGCCTGGCACCTTCCGGGGCTTCCGACGCCCACCGAGTGGTTGGAGGGACGCACACATGCCGGGAGCGCCTTCCGGGCCCCGTCCCTGTCAGGCACGGAGGCCGGGATCGTGGCGGCGCACATCAGGGAGGGAGCGCTCGAAGCGCGGGCTCATCGGGCGACCACAGACGTGATCCAGGCGATCGGGGCCGCCGCCGCGCGGCTCACGGCCGAAGGGAGCGCGGGCATTGCCACGAGGGAGCTCCTTCACGCCGAACTCGGGTGGGACGACCGCCTGATACGTGACACCCTGGACGGGATGGCCCGGACGTGGACGACCGACGCACTCGCGGGACTGGTCGACTCGGAACTGGGCGGCCCCGCAGTGCTCGACGGCTTCGTGCGGGATGAGCGATGGGAAGGTCCGGGCGTCCGGCGGCGTAGAGCCGTCGGCGCGCCCGTGGTGCTGCAGGTACTTGCCGGCAACGTTCCCGGCGTAGCGATTACGGCCACGATCCGGGCTCTTCTGGCCCGCTCGGGTGTTCTGTGCAAGCTGCCAGAGGCCGAGCCCGGGCTGCTCCCGATGTTCGCTCGTCTGCTGGCCGAGGAAGATCCACTGCTGGGTCGCTCGCTCGCTGCGACATGGTGGCCCGGATCGCACTTCCCGGCGGCGTGGCGTGAGTGGACTAAATGGGCCGGTAAGGTCGTGGTGTACGGCGGTGCTGCGGCGGTGGAGGCTGTGCGGGGCGCGCTGCCGGCGCATACAGACCTGATTTCGTACGGTCCCCGAACCGGCGTGGCCGTCTTGCTGCCGGACACTCCACAGGAGGAAGCGGCTGCGGCCCTCGCCAGGGACGTATGTGCTTACGATCAGCAGGGTTGCGTGTCGCCTCGCCTTGTGTACGTGGTTGGCTTGGCTACCGGTGCATTCGTGAGCCGTCTCGCCGGCGCTCTCGAGGAGCGAACCCGGGATCACCCTCCTCCCGATCCGACGGCGGAGGAAGCCGTGGCGATCCGCTCGGCGCGTGCGATGTTTGAATTCGGAGGGTACGGGGACGGAGGATTGGGAGTCGAAGCGCCGGGCGAGTCCCTGGCCTGGACGATCCTGGTCAGCGAGAGCCCGGCGGCCCGGACAGAATCACTGCCTCGCGTAGTCTGGGTTCACCGGGTTCCGGACCTCGAGACCCTTGAAGAGGTGCTGAGGCCCCTGGAGGGGAGGATCCAGACGTTCGGATTCTCTGGCGCGGAAGGACTCCGGAAACTCGCTGTGCTCGCGACTCGTCTGGGTGTGGGCCGAATCGCGCCACTCGGCTCAGTGGCGTGGCCACCGCCTGACTGGCGACACGAAGGCAGGCACCAGTTGTTGCCTCTCCTCAACTGGACGGACTTCGAGGCTCCGAAGTAGGTTGCCCGTCTTAATGGCTGTACCTCTTGAACAGCCTGTTGAACAGGCAGCGGGAACCGGACCATATCTGTTACTGACGGGAGGGGATCAGGCGTCAGATAGAACACTACACGGAGGTAGAGGACGATGGGGAGGTGGAGAGTGATGAAAGTGTGGAGTTATCGAGTCACAGCGATCGCGATCATGGTGGGTGCCACTGCGCCGCAGGTCGCGGCTCAGGCTAGCAACCCGGCGGACGGGGAAGGACTGGTCGTCGACTATCCCGTATTCAACCCGGTGCAGCCCCCCGACGGCTACGTTGCCGCGATCGAGGCGGGCACCCGCACGGCGGATGGCCGACCGGGCCCCGACTACTGGCAGCAGTGGGTAGACTACGACATCGATGTGAAGATCGAGCCGGAGACCGCCCTCGTGACGGCGAGTGAGACGATCACGATCCGCAACGAGACGCCACACGAGCGTCCGGTCATCGTACTTCACCTGTACCAGAATGTGTTCGCGGAAGGCTCGCCACGCGGCCGGAGTACCACTATCACCGGCGGTATGACGCTTGACCGCGTCGCGGCCGGCGGCATGGACCTCGACGAGCTTCCGTCCCGGCGATTCTTCGGACAGCAGCAGCGCGGGCCGCAGGATCCCGGGTACCGTGTGAACGGAACGCTCGCGGTGATCTCGCTTCCGGAGCCGCTCGCTTCCGGCGGTGTGATCGAGCTCGAGGTGGACTGGTCGTTCGTCGTCGCCGGAAGCGGCGGCTTCCGCATGGGCCACCTGAACAACGAGATCTTCCAGCTCGCCCAGTGGTATCCCCAGGTTGCAGTGTTCGACGACGTGTTCGGGCAGGACCAATCCCCCTACCTGGGCAGCGGCGAGTTCTACACGGACTACGGCAACTTCACGGTGGACGTGACGGTCCCCGAGGGATGGCTCGTCGTGGGCACCGGTATGCTCACGAACGCGGACGAGGTCCTGCGGCCCGAGGCTGTGCAAACTCTCGAGTCTGCCGCCGCGCTCGACACGGTCGTTAAGGTCGTTAGCATCGAGGACAGGGAAGCCGGCAACGCGACGGCCCCGTCGGACGACGGTTGGCATACATGGCGCCTCGAAGCCGAGATGGTACGCGACTTCGCGTTCGCCGCGGGTGGTACCTACGTGTGGCACGTCACCGGCGCCGAGACCGGGCACGAGCGGGGCAGGGCGCTGATCCAGAACGTGTTCGATCCGGCGATGGACCACTGGGCCCCGGCAACCCTGTATGCCAAGCACGCCATCGAGTTCTTCTCTGACTACATCCTTCCGTATCCGTATCCGCAGGCTACGGCTGCCATGGGTCCGCCCGAGGTCAGCGGGATGGAATACCCGATGATCACGTTCATCACCCACCAGGCCAAGGATCGGGGGCTCAACGGCGTCGTTACGCACGAGCTGAGCCACTTCTGGATGCCGATGATCGTCGGCACGAAGGAGATGGCGTATCCCTGGATGGACGAAGGCCTGACGACGTACAATACGTCGCTCGCCATGGCCGACTATTACGAGAATCCTGTCACGCGTCCGGGCGACGACCGGGGCTACCAGATGGTCGTCCAGATGGAGATGCAGGAGCCCATCATGGGTCACGCGGACTACGCCGAGCACATGTTCGGTCAGAATGTCGCCGCGTACAGCAAGCCGGGGATGCTGCTCCACACCATTGGGCACATGATCGGCCAGGAGAAGTTCGACGCGTTCTACAAGGACTACGCGGCGACCTGGGCGTTCAAGCACCCCATGCCGTGGGACTTTTTCGCGATGATGTCGGAAGCCGCCGCCGCGGACCTCGACTGGTTCTGGCAGCCCTGGTTCTTTGGCGAGGCGACGCTGGATCAAGCGCTGGATCAAGTCCTGCCTGGCGCCGGTTCCGCCGACATCACCGTGTCGAACCTGTCCAGCGGCGTCATGCCCGTGGAGATGAGGCTCGAGTACGCCGATGGTTCGTCCGAAACGGTTGTGTGGCCAGCCTCGGTGTGGGCCGGTACACGGACGGCGACCGGTACGGTGGCCACCTCGGGCGACCTGCAGAAAGTCACGATCGATCCGGACGGCTACTACCCGGATCTGGATCGATCGAACAACGAGTGGGAGGCGGTCGAAGGCTGATCCGCGTCTCGCGCAGCCCGGCCAGGTGATGGCAGGCAACACGCGCGACGAAGAGGTCTGGCAGGACTATCAGGAGTACTTCCGGGCGGCGCCCGAGATCGTTTTCGAGTGGAACGATAGGGAAACCGCCGCCCGGGGATGGCTCGTCATCAACAGCCTCAAGGGAGGCGCGGCCGGCGGCGGCACGCGCATGCGGGTCGGGCTGACCCGCGACGAAGTGACCTTCCTGGCAAAGGCGATGGAGCTGAAATTCGCGTTCGCCGGCCCGGACATCGGTGGCGCGAAGTCGGGCATCGACTTCGATCCATCAGACCCTCGCAAGGCGCAGGTTCTGGAACGCTGGTTCGGCGCGATCCGCTCCGAGCTCCTTACTCGGTACGGCACGGCCGGTGACCTGAACGTGAGCGAGATCGATGAGGTGATCCCGATATGCCGCGACATCGGGGTCGGACATCCGCAGATCGGCGTGCTGCGCGGCCATTTTGGACTGGACGGCGAAGCTCTCGGCCGCCGCTGTGAGCTCATGCACATTGGCCTCGATCAGCCAGTGCCACCGGAGTACGGCCTGGCCGGCAAGGAGGCCCGTGTTTTCGCGCTCGTGACCGGGTACAGCGTGACCCAGTCCGCCTTGCGTCTTCTCCACCATCAGGGACATGAACCCTCCGATACCAGAGTGTTGCTCCAGGGCTTCGGGACTGTGGGTGGAGCGACGGCGCTCTACATGGTACGAGCCGGATTCCGAATCGTGGGCATCGTGGACGCGCGGGGTGGCATCCTGGACGAGGCGGGATTATCGGTGAACGAGATCGAGGAGCTGTTGCTCCGTCGGGAAGGAAACACGCTGCCGGCGGTGCGCGATGGTTCTCTTTGGGTGTCGCCGGAGGGGTTGTTCGATACCCCCGCCGACATGCTCGTCGCTGCTGCGGCGTCCGGAACGCTGGACCGTACAGTTCTCGACCGATTGCACGACGCGGGAGTCCGATCCATCGTTGCCGGGGCCAATCACCCGTTCGCGGCAGATTCCCCGGGCGATACGTCGGTTGAGCAAGAGGCCGACGAGCGATTCACCGTAATGGCAGACATCATAGCGAGCTGTGGCACGGCGCACGCCTTCGCGTGCCAGAGCCGCTCCGATTTCCCGCTGCAGCCTCATATCGTCTTCGAATCAATCGAGGCCACGGTCGGAGACGCCGTGGATGAGGTGGTGTGCCGGGCAGGAAACGCGGAGCACGGCCTTCTAGCTGCCGCTCTCGAAATGGCTCTTGAGCGGAGTGGCGAATCTTCACGCAACATTAAACAAGCGGAGTAGAATCGTGAGTGCAGACCTGACCGCATACTTCCGCTCGAACGGTGAGCGATTTGAAAAAGAGCTCGTGGAGTTCCTGAGCATTCCCAGCGTAAGCACGGAGACGGGTTTCGAGGGCGACCTGGCTCGCTGCGCCGAGTGGCTGGCGGACGCCATCCGTGCGGCGGGGATGGACAACGTCGAGATCATTCCGACCGACGGGAATCCATTCGTCGTGGCCGAAAAGATCGTCGATCCGGACGCGCCCACGCTGCTCGTGTACGGGCACTACGACGTGCAGTCGGTGGATCCGATCGATCTCTGGGACTCGCCGCCTTTTGAGCCCGACGTGCGCGATGGCCGTATGTACGCGCGCGGCACGAACGATGACAAGGGACAGGTCCACATGCACATCAAGGCCCTCGAGACTCGTCTCCTGGGCGGATTCGGGATGCCGGTCAATGTGAAGCTGTGCATCGAGGGAGAGGAAGAGGTCGGTAGCACGCACCTGGAGAGATTCCTGCATGAGCAGGCGGCGCGTCTGTCGTGCGACGCCGTGATCGTCAGCGACACCGGGATGCTGGGGATCGACATTCCCTCGATCGGTACGGGTCTGCGCGGCATCGCCTACCTGGAAGTGTTCGTGGACGGGCCGGCCACGGACCTTCACTCGGGCAGCTATGGAGGGGCGGTCGTGAACCCGGCGATCGCCCTTGCCCGGATGATTGCCGGGCTCAAGGACGACGAGGGCCGCGTGACCATTCCCGGGTTCTACGATCGCGTACGCCCGATGACGGACAGCGAGCGGGAGAAAGTCAGCGCGCTCCCGTACACGGACGAGGAGTTCCTGGAGGAAACCGGCGCCCCATCCCTCGGCGGCGAGGAAGGCTACAATACGCTGGAACGCCTGTGGTACCGACCGGCGCTTGACGTGAACGGCATGATCTCCGGCTTCACGGGGGACGGCTCGAAGACCGTCCTGCCGGCCAAGGCGAGCGCCAAGATCTCAATGCGACTCGTGGCGGACCAGGACCCGGACGAGATCGCAGAGCTGTTCACGAAGTACATCAAGTCGCTAGCGCCCGAGGGCGTGACCGTGAAGGTCGTTCCATCGCACGGCGGCTGGCCCTGGGCGGGGAATCCTGACAGTCCCCTGGTCGAGGCGGCGGCGAAGGCGCTCGAGGATTCGTTCGGGCAGCGACCGGTCTACATCGGCGAAGGGGGATCGATCCCGATCATTCCCCTGTTCGAGGAAATATTCAAGGGGCCGGTGCTGCTGCTTGGCTTCGCGCCACCAGGTGGGAACGCGCACGCACCGAACGAGTGGATAGACATGGCGACGTATCACAAGGGCATCGAGACGATCGCCCGCCTGTACGACGAGGTGGCCAAGGGCGGCATCTGACAGAGGGACTTTTCAGAGAGCCTCGTCGAGAAGTACCGAGGAGCGATCGGAGAAGAGGGCCGGTCCCGTGTGGGGTGGGCCCTCTTGTCATCTGTGGCCGGAACGCACCGGAAACGCCTGGGCTGTCCTACTCCTACTCGAGCTCTTCCTCCTTACGGAGAACCTCGCGCTCCTCACGTGCTTCTTCGAGTGCCTGCAGTTCGCGTTCCCATGTTTCAAGTTTGACAGCCCGCCTCTGCGTGCGCCCTTCGCGAGCCTGAACCGCGCCGGTGCGCAGATCATCGATCCGCATGTCGTAACCTCTCGGAGAGAACACACCTCTCTCCGAGCGCCACCAACCGGACACGGTCCCGTCGAACGCGACCTTGGCCGAGAAGTACTGAGGGGTGGACCGGGCGCCAAGGTAGGCCGTAGCCCCGTCGATGATCTCGGCGCCATCGCCGCTGTCGGAGATGTCATAACCCTCGTAGTCCAGTCCGCCGGTGGGGCGCGGCGTGACCACCCACAGAATCTGCTGCTGGAGATCTGCGATCACGCCCGCCCGAAGGGCAAAGGTCTCCGGCAGGACCAGTTTCCGGGAAGGCCCCACGCCCGACACCTCGAATACGGTGTCCGATATCGCCTTCGCGAACAGCCACAGGCCGCTCACGGAGGGTGTGGCGACGAGGTTGCCGCGTACTGCAGGTGCCTGTCGCAGCGACTCGGGCCCGACATCGGGAGAGAGCAACGTGTCCGGATCCTGCCCCAGGAAGTTCGTCTGAATGACGGCCAGGGTCGGAATCGTGTCCTCGCCGAAGGCCCGCACCCCGTACGTGAGCCGCAAGGGACGTCGAGAGATCTCGAGGATCGACGGCCGCATATGGGGATCGAATCCGCGCAAATGCTGGCCGCCAGGTGAGTAGAGATCCAGCATGCCCGTGGAGTCGTCGAACACGAATACGCCGGTGTTCTCCGCGACAGCCAGACGTACGGGGCTCGCCACCTCCACAGGCTGACGGTCCCGGAATCCGAACACTGCGTACTCGCCCTTCGAGGGCTGATACCGCATGACGGCGCGCACCACTCCATCGATTCCCCACACGACTGTGCGGGAGGACGCCTTGAGGTCGAGAGGGGCGGACACTCTGATCCCGCTCCGGACCGGGTGTGCCCAGATCTCTACTGCCGGCTCATCGCTCGCTGACACTGCCGCTCCCTGCTCGGCTTCCTGGCTACAGGCCAGCGCGAACAGTGCCAGGGCGGGCAAGCAGACTGCCAGCCAGCGGCCGCTCCTCGAAGACCTGTTCCCGGGAATTACAGCTTCGTGCTTTGACATGCTGGTCCTGGATCTCCGTCGAAATATGTACAGGCCTTCAGGTCGCCGGTTGCCTCTTCCTCCGTCTCGAATCTCAGACTGCCGACCAGGCGACCGATGATACCACTTCTGCTATTGCGATCAAGCGAAGGTCCCACAACCCTCCTGTTGATGATAAACTGTTGATAGTCATTTGAAAGACTTTAGATCCGTCATCAAACCAGATCTCAGCCGGGTCCGAGGGGGCCCGAACCCACGGGGAGCCGATTGAGATGTTCGTGATTCAGAGTCTCGGAGGCGTTCGAATACAGGACTCGAGCGGCGATGTGGTGCGGCTCCGCTCCAAGAAACACATGGCCCTGCTTCTCTACCTGGCCACGGCAGGCCAGAGAATCTACACGCGCGACTCACTAGCTCGACTGCTGTGGGACACATCGATCGAACGCGCACGGCACTCGCTGAGTCAGGCCGTCTACGACCTGCGGCGAAATCTCCCCGGGACCATCGAATCGGCGACAGGGGACGCCGTGCGTCTCGATCCATCGGCATTTCGGTTCGATGTGGTGGAATTCGAGCAAGCGCTCAAGAACGGGGAGCTCGCCCTCGCAGTGGACCTGTACCGGGGCCCGTTCGCCGACAACCTGGTCCATGCCGGCACGGACGACTTCGAGCGCTGGCTGGAAGCCGAACGTTTGCGCCTCTCCCGGCTGGGCGAAATGTCACTGCGCCGGCACGTGCGACAGTGCGACGAGAGTGGCCAGTGGGGTGAAATGTGCATGGCCGCTCTGCGTCTGGTGAAGTTGTCGAACCTGGATGAGGAAGCTCACCGGGTGCTTATGCGAGGTCTCTGGCTCCACGGCGACGCGGCATCTGCCAGTCGTCACTTCGACGAAGTCGTCAAGCCACTCGAGGATGAACTGCCGAACGGGATTTCACAGGAGACTCACCTCCTCGTGCAGCGAATACGCTCCACCCCTGCGCCCGAGCCGTGGGTGGACAACCTGGGTGAGCTTCAGACACCGTTCCTCGGGCGTGAGAACGAGTTGGAAACGCTTCGTAAAGCCGTGCGCGAGATCAGGGATACGTCTACCACGGGTGTGCTCGTGGCTGGCGAAGCAGGCATAGGAAAGAGCCGCCTTGTAAGCGAGTTCACTCGCTCCGTCGCGCTTGAGGATGTTTGGCTCCTGGAGAGCCGCTGCTATCCAGCCGAGGCGGACGTACCGTACGGCCCCGTGGTCGACGGGCTTCGACCGATTGCTGCCGAAATAGCACGCAAGCCTCCCTCGGAACTGGAGCACCTCACTCGCATCGGCCACCTCCTGTCGGAATTCGCGTACCTGACACGAGACGGCGAGGATCGCATTGACCCTGCGACATGGCGCCGACGCCTGTACGAGGAAGTGACCAGCCTGGTTCGACTTGCCCTCGAGGTCAGGCCCATCGTCTGGATCATCGAAGACGTACGGTGGATGGACGCGACGTCCAAGTCCTTGCTGCACTATATGACCCGGCGACTCGAGGGTTTCCCGTTCCTGCTGGTCGTCACGTTGCAAGTCGGACGCGAGGCAGATCTTCCTGAGACACTTCCCGTGAGTCTGCCAGCCATCTCCGAGCTCAGCTCCGAGATCCGGCTCAATCCCCTGTCTGAAGAGGAGATCGGCGAGTTCCTCAGCCGCGCTGCGCCCGATTCGAGTCACCAGGCAGCAGTGGAGTTGGCCCAACGACTCGCCGGGGGCAATCCCTTCTACGCCGTGCAGGTCTTTCGAGCTGCGGTTGGATCGACCGAGTGGGCCGCCGAAGCCTCGCGATGGGACCCGCTTACCGACGAGAGATTGAGCAAGGTCCTGGCGATCCGACTGAAAGGCCTGTCTCGGAAGGCGAGCACCCTGCTACGGGCAACTGCAGTTCTCGAACGGCTCGCCACGCCAGGCGCGGTTGCGTTCGTGGCTGGACTCACTCTCCCGGAAGCGGCTGCAGCCGGCACTGACCTCTACGGTCGGGGTCTGATTCGAGATCGCGAGGCCCGCCTGGAGTTCGTAAACGATGTCGTCCGCGAATATGTGTACGCCGGTATGACGGCACTCGGAAGGACCGCTCTTCACCTGACCGCAGCTCAATACCTGGAGGCAGAGTCCTGCGCGAATGCCGCGATCCTGGCTCGCCACTTCCACCTGGGGGAGGATCGGTCGCGAACATACGCACACTCGATGCGTGCCGCCCAGGAGGCAAAGGGGGCAGCGGGACAGATGGAAGCTGCGGCAATGGCGGACCTGGCCGTGCGGACTTCGAACGGGACGGAGCAACGCCTATCGGCTCTGCACCTGCTGGCCGAGGCCGAGCTCGAGTCGGCGCAGCTGGTGGCGGCCAAGGAGCACTTCAACGAGATCCTGAGACTGGACGAGAGCATGCCAGCGGAGCGACGGGTCGAGGTGAAGCTTAAGTTGGTGGAAGCGCTAGCGGAGTCATCCAGTTGGGAGGAGGCCAGAGACGAAATAGACTCGGTGACTGCTTTGTTCGAGCTGCTTTCGGATCCGAGTTGCAGCGTCAAAGCGCGAGCTGAGACCCTCTTTTGGACGCTGAAGGTGGCTACCAGGCAGAACAATCCCTCAAGCGCAAGGGACGCGGCGAGAGTGGCCGAAGGGTTAGCTGCCACTGCAGTCGAAAGCCCTGAAATCGATGCCAACGCACGGGTGAACGCGGTCCTTAGTCTCGCTACCTACGCCGCTTTCTATCAATCATCCAAGCGAGCACTCGGACTCCTGGATGAGATACGAGACGTCGTCCGGCACCTCGATCCAGAGATTGCTGAAAGAGCGCATCTGATACGGGGAATGGTCTCAGTTCGAATGGCGAGATGGGACGAAGCAGAGCATGAGTTTCGTTCTGCTCTGCGCCATGCTTCGCGGCGCAACGACTTGGTCCTGCAAGCCGGGCTCTGGAACAACCTCGCGTGCAGTTCTTTGGAGCAAGGTGACTGGGAGCAGTTTGAGGTTTGGGCGCGAAAGGTAGAGGAGATTCAAGGTGGAGATGCGCTGGACACGCTTCTGTCCCTCGGGTTGAATCGAGCGAATGCGCTCTTCTACCAGGGAAAGGCGAAACCGGCAAGCTTGCTCTATGCTCAATCCTTGGACGCTGCTCGGAGTACGGGTTCCCTAGAATTCCTTCCGGAAATCCTGTCCTGCAGCGGCTTGACCGCTCTTCAGGTTGGAGATCACGCTACAGCAGACTCGATGTGGAGGGAGGTCCTCGAGACTCAACCCGATCAGCTAATCGGTCCCCAAGAGCTGTTCAAGTTCGAGTGGTTTCGCGCGTTCATGGGGGCGCGCTTCTCCATTGACGGGTCGCTCGAACGACTAGTTGCTGCAGCGTCCGAGCAGGTTCGGCTAGATCTGCCGAGTCACTACAAGCTGCTGTGGCTGGGGCCACTGATCTTCGGTTCCGGCTTCGGCGATGCTGCCGGTTGCAGTTCTGGAGACGTTCGGAGGAACCTGTTCGACCACCAACTCGGTTGGTTTGCGGGATTTGCACAAAGGTGGTTCCAAGCGGTCAACAGCAAACTGCCAGCGATTACTTAGCGTTAGCACGGAGCGATGGACTGACGCCAGCGAGGCGAGTACCTGCGGTAGGCACAGCCGGCTCAGGAGTGTCTAGCGTCTCAAGAATGTCGGTCTTGACCAGGATGTCTACGATCGCTGCATCGAACTGGGAGCCCTTGTGACGAGCCAGTTCTTCCCTCACGACGGACACCGGTAGCGCATCTCTATAGGGCCTTGCTGTCGTCATGGCGTCGATCGTGTCGCAGACCATAATGACGCGAGCTCCAAGAGGGATATCTTCACCTTCTAACCCTGCCGGGTACCCGTCGCCATCCCAACGCTCATGGTGGTGTCGGACGCAGCGAAGGACTTCCGGGTGAATACTCCGGATGGACTTGATGATATCCACACCTTTGTCCGGGTGAGCGCGGATAAGCTCACGCTGCTCAGGAGTCAGTGGACCATTCTGCCGGAGTATCTCACCGTAGACCACATCGATCTTCCCGATGTCGTGCAAGAGCGCCGCTGTTTCAATGATCTCGAGCTGTCGCACCCGAACTCCAAGCGCTCGAGAAATCTTCTTTGCGGCCTCAGATACCCGAATCGAGTGACCCGATGTGTACGGATCTTGGGCCTCGATCGTCTTTACCATAAGCCGCAGCAAGTCCTTATTAAGCTGCTGCAACTCGAAGTTAGTACCGTAGCTGTAGCGCAGGCCGATCAGCGGGATCATTGCCAAGAACACGGCAAGAACGCCGTACTGCGTGTAAAGGAATGCAACCAGGAATGCCAGCGGACTCATCGCGATGTCAAAAACGATGAGTCCACCGGTTATCTGTCGCCACGCCTCAAAGAACGGACGCCTCTCTGAGACTGAGACAATGAACGCAACGGTTCCGGTATTCACCGCGAAGTACGCCAATACGGCAACAAGGAAGGGCGCGAGCGAATCTTGGAAGCGGAGCCTCTCAAGGCTCTCGACTCCGCCGGACCACCGGAACAGAATCCCCGCGGTTCCCACAGCCAGAACCAGCTGGGAGACGTTGAAGAGCTTCTTGTGAAACGATTTCTCTTTATAGAGGAAGAAGCCGGACACCAGTTCGGATAGCAGAGTGACTGTCACTGCACCCGTTGGCCCGAGGAGAAGTATCGCTCCGAGTTCGGGCACGAAATCCATAGATGTTGTAGAGCCTGCCTCCGTGAATCGGAGGTACAACATCATCGCAAGAGTGCTGAGCGCGAGTAGTGTGCCGAAGGCGAGAAATGACTCGGCAGAGTACTCTGGAGGAGAGTCAATATAGAGGGCGACAATAAGCGCGGCTGCGGCCACAGCTGTCGCGTAGATCGTCCGCTTGACTCTTAGGTCCATGTCCACGCAGTTAGAATAGAATACCCCCGAAGCCTCTACGGGTTTACCACCTAACGGTTCCACCTAAAAGCATAAAGAGCCAATTCATAGAGCACACCTCCTTTCGCATGGAAGTCACACCCAGTTCGCTAACGGGTATGCTTCATCTCCGCTCGGAGGTATCGCTCCGCTCAGCTGGCGGTGGGCCGAAGAGGTCGGGGGTATCTCTGTGTCTCAGGACCTCGCATCTAAGTCAAGGCGCCGACCCGCATTTTCCCAGCCAGGTCAACGACAGACGACACTCTCGGTGAACTCTAAAAAGAACTTGAGGTAGCGATGTGCGCAACTCGGGCGATGGTCAGCGAGGCTGGATCCAGCGATTGATCGCTTGCAGACACGCAAGAACCGATGCTTCCTCGAC
>CAXMRU010000056.1:0-3867 GCA_964195715.1 Akkermansiaceae bacterium | reverse complement strand
CACTCCAGGTCTCCAACGCTTCATCCACAGAACTCTTCTCGGCCAGCGTCGCAGCGAGTTCTACGGCGTTCATCATCGCCTTGAAGACACCGCTCCCGGTGAAAGGCGGGGCGACAGCACCCGCGTCTCCGAGGAGTGCTCTGTGCCCCAGGGCATAAGCGGGGACCGTCCCAGAGAAGATCGGCTGCACGAACGTGTCTTCGGAATCACCGATAATCTCGCCAAAGTAAGACGGTAGGTGGTCGGCCATCAGATTCTTGAGGCGCTTCTCTTCTGCAATAGGCATCGAGCCGGGCGGCAGGGAGTGATCATGTCGCTTTCCGTTCCGGTCCGTCAGAAACTCGGGCAGAGCCTCCGGAGCCAGTGGGAGGTAGCACGCCCAGTTGACCAACCGCTCTCCAACTTCAACGGACCCGCTTTTTCCAGGTACGAAATAGAATACCGCGTTGCCTGGCATACCCTTGTAGTGCAGCCGGTACAATGCTGTCTCTAGAGGCCCAGTCTCTGAAAGCCGGCCTTCATCCAGTACTCCACGCCATAGGACGTAGCCTCGATACGACAGCTCGGCGCTCGGGAAGAGCAGGCGACGGCCGATGGATCTGTACCCGTCCGCGAACAACACGAGGTCGCATGTCTCGGTCCAGCCATCCGCCGCCGAAACCACGACCTCTTCCTCCCCCTGCTTTGCACCGGTGATCGTTCGCCCCTCCACGTAGGCGGCACTTGGCACCCGTGCCCTGAGTTGGCTCCACAAGTCGCCCCAATTGAGGAGGGCCATGCTCAGCGGCAGAGTCAGGGCGCAGTATCCGTAGCGGTCCTTCTCGTCCGTTCGGCCGATCAGGGGAAGGTCTGATACCACCCACCGAGGTGTGGCTTCATCGATGAGATCACGAGCCACCAGGGTCTGCAAGGTCTCGATCGGCGTTCCGATTCCGGCGCCGCGTCCCTTCAAGCCGCCTCGCGAGCGCTCGATCACCGTCACTTCGTGACCCACTCGACTAAGCTCGATGGCGGCTGTGCAGCCCGCGATCGAGCCTCCAACGACAATTATGCGCATCGGATCCATCTCCTCTCTGTGTGATGGCCCTCTATCACCATCGGGATCAGATCCGTGCCGGGGATAAGCGAAAGCGGACCGGCCTATAGTGCACAGTGGTTGCCTTGGTTAATCATTTCAAGGAATCGTTCAAAGAAGTACCTACGGTGCGGGCAATGCTCCTGTCACTGCCTACCCCCAACTCCACGGCATATAGGCCTGCCCGTCTGCTTCGGGGTCAGGAGGGCGCTTCACCTCGCCGTCCGGGGGGAGACCAGTGTGCTGGCCGCCTCTCGGCATCACGTCTGGCGATCAACGACTCTGTGAGGGACGGGATCACCCAGCTCTCTGCCAGGCACACCTGCTCCAGCTATGGGCTTCGATTGCCCGCTGCGCGCCTGGCCTCTTCGGAATCGCCGGTTGCCCTCCTCCCCTGTCCGCTCCACTTTCAGCGCTCGTCGGGGCAGTCGAGCCCGGGTCGCTTCTCCGCAGCGAGCTGAACGTAATGAAGAGACTGATCCAGGAGAGCCAGCGCTCGCTGTGGCAGGTGCTGGGGATCTACCTGGTGGCCGGATGGATCGTGCTGCAGGTGGCTGACGTGTTGGCCCAGAACATGGGCCTGCCGAGTTGGGTGTTTCCGTTCGCCGTCGTACTGCTGGTCATTGGCCTTCCGATCGTGCTGGCGACAGCGTTTCTGCAGCACAAGCCCGCGCCCCTCGCGGCCGAATCTTCGAGCCCAGCGCAGCCGGAGGATGGCGAGACAGCAGGCGTCGCTCGGTCGTCTCCTTTCTTCCTGTTCACGTGGCGCAACGCTATCCTCGGCGGAGTTCTCGCGTTTTCACTCCTCTTTGGTTTCGCCGGCCTGTATGTGGTGATCAAGGACCGGGGGGAGAGCTTCGCGCCCGCCGAGGCCGTGGCCACCGAAGCGGGTGAGGGCATCGCGATCGTTCCGTTCACGGTCCGGGGAGCCGGCCTCGACGTGTGGCGCGAGGGCATGATGGACGTCTTCACCGCCAGCCTCGACGACGTGGGTGGCTATCGGACGATTAGCAGCCGCACGGTCATGGCGAGGTGGAAGGAAGCCGTGCCTGCAGGCAGCGAAGCTGACCTCGCCACGGCGCTGGAGGTCGGCCAGCGATCCGGCGCGAAGTACTTGATGACGGGCAGCGCCGTAGCTCTGGGCGAGAACGTGCGGCTCGCGGCTGACATCTACGACGTCGAGACGGGCCAGGAGGTCGGCGCCAGCCAGGTCGAAGGCCCGGCGGACAGCGTGCTCGTGATGGTGGAGGAGCTGGGAGTCGAGTTGATGCAGGCGCTGATGCGAAGTGCGGGCGCCAAGGGACTGAGCATCCGACAAACGCAGGCGATCGTCACCTCTTCGCTGCCGGCACTGCGCGTGTACCTGCGTGCCGAGGCTCTGTATCGGAACGCTCAATTCGAGCGTGCCATCGAGGCGTACGAAGAGGCCCTGGAGCTCGACTCTGAGATGGCGCTCGCTCACTCCCGGATCGCCGACGCGTACGGCTGGATCGAGAATATTGGCAGTAACAAGGCAGCGGAGCATTTCGACTACGCGCTCGCTAATCTCGAGCGGCTCCCTCCCCGGGAGCGCACTCTCGTGCAGGCAAACGCGGCCGTCCTAGCGGCCGATCTCGACGGTGTCGAGCCGCTTCGGGCGGCGACACGGAAGTACCCGGAAGACCCTGAGGCGTGGTTTCTGCTCGGGGAATTCTACACGCACTACGGCGGCAACCTGATGCTCGAGATGAAAGACGCCCGACGAGCGTTCGATCGGGCCATCGAGCTTGATCCGTCGTTTGCGCCGTACTATCTGCACGCCGTCGAGATGGCGATCATCCAGCGGGATACGTCGCGGGTGGAGCAGTTGCTGGAAGAGCTCGAGCCGCTGCGAGCCCGTCGGACACCGGCCCTGCTGCTGTCGCGGGACCTCATCCTTGGGGACTCGACGACACAGGCGGCGGCGGCTGCTTCCCTCGACAGCGTGGATGACGCCACACTGCGTGACATCTACCCGGACCTGTGGCTGACATCGGGTCGTCCGGTGGCCATGATGACGGTATTCGACGAATTTGCCGTTCGGCGCGATCCCCTGGCCAGCCGCAAGGCGATCCTGCAGCTTATGGCAGGGCAGCCGGATGTAGCCGAGGCCGCCGGCACAATACCGCCCTGGGTGTTCGCGAACATGGTCGACCTCACGCTCCGTCCGATGCCGGAGGAGGCATTCGCCGGTCATCCTTGGGATGGCTGCGGCACCGAGATCGACGCTCTGGGTATTCACTGCATGGCCAATCTGGGCCAGGTCTTTGTGCGCAGCGGGGAGAGCGAAAACCTCGATAGCCTGGTGGTTGTGCAGTTCCCTGCGGTCAAGGAGGAGATGCGTCGCGCCGGTGCGGAGAGGTACGAGTGGCACATCGACCTGCTCGCGGACGCGATCCGGGCTTATGAGCTGGCGGTTTTGGACCCGGCCGCTGCGATCGAAGCCCTCGAGGCACTGCAGGGGACGGGGGGCGGCCCGGATTTTTGGATCCGGCGGTGGCTGATGGAGCTCTACGATGTGCAGGGCAACACGGCGGAGACGATCCGCTACCTCGAGTCGCTGCGCTATACCGTCCTCGATTCCTACGTGAATTATCGACTCGGCCAGTTGTACGAGCAGACCGGCGATCCGGTACGCGCCCGCGAGGCGTTTATCCGGTTTCTGCAGGCGTGGGAGGAAGCCGAGCCGGACCTGCCGCAGGATGACGAAGCAAGAGCCGCGCTGAAGACACTGCTCAGCGGCTGATGGCTTCGTCGTCGGCCGTGAGCAGTCC
>CAXMRU010000055.1:0-39309 GCA_964195715.1 Akkermansiaceae bacterium | reverse complement strand
AGCTCGGCCAGGACAGCCCCTCCGAGAGCAAAACTGTACTGGGCCGCATACGGCGTGCCCTTGTCGTCCTTCAGGGCCAGTAGCAGGACTTCTTCGTGCAGCCTGAGCTCAGGCCTGTCGTTCATCTCCAGTCCTCCGTGTCTGACGTGATCCCTCGTACAGGATACACGTGAATGCGGCCAGCATTCGTCGTCATTCAAAGGCGGGTCGCGCCGAAAGGCTGCGCTTACATGTGCACTCGGAGCCCGAGCCCGACCGTGTTCGAGCCTGATTCCTGGGCATCGCCGAATACGCCGAACATTCCGGACCGGTGGTGGATCCGCCCTACGAGCTGCACGTATGGGAGCGACGGCACGGCGAGAGTCATCTCGAGCATCAGGTAGTTAAGCAGCCGGCTGGTGCCGCCGACCTCCGTCGTGATGATCTCGACTTCCGGTATGTCGCTCACGATCGACAGGCCTTCGCCGATGGAAAACGAAGTGGCAACGATGTGATTCCACGGGAGGCGACGCCACCTCAGGGCGAAGTACGCGCTCAGCTCCGGAATCCAAACACCCGACGGCTGGGCCCTGGCGTTGAACGTTCCCGCAAGCTGAAAACGCGCGGCAAGAACGTTGTCGAAGAAGCGGCCGAAACCGGTGGTAGGCGAGAAAGTGTAAGCCACATCCATGCCGTACACGTCTTCTCCGGAGTCATCCCAGATGAAGCGTACGGTGCGTCCCAAGGTGTGGTAATTAGACCAACCCTTGAAGGCCATTATGGACCACTGCGTCGTGTCCAGGCGATCGTTGTCGTTGGGGCGACGGGCCTGCTCCGAATCAGTTTCTTGCCCGATGGCGGCGCAGGGAAACAGCGCGGCGCAAACCCCCACAAGAAGGTATGCACGGATCTGGGAAGATATCTTCCCGAAGCCAATGGAACGGCTGCGGACAGTGTTGAGCCTCGTCATGGGCGGGAATGTAATGCGGAGGTCTGGATTTCGCGCGGGGGGTCCGCGCACTCGCTTCGGCCCTAGCCGCGCTCCCGCACTATCTCCTCGAGGCGCGCTCGGGCCGCCTCGACACGTGGCTGCAAATCGGGGTCGGCGTCGGCCCACAGCTCTACGAACCGGCCGTAGTAGCCGGCGGCCCGCCCGAGGTCGTCCTGTTCGTCATACAGCTGCGCGAGCCGCTGCAGGGTTGTGGAGATCTGCCGCGTCGCGCTCCACAGTTCGAACGCGTTCCCGTAGTCGAGGGAGAGCTCGAACCTGGCGATTGCCGAGTCGGCCATCCCGGCACGGTCGAAAGCCCGCGCGAGGGCCCAGCTGATCTCGTGCTCGCCCAGTCCTGGATAGAAGGAGTCGAACTCTTGCTCTGCCTGCTTCAGGCCACTCACCGCTTCGTTGAAGCGCCCCTCGCCGTACGCGACTGACGCTTCGAACCAGGCGTCCTCCGCCGCGCGGATCGGAGCGGGCGATGACGCATATTGGTTGTCCGCTCTCCGGTCCGCCGCAAGCCAGCGCCTGGCCTCGTCAGGCCGCCCCGCGAGAGCGAGCAGGAAGGCCCTGTCGGCTCCTCCGTCGGCAGTGTCGATGGCGCCCGCCCCGGCGAGGGCTTCGTCAAGAATGCGGACCGCTGACACACGCTGCTGCCGGACCACGAGCTCGTTCCAGGCCCTCCAGTCGGCCCGTGCGATCGGATCATCCGCGGCCTGTGCATCCTCGAAGTGACGCTCTGACGCACGCAGTCGTCCCACGGCCACGTCGACGAAGGCCTGTAGCACCAGGCCTTCCCGACGCGCGTCGGATCCGCCGCTTCGCACAAGGACGTCCGCGTTCTCCTGAGCTAATGGATAGTCCCACTCAGCTGCCGCCATCCGGCTCCTCATGTTCAGCACCCAGGGTTGGCCGGGCACAGTCTCTTCCAGCTTCGACACGACGGCCCGGGCCGAGTCGCGATCGCCCAGGAAGTGGAGAGTCGCGGAGAGGTTGATGTATGCGTTGGGACTGTACGGATCCAGCCCGATCGCTCGTTCCAACAGCTGGATGCCCGCGGCCTGGTTCCCCTGTCGGGCGTAAAGAAGCGAGAGGTTGTTCAAAGCCCAGGCGTCATTCGGGTACTGGTCGAGCAACGCCCGGTAGGCCGTGATACCGGCCGCCAGATCCTGCGTGACGGTCGAATGGTAGGTCCCGATCGTGATGTAGCGCTCTCTGTCGGTCAGGAGGTCCCGGAGCTCGTAGGCGCGCGTCGCAGCTGCTTTCGCTTTCAGTCGGTCGGAAAACTGCTGGGTCACCGCCAGCTTCCGCCACGCCATGGCGAAAGTCGAGTCGACCTCGACCGCCTCCCGAAGCAGTGCTCGGCCGAGGTCCTCGTCACCCGCGTCGATCGCCGCAAGGGCCTGCGAATACTTGCGCAGCGCCTCCAGCGAGGTCGTAGTCGCCCGGTCCAGTGGGGCACTGGACCGGATCGAGCCGAGCGACTCGCCCAACCTCTCCCGCATGCGGCGCGACAGCCGGTCTATCGTCTCGAGAACCCGGGTCGAGTCTGCCGCGGATTCCCGCAGATTCACCAGGTCCTGTCCGGATTCCGCGGCCACGAGACGGGCCGTGAAGACGTATCCCCCACCTACCTGGGCCACGTCGCCGGCGACGACAGCCTTGATCCCCTCGCGAACAGCGGCTTCCAGGGATATCGCCTCATCGATCGGCGTATCGAGCGGTCGCTCCATCCGTCGGAGTACGTTGGCCATGAACTGCGGGTCGACGAGGGTGACGGTGGGCGACTGGGACAGATCCACGCGGAAGGCCATCGTCGCGGCCTGCGCCATATCCGGATCGCCATCGAAGTCGGCCAGGATGATCCGCTCACCGTTCTCGATCAGTCCCTTCGCCACCAGAGTTCCGGCGGGTCCCAGGCCGGCCCGCCGCGCGAAGGCATAGCCACCAAGGACGACGGCGAACAACGTGGCCGCCGCCGCGCCTCCGAAAACCGCGTTCTTCCAGGTGAAGTGCCTGCGCCTGCCAAGCTGAGTGTCCGGCTCCCGAGCGAACGGCGTGGACACTGGCTCTGCGGGGGCCGCGTGCGCGTCCGCCTCCGTCTTCAACTCGGAAGAATCAGCACCGCTTTCCCTCCCCTGGATGATGGCCGTGGCCAGCATCACTGGGAGCCCGAGCAGCAGGAGCACCAGCGCGAACGGAAACACCCACGGCGGAAGCCCCATGTTCTGCGTCAGGACGTCCACGACCTGGAGAACGGCCCACGACACGCCGACGTACACGGCCAGTACCTGCCAGACGGCACGCCGATGGGTCTCCTGCAGGATCTTCTTCACCCGCGCTCCCTTACGATTTCCTCGAGGCGGGCGCGGGCAGCTTCGACCATGGGCTGCACCTCGGGATCGGCGCTCGCCCAGCCTTCGATGAATTCGGCATACGCAGCGACGGCTTTGTCCGTCTCGCCCAGCTCCTCGTAGGCCTCGGCGAGCTCCAGGTACGCGATCGTGAGATACTGGCCTCCCCACATCGTGCCGAACCACTTCACCGCTTCGGAGGGCTGTTCGAGCTCCATGTAGATCTGACCGATCCACAGGCGACCCATGGGCCCACGGACCGACCGGAAGCTTCCCTCCAGCAGAGGCAGGGCGCCTTCCGGATCGCCCGATTGCCAGGTTCGGTAGCCCTCGATGAAACGGAGCTCCGCCAGGTACTCTGCTTCTTCCGATTGCTCGTCGGTCACAGCTTGTTGCCCGCGGTCGCTGATGGCCGTCGTCAATATGTCCAGGTCATCAAGCCGGCCCTGATCGATCGCGTAAGTGGCCAAGCACCTCAAGGCCGACGTGGGAAGGTCAGCCGCCCGCTCGACGGACAGGTGTCGGTCCAGTTCGTCCTCGGGCACGGGCAGACGACTGTGGTACATCGTCGAGGTGAAACAGCTGGCGAACCCTTCGAAGCTCAAGGGATCGGTCGCGTATTCCAGGGCCTTCTCGACCTGGCCGGCTTGCCCGGCACCGGTGGCAGCGAACCAGTTGGACACGGTCCGGATTTGATCCGGACTCACACCCGAGATGTCGGCCTCCTCCGCTCTCCTGTAGTAGGCCTGCATGGCCGGCTCGAACGAATCCCAGTACCGGGGGTGCCGCAGTCCGATATTGAGACTGGTGAGATCGTCAACCGGAACGCTGTCCAGCCGGGAAATCGCATGGCCCCGCGTGGACTCGTCGCCAAAGGCTAGATCGAGAAGGAGATCTCGATCGGCGGAGCCGCCGCTCGATCGTTGGGCAGCGGCCATCAGGTCCGCGATGTAGGCACTGTCCGGCGTCGTCCACAGCGCCAGGTCCAGCAGGTGGCTGTGGTACGGGCCGAACGACGGATCCAGCTCCACGGCCCTGGTGAACACTCTCTCCATCTCCTCCCGCGTGACCGGGAAGCTGTGTCCGCGGTGGATGTAGAGCTCGCCGAGCATGAACCAGGCATCGGCATCGTCAGGATGCACCTGCACGTATTCCCTGAGATCTTCCAGACCGACGACGTTGTTGGCCGTCACGGACAGATCGGCCTCGAGGATGATCCGTTCCCTCCGCGGCAACTGCTCCTTGTAGAGCTCGGCCTTATCGTGTGCTTCCCTCTGCAAACCGCTCCACGTGCCCTCCATCCAGCCGTAGCAATCGCCTAGTCGGAGGTAGGCCAGTGCGAACGTCGAGTCCGCGTCGATGGCCTGGCTGAACGACTCCACCGCAGCCGGGAAGTCGGACCGGCGGAAGTGTGACATCCCCTCCAGGTAGGCCTTGAGAGCATCGACCGAAGAGGTCGTCACGCCAGCCAGGTCGATGCCAACCGACTCCGTGCTCTCCGTCGCAGCGAGCTCTCTGACCGCCGCTACGGACAGCCGGTCCACCAGCGTGAAGACGCTGTCTGCAGGACCCTCGACCTGGACATCGCCTAGCTCTTCGCCTGTCTGCGCGTCGTACAGCTCTGCCGTCAGACGCATTCCTTGGCCGCTGGAGATGGCGCTGCCCACCAGGGCGTAGCTCGCCCCCGTCGCTCGAGCCACGTCGAGTGCAGTCTCCAGGTCTCCTCCGTTTTTGGCCGCGCCGGCCTCATACCACCGAGCGAGAACCGTGCGGCCAGCGATGGTCCTCAGGCCGGCGGCTCCGTCGAGGTTCGTGGACATGAGATCCACCATGCCCTCGCGCCACACCTCGAGCCCCTCACCGCGGACCGTGAACGGAAGCACCGCGATTGCTGGTACAGCCAATTCAGCCATCGCCTCGTCAGGCGCGAGCACCTTCTCCTTCAGCAGCACCGCCAATCCGGCGAATCCGAACAAGAGCGAAAACGCCAGGACTCCGCCCATGATCGCGTTGTGCCAGTTGAACAGGCGGCGCACCACCGGGCTGTCGGCTGCCGTGATAGCAGGCGAGCCCGGTGCGTCGTCCGCGGAGCCGTCCGAGGCCACCATGATCTTCCGCTGAACCAGCATCGTCGTCAGCATGATCGGGAGGCCGATGAGCAGCAGGACGAGCGCGAACGGGAAGATCCATTCGGGGAGCCCCATGTTCTGCTTGAGGACGTCCACAATCTGAAGAACCACCCACGACGCGGCCGCGTAGATACCGAAGACCTGGAGGATCGAGCGCCCGTGCCTCATCCGCGCTCCCTCACGATTTCCTCCATGCGGGCGCGTGCGGCGTCAACGCGTGGCTGAAGCTCGGGATCCGCATCGGCCCACAACTCGACGAAGAGACCGTAGTAACCGGCAGCCTGCTCCAGGTCACCCTTCTCGTCGTAGAGCTGGCCGAGGCGCTCGTAGGCGCGGGGTAGATCGCGCGAATCGTTGCCAAGGCGGTTGTTCAGTTCGCGCCGCCCGAGCCAGGACTCGTAGCGAGCGATGACTGAATCGGCTTGACCCAAGGCCTCGAAGGCCGGGATCGGTTGCGCCGCCCAGGTCGCCGGGTCCTGGCCGGAGCTGATCCTCAACCACGCGGCCTCGAGATCGCGGAAGTTACGGATCGCGGCCTCGTACTCTCCGAGCGCTATGTTCCGCCGGCTTCTGTGCCACAACTCGACGATGGGCATGAACCGATCCGGTATGTTCGCGATCCGCATGGAATCCACGACCTGCTCACGCTCGTGATAACGATCGCCCTGCCCCACATCGCCGATCGAGTAGAAGAAGTTGCTGAGTCCGCCGACACTCTCGTCCACCAGCGAGTCGGGCGCGGCCTCGACTGCTCGCTCAAGACGGGCTATCGCCCCGGCCGTGTCAAAGTGGACCGTGAGGTCCAGCCAGCTCTTCCAGATGGCCTCGCCGAGTGGCATGAGGTCCTCGACCGCCTGACGCCATACCTGCTCACCCTCACGGAGCTTGCCTTCCCGGATTCGCAGATTCGAAACGACATGATTGGCCTGTCGACGCAGACTGAGGATCTCGCTGTCCAGCAGAAGTTCGAGGTCCGCCTCGGAGGACTCGACATCACCATCTGAATAGGCGAAAGCGGACCGTTTCCACGCCACGTTCGGGTGATCCGGGAAGTTCTCGGCGAAGCGGTCCAGGACAACCCGCGCCGAGTCGACTTCGCCAATCCTGTAGAGCAGCTCGATCAGATTGTTGTAGTAGTGCGCCGTGTACGGATCGACCGCCACCGCGCGACCATACATCTCGGCGGCTAGCTCCGACTGTCCCTGGTTCGCGTAGTTGACGCCCAGGTTGTTGAGGGCCGTGCCATCGTCCGGATAGGCATCCAGAAGCGCCCGGAATGTGGTGATCGCCTCGTCGACGTCGTTAGTCACGTACGTGTGGTAGATCCCGACGGTGTGATAACGCTCGCGCTCGGTCAGACGATCACGCAGTTCGTACGCCCGCGTAGCCGCATCCTCACGCCGCTCAAAGTCGGAGACAGCCAGCTTCCGCCAGGCCATGGCAAACGAGGAATCCAGGGCAATCGCCTCGTCCAGTAGGGCGATCGCCTTTTCCAGGTCTCGCGCGTCGAACGCCTCCTCGGCGCGAGAGTACTTTCTCAGTGCTTCCGTCGAGGAGGTCGTTGCGCGCTCGAGCGGGGCAGCCGCACGGATCGAGCCCAGGGATTCGCCGAGGCGCTCCCGAAGCTTGCGCCCGAGCCGATCCATGGCTGCGAGGAAGTCCGCCGCATCCGACGCGGTCTCGCCGACGGTCACGAGCTCATCTCCGGATACGGTCTCTATCACGCGCACCGTGAGAATGTAGCTGCCGCCAGCACCCGAAACGTCTCCTCCCACGACGGCCTTCAGCCCCTCGCGCTCCGCCACCTCACGCGCCCGCTCCACGCTGACCGGGCCGCCCTCGATCTCCATGCGCGCCAGCACGTTCGCGACGAGTGCAGGCTCCGCCACCGACACGATTCCGGACTCCGCGAGCTGCACTCGAAGCGCCATGGTCGCGGCGACCGCCAGCGACGAGTCCCCGCTGAAGTCGGCCAGGACGACCCGCTCGCCGTCCTCGATCAGGCCCTTGGCCACCAGCGTGCCTGCCGCCCCGACGCCGGCGCCCCGCAAAACCATCCACACGGCCGTCGCGGCCCCGAAAAGGGCCAGCGCCGCTACTCCGCCGGCAATCGCGTTGCGCCACGTGAACACGTTGCTCTTGAACCAGCTGGAGGCCTCTGCCTTTGTAGGTGCGCTGGAGGCAGCTTGTGAAGCCGGAGAAGACGTATCCGCAGCCACCTGAGATTCGGTCTGCGCGGGCACTGCCTCAGGCGCCTCATCCGACGCCGCCTGTCTGCGCATGCCCACCTGGACGAACGCGGTCGCGAGGACCATCGGGAAGCCGATAAGCAGCAGAACGAGCGCGAGCGACGGCACCCAATTCGGCAGGCCCGCGCTCTGCACGAGCTGGTCGACGACCTGGAGGACAATCCATGAGCCGGCCGCATACAGGCCCAGCACCTGCCACAAGGATCGTCGGTGGATCTCGTGAATCAGCTTCTTCATCCGCGCTCCCTCACAATTTCTTCCATTCGGGTCCGCGCGGTTTGCACCCGCGGCTGCAACTCGGGATCGGCGTCAGCCCACAGCTCTACGAACAGGCCGTAGTAGCCAGCGGCTCGCTCGAGGTCGCCGACTTCGTCGTACAGCTGACCGAGACGCTCCAGCGTCCAACCCCGCCACAGGCCATCCAACCAGGTCCGCCAGTTGAAGGCCGGCGCGAGGTATTTCTCGTAGTAGACGATCGCGGAGTCGGGTCGTCCTGCAATGTCGAACGCACGTCCCACGGAGAGGTCCGCGCACGGCTGGCAGGCGAATCCCCCGTCCGCGTCTCGCAGCTTTGGGATCGCCGCGTCGTACCGGCCCTCCGCCACGTCGATCCACGCCTCCGCGACCCCGAATCCGAGCCGGGATCGATTCGCCAGTTCCGGCCCCAATCTCTCGCGCTCTACGGAGAGCAGATCGCGAGCCGCGTCCTGCTCGCCCGCCTGTGCGAGCAGGGAGGCGGCGTCCGCGGTCGGACGATCGAGAGGCTGAAAATCCTCGAGCGGGTATCGATCCAGCGCATCGCGGATCCCGCGCCGCGCCGAGTCCATGTCTCCCAGTGCCAGATCCAGCACGGCTCTGGTCAGGGCCGTGTTGAGAGCATCCGGCCCTCCTCGGCGCTCCGCCGCATCGAGCGCGGCCCGGTAGTGCGATTCACCAGCACCGAGCTGGCCGACTTCGGCGGAGAGCATCCACTCGAGTTCCTCGGTCCGGCTCACCCACAGGAGATCCGCGCTCTCCGACTGCCGGAGCGCCGCGTTGCGGCGGCGAGCTTCTTCGCGATCGCCTCTCAGGTGCTCGAAGTTCACGCGATACCATTTCCAGCCGGGGTTGTTGGGCTCCAGTTCCGTCGACCTGGCCAGCCACTCGTCGGCCTCCGCGAACCGGCCCATGTTCGCGAGGACCACCCCGATGTTGCTCGCAGTGAGGCCCTCCGGCTGCATCTCGTGCGCCCGCTGGTACTGCTTCAGGGCATTTTCCCAATCACGCCGGAAGTAGTAGATCACGCCGATGTTGTTGACAGCAGCCATGTGCTCCGGATCCACGCGCAGCACGTTCTCGTACGCTGAGATGGCCCGGGCCGGGTCATCCTCGACATCGAGGTAGTAGGTCGCCGTGACAAGCCACTTCTCTCGTTCCGTCAGCCGATCGCGGTACTCGTAAGCCTTCGAGTGAGCCCAGTACTGCCTGGACCACTGCTCGAACTTGTTTTGCAGGAAAATGCCGATGCCCCGGTACGCCATCGCGAACGTGCTGTCGGTCGCGATCGCGTCCTCCAGGAGCGCGATCGCCGCGTCCAGGTTGCCCTCGCGCCGCTGAACCCCCGCCTCGGTGTACTTGCGAAGCGCCTCCACCGAGCTGGTCGTCACCTGGGCGAGCGGCGGACTCTTGCGCATGCTCGTGTAGGACTCGCCGATCTGCTCCCGCAGGTCCCGCGACAGCTGGTCGATGGCCTCTATGATCCTGGTGGAGTCGGCGGCCGTGGCGCGGGCGTTGGCCAGGAGTTCGCCGTCTGCAGTGAGCAGGTGTGCGGTGATCACGAATGACCCGCCACCGGAGAGAATCTCACCTCCGACGATCGCCGGAATCCCTTCCCGTGCTGCTACCTCGCGCGCCGTTCCCTCGTCCACCCGGGTTCCTTCCGGTCGCTCCATCCGGCGGAGTGCCGCCTCCACCGTACGTGGATTGGCAAGCCGGACGATGTCGGACTGCGACAGGTCCACCCGGAGGGCTTCGGCCGCCATGCGCCCGAGCATTTCGTCTTCGGCCTCGAAGTCCGCCACCAGGATCTGCGATCGTTCCTCGAGCAGCCCCTTAGCTACGAGGGAGCCGACCGGGCCGATCCCCCAGTTCCGCATGAACATGAAACCGGTGGTGACGATGGTGAGGAGGACCAGGCTCGCGGCACCGCCGATGAGCGCGTTACGCCACGTGAACAGGTGATGGGGCGCGAGATCACTCGCCCCGGTCACGGGTACGGCGGCAGGCGTCGGGGCGGGGTACTGTGAATCCCCGGGTCCCGGCGCGTCGATCGCGCGCGAACGGCTCGCGGCGGCGCGGGCCTGGATCGCGGCCGTACCCAGCATGATGGGGAGCCCGATCAGCAGCAGGACGATGGCAAACGGAAACACCCAGTCGGGTAGTCCCATGTTGTCCTTCAGGACGTCCACCACCTCCAGCACGCCCCAGGAAGCGCCCATGTAGAGGACGAGGACCTGCCACACCGAGCGGCCACCGACCTGACCGATCAGCTGCCCGAGACCGTTCTTGTCAGCCATCAGCCGCGCTCCCTCACGATTGCCTGCATTCTGGCGCGCGCCGCCTCGACCCGCGGCTGGAGCACGGGATCGGCGTCCTCCCATAGTTCGACAAACTGAGCGTAGTGAAGGGCCGCGCTCTCCAGGTCTCCACGTGCGTCATACAACTGCCCTAGGCTCTCATGAGCGGACGCGAGATAGATCGCATCCAGCCAGAGGTTGAAGTTACTCGGCGTCTCGATGTACTCCCGGTAGTGGGTGATCGCCGAGTCCGCCTGCCCCGCTGCCTCGAACAGACGGGCGAAATCTGCGGCCCGGCATCGGGGACAGTCGTCCGCCGGCTGCTGCCTCATTTCCGCCAGGGCCCTGTCCGGATCCCTCTCAGCCAGTGCGATCCACGCTGCAAGTTCATGCTCGTGGCGGCGCTGGATCTCGAGGTAGCGCGGGCTCACTTCCGAGTCCCGCCTCGCCACCAGCTCGCGGGCCCTGTGCGGGTTCCCCGCCCTCGCTGCCAGACTCGCCAACCCGATCCACGGACGATTGAGCACGGGCACCTGCTCGAACCGCTCGAGGGATTCGTCCTCGAGCATCAGCTCCAGCACGGAGAGGGTCTCCGTCGTGTCGCGGACGATCGAGAGCAACCACTCCGCCCTCCGTCGGTCACTTACCCCGTCGGACTGCGCCTCGGCGGCCCGCAACCGGCCGTGCAACAGCTCGAGGTTCCTGAGCTGGCGCACCGTCCATTCAACCACGCTGCTTTGCGACGCGTACTCCTCGGACAGCGCGTTGAACTTGGCCCGCGCCACCTCCTCGTCACCTCGCTCATACTCGAACAGCGCACGCCAACCCTCGTAGATTGGACTTCGTGGCATATCGTCGAGGACCGCGTATGCGGAGTCCGCCTTCTCCAGCTCGCCCAGGTTCCCCCACGCTGCTCCCACGTTGGCCGCGTAGATACTCGCCGAAGGATCGGCTGCCCTGGCACTGCGGTAGTACTGTCCGGCCCGCTCGAAATCGCCCTGCTTCCAGTAGTTGAAGCCGATGTTGTTGAGAGCCTGGGCGTCGTCCGGATCGAGGCGAAGCATGCTCTCGTAGGCCTGGATCGTACGAGCCCGGTCGTCCAGCACGTCCTGGCTGTAGGAGGCCTCGACCAGATAGCGCTCGCGCACAGTGAGACGATCCCGGTGCCGGTGAGCGCTCTCGAGCGCCTGGATCTGCCGATCCCAGTTGCGTCTCCGATTGCTCAGGATCGTGGCCAGGTCCCGGTGGGCCAGGGCGAAAGCCGTGTCGATCGCGACGGCCTCCTCGAGCAGCGCAATGGCCGCATCGAGGTTCCCTTCCTTGTTCCGGGCGTCATGCGCCTGCGTGTACTTGCGCAGCGCCTCCAGCGAGCTGGTCGTGACGTGAGCGAGCGGCGGACTGGCGCGCACCGAGGTATACGACTCGCCGATCCGCTCACGGAGCTTGGATGACACGATATCGATGGCATCGAGGACGGAACTCGAATCACGTGCCGACGCCCGGGCCGAAGCGAGGACCGCGCCGTCATCAGAATCCACGAGCCGCGCAGACAACACGAAGCCACCGCCGACAGATGAGAGTTCGCCCGCGATCACAGCAGGAACCCCATCCCGCACGCCGAGCTCGCGGGCCGTCTGCTCGTCCAGCGGCTCGTCGGTCGGCCGGCCCATTCGCTGGAGGGCGTCCTCGATCGAAGCGGGCTCGACCAGGGTCACGATGGTGGACTGAGCCAGGTCGACGCGGAACGCCTCTGTAACGGCGCGCGCGATCTCGGGGTCCGAGGCTTCGAAGTCCGCCAGGATCACCTTGCCGCGCTCGTCGAGGACTCCCCTGGCGACGAGCGAACCCACGGGGCCAATGCCCCGATTCCGCATGAACATGAAGCCGGTCGTGAAGACGGTCAGAAGGACGAACGCAGCGGCCCCTCCGATGAGGGCGTTACGCCATGTGAAGAAGCGGCGAGGGGAGTGGTCGCTTTCGGGCTGGGCGGCGTGAACCGCGGGGGAGGAGGCCGTGGGCTCGGAGGTCGGAGTGGAAGCGGCCGCCGACGGACGTCCCTGAACCATGGCTGTAACGAGCATGACCGGTAGCCCGATGAGCAGCAAAATCAGGGCGAACGGGAACACCCAGTCGGGGAGTCCCATGTTGTCTTTCACCACGTCGACGACCTGGAGAACGACCCAGGACGCACCGATATAAACGGCGAGTATCTGCCAGAAAGAGCGCAGCCTCCCGTCGCGAGACAGCCTGTTCAGTTCCGTCATCCGTGTCGTGTATTCTCCAAGTCGGGCCCGCAGCCGCCACCAATGTCGCCAAAGGCGCGTCAAACGGGCAAGGACGGGGGGTTCGGCGGATCCTGGGAGGATTGCCGGGCCGGGGCTCCCCGGACACCTTCTTCACATTGGTTTGGCCCTATGATCACGGAGCACTGGCATGCGAACCTGGCTCGTTTTCCTACCGATGCTCGCCCTCGGAGCGGCTTCCTGCGCGGCGGATCGTGACGCCGGACCACCCGACGCCGACGAACCGGATGCCCCACGCTTCGAGACCCGCCCGTTCGGCACCACACCCGATGGAGAGCCCGTGGACATCATCACCCTGCGCAGTCCGAGCGGAATCGAGCTGGACGTCAGCACGTACGGCGGCATCGTAACGCGCCTCCTGGCGCCGGACCGCGATGGCGAACTGGCCGACATCGTGCTCGGCCACGAGTGGCTCGAGGCATACCTGGCGGGGACTCCCTATTTCGGAGCGATCGTCGGACGGTACGGCAACCGGATCGCGGGCGGCCGGTTCACACTGGACGGAACGGAGTACGCGCTCGCCACGAACAACGGACCGAATCACCTGCACGGGGGCGACCGCGGTTTCGACAAAGTCGTGTGGAGCGCCGAGCCATATTCGAACGACTCCGAAGCGGGAGTAGTGCTGACCTACGTGTCCCCGGACGGGGAGGAGGGCTACCCGGGCGAGCTGTCCGTCCGCGTGACGTACACCCTGACCACGACCGGCGACCTCCGGATCGACTACAAGGCCACGACGGACGCGCCCACGGTCGTCAACCTGACGCACCACGGCTACTGGAACCTCGCCGGGCACGGAGTGGGCGACATCCTGGGCCATGAGCTGACCGTGCACGCCGACCGTTTCACGCCGGTGGACGAAGGATTGATCCCGACCGGCGGGCTGCGGTCGGTCGAGGACACGCCGTTCGATTTTCGGGAGGCGACCGCCATCGGCGACCGCATTGAGGCCGACGACGAGCAGCTCACTTTCGGGGGCGGCTACGATCACAACTTCGTCCTCAACGGGTGGGAGGACGACGGCGCGCTCAGGTCCGCGGCCATCTTGCGCGACCCGGTGAGCGGGCGAATGATGGAAGTCCTCACGACCGAGCCCGGCCTTCAGTTCTACAGCGGCAACTTCTTGGACGGCACCGACATGGGAAAAGGCGGCGTGGTGTACGAGCACCGAAACGGTCTCTGCCTGGAAACGCAGCACTTCCCGGACTCGCCGAACCAGCCGGGCTTCCCGAGCACCGTCCTGCGACCGGGCGAGACGTACCGGTCCACGACGGTGTACCGGTTCTCAGCTGAATGACCGAAGCCGCCCACGTCGCTCTCCCGTCGCCTTACATCTCGGGCTACGCCGGACCTCTCAGCGGAGAGGAGTTCGAGTATCACTCCCCGTTGCCGGATGTCGTTCGCTCCCTGCTCGTGCGTTCGGAAGACGCGGCGCGAGGAATCGAGTGGGAGACGGCGGTCGTGCCCACCGACTTCGACGGTGACGTCGCCACGTTCGTATTGCTCGCGGGCATCGATGCCACGGACGACACGCGGACGTTCGACCTCTCGATCAACGGACATCGTGCGCTGCAGTTCGAAACCCCCCGTACGGCGAGCGTCGGGACGTTGACCTGGCGCGGTGACGAGGGCGTATCCGCGGAGCTCCGGGTCACGCTGGTCGACCGGTATGCGGACGCGATGGGCTATCTGTTCCTGCACGTCCCGCGGAAGCTGGTGAATCCCGGCGAGCCGCTTCTCCTGTCGGTAGCGGGTGAGAGCGCCAGATCGCGGACTTGGTTCATGGTGTTCATGGCGGAGATCGAGCCTGAGATCGCAATCCGCGGCGTCCCCGCAGTCGTGCGGACACCGGACGGCCCGAGACAGACCGTGCGCGTCGACGTCCTCTACCTGGACGAAACCGGGACGCTGCGCATGGAGGCGACCGGCGACGGACGGGACGCCGAGCTCGGCTTCGGGCTCACGCGTCTCGAGCTCGAGGTACCGGCCGTCGAGCAGACGACCGTCATGCCTTTTCGGTTCCGCGTCGACGACGAGTGGTATCAGACGGCCTTGCTGATCGATCCGGTCGCACCTCTCGACCTGTACGTGATCCACCACACACATCTCGACATCGGCTACACGCACCTGCAGGACGAGGTCGAGCGACTGCAGTGGAACCACCTCGAGGAAGCGCTGCGGCTCGGACGGGCCAGCGAGGACCTTCCGCCCGAGGCCCGATTCGTGTGGCACCCCGAGGGAGTGTGGGCTGTCGAGTCCTACCTCGAATCACACGGAGAGAGCGAGAGCGAGGCGCTGCTCGAGGGAATCCGCCGGGGTTGGATCCACATCGACGGGCTGTACACGAACCTGCTGACGGGGCTGGCGACGGGAGAGGGACTCGTGCGTACGATGGCTCCCGCGCGTGAGATCTCGGAGGCCGCGTCCGTCCCCCTCAGGTCGGCCATGTTCAGCGACATCCCGGGCATGAGCTGGGGCGTGGTCGGAGTGCTGGCCCAGGCGGGAGTGCGCTATCTGTCAATCGGCCCGAACCGCTGGCACAGAATCGGCAGCTTCCTCGATACGTGGGCCGACCGACCCTTCTGGTGGGAATCTCCCTCGGGACAGGAGCGGGTCCTGGCCTGGGTGCATGGCGGGGGGTACTCGATGTTCCATACGGGTCTCGGCTACGAGCACCTCGAGACGCGCCTGGACGAAGAACGCGTGTTCGCGTACGTGGACTCACTCGGGGCCCGAGGATGGCCCCACGGGATCGCAGCCATCCGTTACAACATCGGTTCGGACAACGGACCCCCGGATTCCACGCTCTCTGCTACCGTCACCGCATGGAACGAGCGCTACGTCACGCCGCGCCTGGTAGTCTCCAGCGCGGCTCGCGCGCTGCATGCACTGGAAGAGGAGGCCGGGGATGAGCTTCCGATCGTCCGCGGTGACCTGACGGGTTACTGGGAGGACGGCGCCGCCTCCTCGGCCCGCGAGACGGCCCTCATGCGGAGGGCAGCCGAATCACTGGCTCAGACGGAGACTCTCGCGGCGATCACGGGCACCCGGCTCGACCCGATGGAGCTCACGCTCGCCTGGCGGCAGGTGCTCCTCTTCCTCGAGCACACCTGGGGGTCCTGGAACAGCATCAGCGAGCCCGAGGCCGAATTCACCGTCTCGCAATGGGAGCGGAAGAAGGCGTTCGCCGACGAGGCGGTAGCCCGGGCCGCGGCCCTGCGCGAGCAGGCGCTGGGCGTTAGCGGTCACGGGCGGTCGGTCCTGGAGGTCCTCAACACGTCTCCGTGGGCGAGATCCGACGTGGTGGTGCTGGCCGGGTCGGACGCGGCACACGTCGGTGCGCTCCGCGCTGAAGGAGGTGTCGGCGTTCCCATGCAGCGACTCGCGGATGGAGGCCTCGCGTTCGTGGCAGAGGAGGTGCCGGGATGGGGCGCACGTCGATACGCTATCGAATCGTCCGGTCTAGAGACGCGTGAGCCGACGACGGCGGCGGACCCCCACACCGGTACGACCCTCGATAACGGGCTCGTGCGGGTGACGCTCGATCCCGTCCGCGGGACGATCCTTTCACTCCAGCTTCATGCTTCGAACCGTGATCTCGTGCCGTCCGGCCAGGCCATGAACGAATACCTGTACGTACCGGGGCGAGACCCTGCGACGGTGGTGACCGGTGGCCAGTCGGAAGTTCGGATCACGGACGTGGGTCCGGTAGTGTGGACGGCCGTCGTGTCGCGTGAGGCGCCGGGGACCGAATCGGTGCTCGAGACCACCGTCCGCCTGTTCGCCGGCAGCGAGCGGGTCGAGATCGGGCACCGGTTCGACAAGACGATGACCTGCGATCCGGAGGCGGTGCTCTTCCGGTTCCCCGTCGACCTCGACCGGGCGGAGACGATGGTCGGCGGAGCGTGGGGGGCGTGGCGGGCCGAGCTCGACCAACCCCCGGGAGCGAACCGCAACTACTCGACGGTCGAGCGTTGGGTCGACATGCACGACGGCGCGGGCGGGCTGCAGATCGTGTCCGTTGACGTGCCCGGAATCCAATTGGGCTCCATCGGCACGGATGCCACGGTGGCGGGGTGGCGGAATCGCATCGATCCGGAGCCGGTGCTCTACTCGTACGTGATGAACAACTACTGGGAGACGAACTACCGGGCGAGCCAGGACGGTCCGCACGAGCTCACCTGCACGCTTCGGCCCCACGCCGGATTCGACGAGGCCGTCTCCGAGCGGTTCGCCCTGGAAACGGCGCAGCCGCTCGTCGTGCGCAGGCCTCCTGAGAACGTGCCGTCAGCGGCGGCTCCCATCGACGTCGTCGCGGACAGGTCGGTGGTCAGCCTTCTGCGCGCCCTCGGGAATGACGAGGGGCTTCTGCTCCGGCTGTACAATCCGTCGAACGAGACGGACGTCGTGGGGATCGCCGGTCCGTCGGGAGCCGATCTGACTTCCCTCCAGCGCACGGATCCCTGGGGGGAGCCGTTGCCTGGCGGCGAAGTGGCGGGCGACGTCTCCCTGGCACCGCACGAGGTAGCGACGTTCCGCATTCGACCATGAGGCAACGGACGACGGGCCGCGCAACCATCATCTCCGGTCATCGGATCGTGAACCGGAGCCGGAGCCGCGGGTAAGAGGAGCAGTTCCGGATGTTTCCTTCTTCCCGGATGAGCCGATGCACCGTCTGACCGCGAATCGTACCGTCGTAAACCTGCTCGCCGCACTCCTCCTGGTGGCGGCGTGCGATTCCCCCGCCGACCCTCAGCAAGTGCAGCGCATCGAGGCCCTGCCGCGGGTGCTCACCGACGGCGAGATCGCCCTGGTGCACGCGGGTGAGGCGTTCGCGTTCGACTTCCTGCGGGAAGTCGTCCGTGAGGAAGACCCGGCAGCGAATGTCTTCGTGTCGCCCCTCAGCGCATCGATGGCGCTGGGCATGGCGCTCGCCGGCGCCGAGGCCGGCACGTTCGAGGCGATGCGCGCCGCGCTCCGACTCGGCGGTCTCGAGCGCGAGCAGATCGGCGCGTCTTACCGCAGCCTGATCGATCTCCTGTCTGACCTCGACCCCACCGTCAGAATCGAAATCGGGAACTCGGTGTGGCACAGGGAGGGCTTCACGCTGGAGGACACCTACGTGAGCGAGGTCGAGCGCGATTTCCTGGCGCGAGTCGAGGCGCTCGACTTCGACGACCCGGGCGCCGCGGACGTGATCAACGCCTGGGTGAGCGAGGCGACGGACAGCCTGATCGACGGGATCGTGGACCCGCCGATCGATCCGCTCACGGTGTCATTCCTCATCAACGCGATCTACTTCGAGGGGGCGTGGACGTTGAAGTTCGACCCGACGCGAACAAGCTCTGGCGACTTCCGGCGCTCCGACGGGTCGACCGTATCGGTGCCGTTCATGTCCATGAGCGACGGAGAGTTTCCTTACGCGGAAACGATGGATTACCAGGCGATAGAGCTGCCCTACGGCGGCGAGGCTTTCGCCATGACCGTCGTGCTTCCGTCCGAAGCGATCGGCGTCGACGCGTTTGTCGAGTCACTCAACGCCGAGGTGTGGGCCGCGGTCATTGCCGGTCTGGGCGAGGCGGAGCTTCTCGTCACGCTTCCCAGATTTCGACTCGAGTACGACATAGCGCTGAACGACGTCCTGAAGGCCCTGGGCATGGAGGTCGCGTTTGACGAGACGGCAGCCAACTTCTCGCGCATGCATCGCGACGCCCTGCAGCTGCAGCTCCACATCAGTCGCGTGAAGCAGAAGGCGTTCGTCGAGGTGGACGAAGAGGGCACGCGTGCCGCGGCCGTGACGTCGGTGGAGATGGGTGTGACCTCGGCGCCGCCGGCGTTCCGGGCCGACCGCCCCTTCGTGTTCGCCATCCGCGAGCGCCTGTCGGGCGCCCTGCTGTTCATGGGAGTGGTGCGGGATCCGTCCGCCGGTTGACCGACTGGCGCGGCACTGGCCGCGACCGACCGGCTTCTGCATTCTGCCTCGTGCGCGGCCGCCGGCCGCCGGTAACTGACCAGAGAATCGCGACCCCGGAGTCAGACCTCGTGTCATACGCGTCCACGCGCGCCGTCCTCATCGAACGACACGGCCCGCCTGATGTCTTCGTCGAGAGAGAAATCCCGCTTTCCGCCCCCGGCGCGGGCGAAGTCCACCTCCGGGTGCGTGCCGCCGGGATCAACTTCGCCGACCTGTTCATGCGGGCCGGGCTGTACGACACGGTCCCGCCTCGTCCCTACAGCCCCGGATTCGAAGTGGCCGGTGAGATCGTGGCCGTGGGAGACGGCGTCGACGAGTGGGCGCCCGGCGACCGGGCCGTCGCGTTGATCCGCCACGGAGGATATGCACACGACATAGTCGTCCCGACACGCAACCTGTTTCACTACCCGGACTCACTGTCTCCCACCGAGGCAGCGGCCATTCCCGTGGTGTTCCTCACGGCCTGGGTGTGCCTCTCCGAATGCGCGCGCGTGAGGCCTGGCGAAACGGTGCTCGTTCTCGGCGCGGCAGGCGGCGTGGGTTCGGCCGCGGTTCAGTTGGCGGTTCGGGGCGGACTGCGGGTCGTAGGCACGGCGGGCACGCCCGAGAAGAGGGCGTTTGTCATGGAAGAGCTCGGTGCAGAGGCCTGCTTCGACTCCCGCGGCAACTGGGAGCCGGACGTCGAGCGTCTCCTCGGATCCCGCGAGGTCGATGTGGCGCTGGACGCGACCGGAGGCAAGGCGACGGCATCCTGCCGCCGGCTGCTCGCGCCACTCGGACGCCTCGTGTTCTACGGCATGAGCGCCGCAATGCCGACCGACAGGAAGAGCTGGCCACGCGCCGCGATCGCGTGGCTCAAGACTCCACGCATCCACCCGCTCGACCTCGTGCAGCCCTGTATCGGGGTGTCCGGCGTCCACCTCCTCCATCTCCAAGAACGAGAAGGTCTTCTGCTTCGCGGTCTCGAGGAGATCTATCGTGGCGTGGAGGCGGGCGAGCTGCGGCCGGTGCTCGACCGGACATTTCCCCTGACGAGGGACGGCGCCGTCGAGGCCCACCAGTACATCCACGCGCGCCGAAACCTGGGAAAGGTCGTCCTCACCAACTGAACGGATGCACGAAGCCCGCGGCGCCTGGCTCTACGCTCGCGGGCTCCGATTCGTGCCACACCGGGTCTGGAACCCGGCGCAGGTACGGCGTGACTACTCTTCGTCCGGCAAAATGGAAAGCTCGGGCCGGAACCATGCGTCATTGTGCTCGAACTTGCGCAGCAGGTCCCGGGTCTTCTTCCACAGTGCGTCGTCCGCCTCGCCCATCATCTCGTCCAGACGGTCGCCGTCGGCTTCGTAGTCACCGCGGTCCGTCGCCAGGGTGCTGAACACATACAGGGGCAGATCCGCACCCGTGAACGCCTGGTAGACCATCCAGCCCGAGTCTGCGTCGTGGGACGTGTACAGCTCGATCCACTCGTGCAACACAGCTTCGACCGCCTGCTCCTTGCCGGGCACCGGATAGATGTAGTCGTAGTGGCGCATCGGAGCCTCTTCGGTCAGGCGAGGCGCCTCGGGCACATACGAGAGATCCATGCGCTCGATGTAGAGGGTCATGCTGCGATTCGTGACCATCTTGGAGCCCTTGGCCTCCATCTCCATCCACTTGTCGCGGCCGATCTTCTCGATCATGCCTTCCCACTGCTGGCCGATCTCCATGAACTGCTCGTAGCTCTCCATCGGAACGGCGTACATGTAGCCGGTCTCGGGGCCGGAGAGCGTGTAGTAGACCATGTCATCGGGAGCGTTGGTTTTGATCACTTCGTACGTGGCGGCGCTGACTTCTTCGAATGCCGCGACGTTCGAGGGCGCGACCTGCTCGGTGAACACGGCCCACCAAGTAGGCGAGTACTCTTCTTCCTGGGCGGCGAGACTCGCCGGCCAGAGCATCAGAACGACTAGGGGAACCAGAAACCATCGCTTCATGCGGACCTCCTTGTGTGACTCGGAGGGGGAGACGGCTGAGCCAGTGCCGCCGTGGTCGGGACAAAAGAAGAATACCCGTTTTCTTGGTTTCGCGCACATACGCCGGCAACGCACTGGCGGCGCGCCCGATGAAGCGTCAGAAGGGCCCGACTACGTCCCCCTCCTCGAGCTCGTCCTCACACAGCTCGAAGAACGGGCAGGCCGGACATCGTCGGGTATCCTCTCGAAGCGGGAATCTGTCGCGGGGCAGCGCCTCGTTGCGCACGGGATCGGCAAGATAGGTCCGCATGGAGGCCATACTGTCATCAATTCTCTGGCGCTCTTCCGCACAGTCCCGGTCAGAGATCGGCACGCTGGTGCCCTCTCCCGTCCCGAGATACTCCAGGCGGCCGATCACCGGACCCTTCGGTAGGTCCCCGCGCTCCTGCAGATAGACGGCGTACACACGCAGCTGGGGAACGTGCGAGGCATGACGATTCCCCGTCTTCCAGTCCACGATCCGCCACGCGTCGCCCAGGCGGTATAGCAGATCCGGCTGCGCGTAGACCTTCGCCCCCTCGAGCTCCACGAAGTCCAGCCGGTCGACCTCCTTCACCTCGACCATCGGCGCTTCGACGGCCTCTCGGAAGCTCTCAGAGGCGACCAGGTGACGAAGGCACGTGTGCAGCTTATCTCGAATCCGCTCGATGAGGTCGCGCGACGGACCGGAGCCCCGGTAGAACTCCATCAGCATCGTGACGCGTCCGGGACGTCGCTCCCATTCCTCCCGCTGCTGAGACATCAGCCACGCCCGGTTCAGCCGCTGACGTCCCTCGTGGATAAGCTCCGCGGCGTCGGGCGTCGCGCCGCCGCCCCGCACCCTCATGATGGCGTCAGCGGCCAGCTCGTGAACGATGGACCCGAGCACCATGTAAAGGTTCGTGAGTTTCTTCAGCCGCCAGGCCCGTTTCGCCTCGTCCGTGGCCTCGTCCAGCCAACCGTTATGCGAGCCGTAGTAGTGCCAGTAGTACTTGCGCGGGCACTCGCGGAACGTGGAGCGCCGGCTCTGGGACCAGGAGAAATCGGGGTGCGGACGGATCTCGAATGCCATGTGCGTAACTTCGCGTCCCCGTCTGACAGCGACAAGCGCTTGCCTGTGTCCCGGTCCCGCCTGTCCGTCACCCCGGTGGTGTCGCCCGTCAACGGAGCCACGATCGGCGTGCTCGCCAGACTGCAATTCTGCCGGATCAGTTGGCCTTTACCTTGCTCGGCCTCGCCCGTGACGTGGCGCGCGGGGTGCTTCGCGCCGCAGGCGAGCGCGACGCTGAGCTCTTTCCGGCGGTCGCCCGCGTCGGCGGCGAAGAACGCACCGGCTTGGTGCGCCTGACCGATTCCGGCCGGGTCGCCCGGGTCGGCGTCCTGGTTCGCTCTCCTACGCTCGGTCGGTTCGTCTTCGGCCGTTCCGCGCTCTTGCTCGTGGTACTCGACGCCAGTGTTCGCGGCTCCGCACGCACCTTCTCGCGAGTCGTCGGAGTGCGCTTCGGTGCCAGCTCCACCGTGCGCGTCGTGCGCACCGGATCTATCGAAGGTCGCCGATTGATCTCCTGTCGGGCCTTCTCTCGAGTCGTCGGAGTGCGTTTCGGTGCCAACTCGACCGTGCGCGTCGTGCGCACCGGGTCTATCGAAGGTCGCGCCCGGTCATTCCTCCCGTCGGCGGTGGGCGGCTTCCAACCCTCCGCAAGCCTGGTGTCCTTCTCCCGGTTGACGAACGGGCCCACGTCTTCGAGCTCGAACCGCTTCCCTCCCTCATCATACGTGAGGAGGCGGTTGATCCGATCCGGCGAGGTCCAGTGCCCCGGGGTCAGCTTGCGCGTATCCGTCGTGATGATCCCGCGTGCAATGCGCTCGCCCTCGCGGTCCATATCCCGCCCGGACTTGATATACCTATGCTGATGGCGGTGGCCGAACCTGTTCACGGGAGTGAAGCACCAGTCACCGAAGTGGACGGCCAGGCCGCCCGCTCTGCCGTACACCGCGAACGACAGGTTGAACCGGCTCCGGTAGTGGTTCGAGTAGTAGCCCCACGGCACCCAGCCCACGTACTTCGGACCCCAGTACCAGAATACCCAGGCCGAAGCGAATCGTCGCCCGGGGAACCACACCCAGCCGTAGCCCGGGACCAGATCCCAATTCCCGTAGTGGTGGGGGACCCAGCCCCAGGGCTCGTAGGATACCCACAGCAGGCCGGTCGGAGTGTGGCGCCATCGACCGCGTGAATAAGGGCGCCACCCGTGCTTCACATGCGGTCGCCAGGCTCGGTAGCCGCGGACGTACGTCCAGTCTCCATGCGACTGCAGTGGTGCCGCCGCGTAACGGATCGACTCGTCCACGTAGATCTCGGTGGTCCCGGAGTAGCTCGCCGTGAGTGTTTCTCCCCAGCGCTCGACCGGGAGCAATCCGCGCGCAGCTGCCAGACGTACGCGAGGTCCGTCGTACCCTTCGACGAGGGCCTCCTCACCGGACCGGAGAGTCGTGATCGCGGTGCCCGCCCTGACCTGGGCGCTTCCCCGGCGCGCGACGACCAGCGTCCGCTCGGAATCCTGCGCCTCGACCAGGTACGTGCCGGGCCCCCGGAGCTCGACGTACGCGTTGGAGGTCTCGATCGCCGGAGGCGTCTCGCCCACATAGTCGTCGGCCACCACGACCTGCAGCGCGCCACGTCTCAGGCGGAGCGCCGTGACGGCATCGCTGCGGTCCGGCGAACCCGCCAGCGTGAGGAACACGAGTTCCGCCCGATCGTCGAGCCGCAACAGGTTTCGATCGGCAAGCAGGATCTCGGCTCGCGCTCCCCCGGAAAGCCTGATCTCGTCCCCGGCGAGCACCGCCTCAGTGCCCTCGACGGGCACGGACTCTCCGGTGTCGGCCTCGATGAGCGTCACGCCCCCTTCCGACGTGCTGACGTAGCCGTAGCTGTATTCTGAGCTGGTTGGGGGAGCTTCCTGGGATCTACAGACGGCGGGGGTGAGCAGGAGGGTGAAAAGACCGGCCAGGCTGACGCCGATCCGACGCTCCGTCCATAACGTACGCATGTTTCACCTCCTGCCGCCCCTGCCGTGCCCGCCGTCCGGACACCGTTGGCTGGCAGATAGCTCTACACGACCGTGGCAGGGGCGTTCCGAGGTTGCCTCACCGACCGACTCACAGGCTCGCGAAGCTCAGAAGGTACGTGGAAGCTCGAGCGCTATCCCTCCAGATCCGGCGGATCGGCCCGCTGGCCCGCTTCCAGCTGCCTCCTGAATACTTCCGCCTCGACCAGGCGATCGACCTGCTGCCCCTGGTCGAGTACGGCCTGCTCAAGGCGGCCAAGCCGGTTCATCAGGTCTTCGGCCTCGGCCTCGGCCTTTCCATGGATCGCACCGATCACGTCGCGGACTATGGGCCGGAGAACGAAGTGGGTGGCCACCGCCATGATCGGAACGCCAAAGATGAAGAAGATCGCGAGGAGCGGAATCAGCAGGGCGAAATCAAACACCGGAGCCTCCGTCGGAAAGGCAGAATGTGGCTACTCGGGAACCAACCCATGCTTCAGTCCGTCACGAGGGACTGGAAGAGGCGTTCATGCCGACCAAGATCGACCGCTCACAGTGGACCGGGCAAGCGCGGGACACAGGGCGACGCAAACGAACCGGGCTGCCACGAGGGCGCGCCCGGCTCATAGCCGAAACGGCAGAAAGGGGCGTCAGCGCTTCAGACGCGCGTAGATGCCGGTCGCTTCGCCGGACTTGAGGGTCTCGAGGTTGAACTCCCACACAAGGGTCTTCCCCTCCTTCCGCGTCGCGTTGTGCTCCTCGACCTTGAACGGGGACGTAACGGTGAAAGTGATGGCGAACCCCTCCAGTAGCTTGTCCATCATCTCGTCCGACACCCAGGGCATCTCGTCCATCTCCTCCATGGGATTGATGGGCTCGCTCCGGATGATGATCTCGTCGCCTTCCTCGATGATTTCCAGCTCCCGGAACGGCTCGGAGTCGATCGGGGCGCCCTCGCCATCCCCCTCGTCGTCATCGTCGAGCCGGATTTCCTTCAGCTTGTCCACGTGGTCGTACGCGAACCGCATGTTCATGGTGGTCAGCAACTCATCCCGATTCACCCTGGCATACACGAGCTCGACGCCCTCCGGAAGGTCGGGCTCGATCTCCGCGCGCAGCGACTCCTCGTTGAAGTCCTCATCCTCGTCCATCTCCGTGAGGATGTCCTGCCTCGCCTCTTCGATCTGCTCGGCCGACGGCTCGCCGCCTTCTCCGCCAAATGCGTTCTGGATGTAGGCAGACATGTACGCGACCCGGTCCAGATCAACCCTTATGTCCACGTCGGCTGTGCCGGAAAGATCCTCCTCCAGCGTGATTCCGTACTCGAACTGCATGCACCCGGCCGCGAACCAAGCGATCCCGGCGAAGAGGATTCCCCTCAAGTACCTCATCGGTCCCTCCTGTTTCGAACTGCCTATTCCGCTCCGGCCCGTCCGCCTTCCGCCTATACATACGGGCGTCTGCACTGAAGGTTTCCGGTTTGCCGCACCGCCCGAGAGTAGTCCATACTCAGGATTCGACTCTCGACGAGGAAACAATCAAATGGCCGAGGCGATCCTCTGTGTGGGACCGCCTCATCCACCGCCTCCTGACCCGTATGGATTCCGGCAAGCCTATCCCTTGACAGTTTAGGGGAACAATCGGCAAACTCTCCCTGTTGCTTCACCTAAACCCATTAGGTCACGGGCTGTCGCCTGCACGCCCGGATCAAGCACTGGAGGCATCCGATGCCGGCTCAGCTGGAGAAGGTCCCCGTTCTTCAGGGAACGCTGGACATGCTGATACTGAAGACCCTTGCCTGGGAACCGAAGCACGGGTTCGGGATCCTGCGGCACATCGAGCAGGTGACAGGCGAGGAGTTGCACGTGGAGGAAGGAGCCCTGTACCCCGCTCTTCACCGGATGCACCACAAGGGCTGGCTGGAAGCTGAATGGGGCGTATCCGAAAACAACCGACGCGCCCGGTACTACCGGCTCTCTAGCGAGGGCGAGAGGGCCCTGCGCAAACAGGTCAAGGACTGGGGTCGGACGGTCCGCGTCATCTCGCTCGTGCTGGAGGGCGTCCCGGCGTGAGTGAACGTTGGGCCCCCCGGGCGCAGCTTCGGCTCCGTGAAATCCTTTTCCGGCGGGACGTGGACGAGGCGATCGACGAGGAGCTCCAATACCACGTCGAGATGCGGGCCGACCAGCTGGCTCGCGAGGCCGGATTCCCGCCCGAGGCGGCTAAGGCTGAGGCACTCAGGCGCTTCGGCAATCCGGTTGACTATCGCAGGCAGTGCCGGGATACGGAGCGGAGGAGGATGAGGAGGGGGAGGATGAGGTCTCGTTTCGAGTCGATCGTGCAGGACGTCCGCTTCGCGTTACGCGGGGCGCTTCGGGAGCCTGGATTTACAGCCGTCGTGGTAGGCACCCTGGCGCTCGCCGTAGGTGCAATTACAGCGATCTTCAGCGTGGTCAGCGGCGTGGTCCTGACGCCCCTCCCGTATGAGAATCCCGGCGGTATCATGATGGTGTGGGAGGAGAACGTGCCGCGGGGTGTCCAGACCAACGTGGCATCGCCCGCCAACTATCACGCCTGGTTGGAGGCCGAAAGCTTCTCGGAGCTGGCTCCGTTCATGCCTTACAGCTCGACGCTAGCGGGCGAGGGCAAGGCCGAGCGAGTGGGCGTCGTTCGGGCATCCCCGGAGTTCTTCTCCATTCTCGGCATCCGGGCGCACGTCGGTCGGCTCTTCTTCCCCGGAGAGGAAGACTCCGAGGCCCAGGTGGCGGTTCTCGATCACGGGTTCTGGCAGCGCCGGTTTGGGGGCGATCCGGCCGTGCTGGGCCGGTCGGTGAATCTAAACGGCGATCCGTACGAAGTCGTGGGCGTACTGCCCGCCAGCTTCCATTTCGAGCCTCCACTGGCGTTCAACTCGACCGGTACGGAGGAGGTCTGGCTGCCGTTGTCGACTGACCCATCTCAGCGAGGACGATACTTGCAGGTCATAGGCCGCCTGGCCCCGGGTACGACCCGTGACCAAGCTGACGCTGAGCTCGATGTGATTGCGGCTCGGTACGAGGATGAGGCTGACTCGAATGCCGGTTACCGCGTGAACGTCGTTCCGCTATACGAGCAAGTGGTCGGAGAGTCCCGAAGCTTGATCCTCATTCTGTTCGGGGCCGTGGGCATCGTGCTCCTCATTGCGGCCGCTAACGTCGCCAACCTGCTCCTCGCTCGAGCGACTCGGCGGGAGCGCGAGCTCGCGGTGCGCGTAGCAATCGGTGCTCGTGGTAGCCGGGTGGTCCGGCTGCTCCTGATCGAGAGCCTGCTGCTTGGACTGGCAGGCGGCGCGGTCGGCGTGGCTGTCGCTTTCGGGGCCGTCCGGATGTTGCTCGCGCTAGGTCCGGAAATCCCCCGCCTCGGAGAGGTAAACGTGGACGGGGCGGTCCTTGCATTCGCGTTCGTCGTGTCGCTGCTCACTGCGCTCCTGTTTGGAGTGCTTCCGGCGCTTCGAGCCGCCCGACCCAACCTCGGCGAAGCCTTGAAGGAAGGCGCTGCTCGAGGGGGAAGCCGTCGAGGGAACGTTCGCGCCCGCCACGCTCTTGTGGCGGCTGAGGTAGCTATGTCTCTCACACTCCTGGCCGGGGCCGGCCTGCTGCTGCGCAGCTTCCAGACGTTGCTGGACGAGGGCGTGGGGTTGGAAACCGAACGGGTTCTGACCGTCGACGTGCAGTTGAGCGGGAATGACTACTCGGACTCGGAGCGCGCGCGTTTCTTCGAAGAGCTCGTTGACCGGGTGGCGGATCTTCCAGGCGTATCGTCGGCCGGGGGAATCACGGCCCTTCCCCTCAGCGGCATGGGCATCGGGACCAGTTTCTTCGATCCCGATCAACCCCTGCCCGAGGCCGGCAGCATCCCTGTAGCGGACATTCGGCCCGTCCACCGCGACTACCACCTGACGATGGGCATTCCGCTGCTGAACGGGCGAATTTTCGACGCGCGCGATGGCGCCGACGCGCCCACCACAGTTGTGATCAGCGCGGCTACGGCGGAAAATGTGTTCCCAAACATCAACCCGGTTGGCCGCCGCCTCTCCATGCCCTGGGGCGACACCCTGGTAGCCGAGGTGATAGGGGTCGTGGCGGACGTGCGCCACGAAGGACCAGGTACGGATGTCCGCTCCAAACTGTACTGGGACCACCGGCAGTTTCAGGAGTTCAGCTTCATGACACTGGTCGTGCGGACCACCGGCGAGCCGACAGCACTCGTTCCCAACATCCGACGCGAGGTGCAGGCAATGGACGCCGACCTTCCGATCTACAACGTCCGCACCATGGAGGCTTATCTGTCGGACTCGGTGGCCCGGAACCGATTCGCGTTGCTCGCGTTTGCCGCCTTCGCCGCCGTGGCACTCCTGCTTTCTGTGGTCGGTGTTTACGGCGTGCTGTCGTACGCAGTGTCGCTGAGGACCCGCGAGATTGGAATCCGGGTCGCATTGGGGGCGGGGCGCAAGGCGATCGGCCGGATGGTTCTCCGGCAGGGCGCCGTCGTCGCCGGGATCGGGCTCCTGGCTGGACTCGCCGGAGCCGTCGCGCTCACGCGGCTGCTCGGTGGCCTGCTCTACGGGGTCAGCCCAACTGACCCGCTCACCTTCGGCCTCATGACGGCGCTGCTGTTCGGTACGGCGCTCGCCGCCAGCTGGGTCCCGGCGCGCCGGGCGGCACGTACGGATCCGGCGTCCGTACTCCGCGGCGAATAGAAATCGAGGCGTGGCAGCGCGAAGGGACGCGTCACGCGGCGTCGCGTCGGGCCGCTGGGTCGGAATCCGGGCTTCTCACAGCCGCGCGCCCGAATACCTTGTGCTGCGCGTGGTGCCGCTGGAACACGGACAGCTTGAAGTAGATGAACGAGAGGAGGCACGAGCGCACCAGCCGCCGGCCCATCTCGAAGGCTCGGCGTCGACGCAGACCCGCCGCAAGGTAGGTCCGCAGGAACCTGCCCCAGCGTCCGAGAATGGCTGTCCACGAGTAGAAGTCCCGGTTGATGCTCTCGAACGCCTCGAACACTTCGACCGGGCTGACTTTGCGGGGCGTGAACACCAGGTGGTCTCCCTCGTAGTGCGACAGGTCGTGGTCGAATATACGGCCCTCGGCCTCGACCTCCCGGTGGAACGGGGTCCCCGGAATCGGAATCGAGATCGATATCAGGAGGGCACTCGGATCCACTTCCTTCAGTTTCTCGGGCACGCTGCGGTAGTAGTCCGGGGTGTCCTCGTCGAGCGCGAGCATGAACCCGGTGAAAGTCAGGATCCCACGCTCCCTCAGCTTCAGGAATTGCTCCTGGTACTCCTCGACTCGATTCTGCCGTTTCTGGACGGCCAGGAGGCTGGGCGGGTTGAGGGACTCCATGCCGATGAACGCCATCGCGCAATGCGCGTCTGACAGCAGGTTCACGAACTCGTCGTCCCGCAGACAATTGAAGCTGAACTGGTACCCGACGCCCCACAGATCGAGCCGGGCAATCTCACGTAGCAGATCCTTCGCGTACTCCATGTCCCCACCGAAGTTGTTGTCGTAGATCATCGCCATTTTTCGCCGCGGCAGAGACAGCCCCCCGGTGGCCGTGAGGTCCCGGATCACGTCCTCGATCGGGCGCTTGCGGTATGGTGCGCGCTTGATGTTGAGCTGGCAGTAGGTACAGGCGAACGGGCAGCCACGCGTCGCCTCCGTCACCACAGGCACCGCGTACGCGGGCTCGACCAGGTCGTACCGAGGCGGAGGAATGTCGCGCAGGCACGGTGCCAGGGGAGAGTCGTACCTTGGGCGCAGCCGGCCGGCCACCAGGTCCTCCACGACGCCGGCCCAGACGGGCTCGGCTTCGCCCACCACCACGGAATCGAAGTGGGGAGCCACGAGCTCCGGGAACGTGCTCGGATACTTGCCTCCGGCGATCAGCATCTTTCCGAGCCCCCGGAACCGGGCCGCCACCTCGTAGGCGTGCGGGGCGCAGAAGTCCATGAAGCTCAGCGCGATGCAGTCGGCGTCTGTTTCGTAGTCGATCGGGCGCACCATCTCATGGAGCACCTCCACTTCCACGATGTCGGGTGTCAGCCCTGCCAGGAGGATCCCCGACAGCGGAGGAGCCGGCGACCGTGCAAAGTACGACTGCTCCTCACCCAGGTTCTGGAACAGGACGATGATCTGGAGCTTCAGCTTCGCCATCGGATTCTCCAAGCGCTCGGGTTCCGGTTCGACCGCTTCCAGCCTCGCCCCCGGCGGTCAAGCGCGGATCAAGGACGAGGCTTGACCGCTGCTTGACCGGCCCCGCTGAGCGTGGACATGGAAGACGGACCGATCCGATCCCGATGACCGACGGACCTGGAAGCGAACGATGAAGAACTCTCGATCAGAACGGCACACTGCTCTCGGCTGCGTCATGCTGGCGGGAGGCGCATTGATGCTCCTGTTCTGGACGCTATACCTCACCGGCACGGTGGACCTCGGACAGCAAGATCCGGTGATCGCCGCCTTCGAGTCCGCCTTCGTCCTGGCGGACACGGCACTCGGAATCTTCCTGTGCGCCGCCGGCTGGACGCTCCTCCGCCGAGACCCCAGGGGACCCTACCTGATGGTCATCGCGTCCGCGATGAGCCTGTACCTGGGACTGCTGGATCTGGCGTTCTACGCCGGCATGGGCCTCTTCGAGTCTATGACGGGCACCGCCGCCTTCGAACTCTCTCTGAACGCGATCTGCATCGCGGGTGGAATCCTTTGCCTGCGCATTGGCTGGAACATGTTGAGATCGAGAGGCGAAGCTCCCGGTCTTGAAACGGACGTGCTCCCCCTCTACCGAGGACCCCGGTGGTGGATGGGAGGTGCGGCGTGAGCGCGGCGCGGGCGGCACCTGGACTGGAACCTGTCCGGCTGGCAAGCTTCGCGTTCGCGCGGGCCTACGCGACGACGATGCGCCCTTACCTTCTGTTCGTGTCCGGCATTACCGGAATCGTGGGCATGGCGCTGATACCCGGCGTGCCGGCGCTCGCGGCTCTCGGAATCGGACTCGCCTTCTTCGCCTCATACGGATTCGGTCAGGCCCTCACGGACTGCTTCCAGCTGGACACCGACTCGATCTCGGCCCCCTACCGCCCCCTGGTCAGGGGCACGGTCCGGCGCGAGCACGTGATCGCCGTCAGCATCGTCGGACTCGTGGCGGTGGGGGCGACGCTCACGGTCGCGCACCCGTGGAATCTGCCGCTCGTGGTAGCCTCGATCGTCGGCCTGGTCACCTACACCTGGTTCAAGAGGCGCTGGTGGGCCGGCCCGTTCTACAACGCATGGATCGTAGCGGTGTTGCTGCTGACCGGTGTCCTGGCCGGCCTCGGCGTCAGCGGCTGGCCCGAGTGGATCGACGGTTCGAGCCGATGGGCGACCGTGTCACCACTCGCCTTCGCCGGTACGGTGGTCGCGGTCTTCTTCGGCTACGCCAACTTCGTTCTCGCCGGCTATTTCAAGGACATCTCGGCGGATCGGCTGACCGGGTACGAGACGCTGCCGGTCAGGGCCGGACGCTTCGTATCCTGCCTCGTGAGCGACGGGTTCGCGCTGGTGGCCGTCTTGGGAGCCCTCGTGGCGGCCGACGCCGCCGAAATCGCCTTCCACCCGGTTACGGGAATCCACACGCTTGGCCTGGCCACCGGCGTCGTGCTATCGGTCGTCCTAGTAGGCGCCGGGATCCTCGTCGCGTGCGTCGCGCAGGTCCGGCTGCACGCCGTACGCAGGGACGACGAGGCTCACCACGCAATAGTCCTCGTGGTCCACGCCTATCTGCTCCTTCTGGCGGGGGTCGCCATGGCCCACCGACCTGCCTGGAGCTTCGTTCTGGTCGCCTTTCTTGCGGCCTACTTCGTGACGATGCGCTCGCGGCCGGCCCGCGAGCAGATCTGAGGGAGGTGTCTCATGTTTGTCCTGGTGAATCCGGAAGCAGGCGGAGGCAAAGCTCTTGAGCGCTGGCGCTCGATCGAGGCCGACGTGCGAGAGCGAATCGGGCCCTTCCGGTGCACCGTCGCCGCGGGGCCGCTGGTCCTGGAGCGGTGCGTAACGCGCGAGCTCGCACGCGGAGAGACCGACTTCGTCGCCGCCGGTGGTGACGGCACGGTCAATGCTGTTGTCTCAGCTCTCGTCGAGCACGCGGAAGCGGACGCGCTGCCGCGAATCCGGTTCGGTGCCGTCGGTCTCGGCTCGAGCAATGACTTTCACAAGCCGCTCTCGGACGAACGAACGATCGGCGGATATCCAGTTCGCGTGGACTTCGTGTACACGATCGTAAGCGACATATGCACCGTTGATTACGCCTCGCACTTAAACCGTCGTATGAGATGTGAGTGGCTGATCAACGCCAGCGTCGGAGTGACGGCAGAGGCGAACGAGTTCTTCAATCGCCCCAACCGACTGCTGGGCGTGTTTAAGCGTCGCCTGCCGACGCTCGGAATGGTGTACGCGGCTCTGCGCAGCATCCTTCGTTACCGGCCGCAACCGATGGAAGTCACGGTGGACCAGGCTCGCTCGGTCACGACGAGCGCCAGGAACCTGGGCGTCGTCAAGAACCCGAACTTCAGCGGCTCGCTGTGCTACGGAACCCCGCACGAGCAGACCGGCGGACGATTCTACGTGCACCTGATCGAGGAGACGGGCCTCGGTCGCCTGGCCTGGCTCCTGTGGAGGCTGTTCAGGGGGAGATTCGACGGGCCTGGCACTCACACCTGGAAAGCGCGCAGGGTGAGGGTCCGAGCCGAGCGGCCGTTCGCCGTCGAGCGGGACGGCGAGGTGATCCACACGACGGACGCGACGTTCGGGCTCCTGCCGGAGGCGATTCACGTATGTTCATGACCGCGATCGTACGCGAGAACGAACTCGTGGAATCGCTCGTGAGAGCACTGCCCCGCTCGTCCCTGCAACGCAACGGCGTCGGTGAGAGCGACGCGGAGCTCGTTCGCCTTCCCGGCAGCGACCTTCTCCTCGCGATAACGAACGATGCGATTGTGGAGGAGATCGAGACCGGCCTGTACCGGGATCCCTATCTCATAGGCTGGGTTACCGTCGTGGCTTCGGCGAGCGACCTCGCTGCCGTCGGGGCAGACCCCGTGGGAATCCTCCTGAGCCAGACTCTGCCGCGGCATCCGGCGCCGGCGTTTCTGGACCGACTGCAGCAAGGTGTCCGCGACGCGTGTACGGCCTGCGGCATCGCCGTTCTCGGTGGAGACACCAACCACTCGGACCATCTGCACATGGAGTCCGCTGCGGTCGGGACCGTGCCGGCGAACGAAGCTCTGCTGCGAAGTGGCTGCCGGCCGGGTGACCGCCTGTTCGCCTCGGCCCCTCTCGGGTTGGGCAGCGCGTACGCTTTCGAGGTGCTGACGCGTCCCGAACATGAGCCGACCGTCCCGTTCCTGCCCGTGGCCAGATTGCGGGAAGGCCGTCTCCTGCGCCGGTTCGCGACAAGTTGCATGGACACGAGCGATGGCGCTCTGGCCACCCTTGACGAGATCATGCGGCGCAGCTCCGTCGGAGTGAAGCTCGACCTGCCAGTCGACGACCTTCTCCACCCGGCGGCCCGTCAAACCGCGAGCACCGGGGGCCTTCCCCCGTGGACGCTGCTCGCCGGACCCCACGGCGAGTTCGAGCTCGTCTTCTCGATCCCCGTGGATCGCTGCACTGCCTTCCTGAGGGCGGCTTCGAGGACGGGCTGGTATCCGGTGCACCTCGGTGAAGCCCGCGTGCTTCCCGGTCTGGAGCTCGGCCCGCACGACGGCTGCATGTCCCTGGACACGGGAGCGATTCGGAACCTGGCCGGAGAAGCCTCGGCGGATGTAGGCCGCTTCGTGGAGGAGCTGCTGAAGCTGGAGGGCGCAGCCTACTCCGGGGCTTAAGGACTTCCGGAGCGCTTCCGGGATGACCCGACGGACGCTATCCTGCCGCCATGGAGTGTGAATCTACGGTACAGGTTGAGCTGTTGCCCGAGCACCCGGCGTACGGAGACCTCGAGGCGGCGTCCAGCGCGCTGATGCCTGCCCACCAGGGTGACGTGGGGATCGACCTCATCGCTTGCGAGGAAGCGATCATCGGACCCGGTGAGCGCGCGATCGTGAGCGCCGGCATCCGTATCGCCCTCCCGCCGGGACTGGAGGCCCAGGTGCGACCGCGATCGGGTCAGGCGCTGAAGCGAGGGCTCACCGTGCCCAATTCTCCCGGCACCATCGATCCGGGTTACCGCGGACCGGTGAAGGTGATCCTCCTCAACACAGCTTCGGGACTCAGAGCCGAGGACCTCGCGGGACCGGCCGATGACGAGTCGCTCCGCGATCGCCTCGCCGCAGGCCTCGAGGCTCGGACCCTCCGCGTCGAACGGGGCGAGCGCATCGCGCAGCTCGTGTTCGCTCGGTTCGAGCGCCCGGCGATAGAGATCGTCAGAAGTGTGCCGATCGAGACCACGAGGGGCGAGGGGGGATTCGGGTCCACCGGAGCCGGCTGAGCACGCTCGGGCCGGTCGTCTTCCAGGCCGGCGTCAGTCTCCGAGTGACGCGATGAAGCGCAGCAACTCCGCATGCGTGGCCTGGTTCGTCAACACGTCCCGGTGCGCCGCGCCCTCGATGGTCACGACCCCGGCCCCGGTTGCTTCCGCTAAGCGCGCGGCAGCCGCCGGGCGGACCCTGGTGTCCAGATCGCCCTGGATGATCGTGATCGGCACCGACCCGGCCAGGTCGCGCGCGCGGGCCTCCGGATCCAGGTGGCGGAAGGGCTCACCCGCCCTCAGTCGCCACGAGGGCTGGAACAGCTTGACCATCAAGCCACCCGGCAAGCCACGATCAGAGAAGAACCCCGCCGACACCTCGAACAGGTCTGCCGGCACAGCCACGAGCGCCAGTGCATCGATGGGCGCACCCTTGACCTTAGCCAGGATCGCCGCGGCGCCTCCCAGCGAATGTCCGATCACGACAAACCTCCGACCGGGCCGGATTTCTCGCAGGCGGTCCAGCATGGCCAGCAGATCATCCCGGAAGTGGCGAACCGTCACCGCAGACGCGCGATCACTCCGCCCGTGAGAGCGAACGTCGAACACGAGCACCGGCAAGCCAGCCGCCAGCAGCGGCTTGGCCAGGTTCAGCATCGTGCCCGAGTCGCCCGTCCAGCCGTGTATAAGAACGGCGATCGGCGAGTCCGGCCCCGCCGACTGCGGTTCCATCAGGGAGCCCCGAATGGCGAGTCCGTCCACAGTCAACTCGACGGGCGTGACCGGATGACCCAGGTCGGCGGCGACCCGCTCCGCAGCTCGCCGAGGCGGCCGTAAGGTCATCAACGCGGCCCGATCGATCAGCAACGCGCCGCCCGCAGTGGCGGCCAGTGTCCACATAATCATGCGCCCGAAGATCGGGGAGGCGGTAGCGGTTGGCAACCCTGTGGCTCCCTTGTGCGCTCGCGGTGGAACTATTATCTATTAAAAACATAGTAGATGATCTCTGACAGACGCCCGTTTGTCCAACACGCGGGAATCCGATACCGGGAGAGGACGTGACGACGAGGCTGACGAACCGGGAGCTCGACATCATGGCGGTCCTGTGGCGGGACGGATCGGGTACCGTGAACCAGGTGTGGAAGGGGCTCGAGGACGACCTGGCATACTCCACCGTCCTCACGATGCTGCGGACCCTGGAAGGCAAAGGGCACGTCCGGCACGAGGCGGAGGGAAAGGCATACCGCTACTTCCACGTCACCCGGCCGGAGGAAGCTGGCGGCCGTGCCCTCGACCGAGTGCTCGACAAGATGTATCAGGGGTCGCGAGAGCTGCTGGTGACACGCCTGCTGGCCGACGAAGAGGTCTCGCCGGACGAGCTGCGCCGCATCCGCGAGCTCCTCGACGAGCGCCTCGGAGAGCTGGAATCATGATCGCCGCATGGATCGTGTACGGACTGATCGTATCGGCCGTGCTGTGTCTTGCGGCCCTACTCATGGAGCGTGCCGCCCGCTGGCTCGGAGGCCCGACGCGCTGGGTTTGGGCGGGTGTGATCACCTTGGGTTGGACGCTTCCGGTCCTAGCCCGTCGGGTCCCGGAGCGTGGTATGGCTGTACCTGCCAGCACCCAGGAGGGGGCAGTCTCCATCGCGGCCGAAGCCGGCTCCGGAATGCTCACCGGCTTGGCCGGGATTCTCGAGGGTGCGTCCGCGGCGCTCGGCGAAGTCTGGAGTCAACTCGGGTCCGGAGCGACCGCCGTGGATCTTCCCCTCATCGTGCTGTGGATCGGGGCAGCCGGGTCCCTGCTGTCCGCCCTCGCGATCACGTATCGGCGCCTTCGTATCCGAGCACGCGCGTGGCCGGTGCGCCAGCTCCACGGCCACCGGGTTCGGGTGTCCGAGAACCTCGGTCCGGCAGTGCTCGGCGTGGGACGGAGCCAGGTGGTGCTTCCCCGCTGGGCAGTGGCGTGTGAGCCCGGCCGGCGACGTCTCATCGTGCTGCACGAGGTCGAGCACCTGCGGGCCGGCGACCAACGTCTGCTGTTCGCCGCAGTCGTCGCCGTTGCGCTGATGCCCTGGAACGTATTCGCCTGGTGGCAGCTGCGTCGGCTGCGCCTGGCTGTGGAGCTCGACTGCGACCGCCGTGTCCTGCGGACGGGCGCCGAGCTGCGCGAATACGCTTCCCTGCTGCTCGAAGCGGGAAGCCGGCGCGCGACGTCGCAAGTGATGGCCGGCGCATTTGTCCATTTCCATTCTCAACTTGGGAGGAGGATTCGGGAGATGACGGAGAAGAGAAAAGGGCCGCGGTACCTGCCGGCGGCACTCGCGACAGCGGGAGCCCTCGTACTCCTGGTGGCCGCCTGCGAAGCACCGGTCCCTACCGATCCGGTAGAGCTGCAGGAGATCACCTCGGGCAAGCAGGTCACACAGCTGGATCCGACGGACCATGCAGAGCTGCAGCGGATCCTCGAGGAAGAGGGTGAGCTCACTCTGGTTGTGGAGGAGGTCGGCGGCGACACCTATGTGATCGACCAGGTCAAGCTCCACGAGCTACGCGAGAAGGGTCACGCGGAAATGCTCATCGGCAAGCTGAAGGAACACGGCCAGGTCAAGCTCACGCTGATTCACGAGGACGGGACGGAAAGCGCGCATTTCGGCGAGGACGTCCAGTTTGGCGATCCCACGTCCAACGAGCTCGTGGAGATCAAGCCGCACGCAGAGGGCGATTACTATTTCGGGGTCGAGGAGGGAACGACGCGGTACGAGCTGAAACTCCGAAAAGAGGCGACGATCAAGGAGCTGAAGGCCGTCGAGAACGAGCCGCCGAAGCACACGGAGGACGGATCTCAGTAGTTCGGGAGCGAGCGGGGGACTTGGCGCCTCCCGCTCGCTCCCGGTGCACCTTTACTGCGGGTGACCGGCGGCCTTGCAATCGGTGAAGATCGGCTCTCCATCCTTCTCCACGAACGCCTCGGGACCCTTACCCCGGAACGTGATCGAGCCGTCGGAGAACTCGACCCCGGAAGCCACTTCCTGCTGATCGAGCTGGTAGACCTCGTCTCCCATTCTCAGAGCGGCCTGTGCCACGCCAGGGGCGATCGTGAACATGAAGCTCTTACCGTCGGCGCACTCATACATCATGCTTGATACTTCCCCGTGCGGCGCCTGTACCTGCCCCATGCTGACGGGGGCCTCGGCCGCTTCCGCGGCGGCATCGGCCTGCTCCTCCACCGACTCCGAGGAACACCCGACCGTGCCCAGGAGGCCGGCGGCAATCACCAGCGAGGCAACCTTCAATATCTGGTTCGACTGGAACATCTCAACGTCTCCGGTTGCGGCAACCGCGCCACCCGCACGGCTCCATGAACGAGCAGTCGCCGCTGAGGTGCGGCGACGAATCGAGGATGATACTGACTCGAAGCGGCTCAGAACAGCTTGCCCGCCAGGCTCGGTTCCTTGTCTGTCCGCGTGCCGATCTTCAGGAATGTGGACAGGCGCACGGTCCCCTCGGCGTGCAGGGTTTCGTGGATCCGCTGGACGGCCCGGAGAATGTCCTCGAGATCGCCTTCGACGTTGGTACCATAGGAGTGAAGCTGCGCGTTGAGACCGGAGTCCTCGAGAATAGCGTGCGCACGCTGCACTTCCTTCCGCACCGACACCCCGGATCCGATCGGAATGACCTGTATCTCGGCTACGGCTTTCATGGTGCAACTGCCATGGTTGCGATCAAGGCTCCCTCGATTCGGTCGCCGCTCCCGTGAAGATCGGTCTGTTGCGCTGAGATGAACAGGTCTAAGGCGGGCGCGTCCCGCTGCCGGATGGAAGAGGGTCGCGGGTCTTCAGTCCTGAGCGAGCTTGGACCGGTAGTGTCGAAGGATCTTCGGCCGGAAGGGATCATCCTGCGCGACTTCGTCGATGAGACGCCCCACCCACCGGAGTATCATCCGATCGGATTCGCGGCGCAGCCGCCCGGCCTCCGGTAGGCGTTCGAGCGTGACCAGCAGGACCTCGGCAAGGTGCGCGTCCACGTAGTCCCACGAACGGCCGAGAAAGCGCCCGAGGCCGTTCTTAGCCTCGACCGCCTGTGCGGCGCTCGTCAGCAGTGCGTCCGGATTGGATGCCCAGAAGGCTCGTTCGCTCATCTTCCTCTCGCGCAGAAGGGTCCGGTGAGCAGGGATGCACAGCCCGTGCCTACGTTCACAACGTTGCGTCACAACAACTTACGGAACTGACACCACGGTGGCGTTGAGTCACGTCCACAGGCCGGGGGAGGGCCGTGGCCTCGCCACCGCCCTCCCCTGGCTCGGGACTCACCGAACGAACTCGGCTGCGTCCCGAATCTCCAACGGAGCCAGGTCCAGGGCCCGGAGTGCCCGTTCAACGGTCGCCCGATCACCGACTACGACCACCACGGCGCTCGCCGGGCGAACATGACGTACGGCGGTCCCCATCACCTGCTCCGTGGTAACGGCGAGAGTTGCCGGCACGTATTCATCCAGCCAGCCGGTATCGAGACCGTAGACGGTGAGATCGGCTATCTGACCTGCGGTCCCACCCGTGGTCTCGAACCTCCGAGGAAAGCCCAACGCGACGTAGTTACGTGCGCGCTCCAGCTCGTCCTCAGGCACGGTTTCAGTACGCATCCGCTCCAGCTCACGGAAGAACTCGACGACGGCGCTGTCGGTCTTGTCCGACACGACGGCCGCTCCCGCCTGGAACGGGCCGGCTCCACGACGCATGGAGTATCCAGAGCCCGCTCCGTAGGTGTAGCCGTGCTCCTCACGGAGATTGCTGTTCAGGCGGCTCGTGAAGGAGCCGCCGAGGATCGTGTTCATTACCGTAATGTTGAAGTAATCGGCGTCTGTCCGCGCGACACCGGAATGTCCAATACGAATCTCGGACTGTGCAGCACCCGGCTTGTCGATCAGGTAGATCGTGGTCGGCCCGCTCACCGGCAAGTCCGGAATCCGGGCCGCTGGCACGTCACCACTTTCCCACGAGCCGAACGCGCGCTCAACCGTCGCGTGATCGCGGTCCGCCGATACGTCACCTACCAGGACCAGCGTGGACACGTTCGGCCGGTAGAATGTGGAGTGATACATGCCCATTTGATCACGCGTGATAGCAGCCGTGGCTTCCATGGTGGCGAGTCGGCCATACGGATGATCGGGACCGTACACCAGCACTAGGAAGGCGTTGGACGCGATGGTTCGGGCTTCGTCCTTCGCGCGGGACAGGTCTGTCA
>CAXMRU010000054.1:0-2974 GCA_964195715.1 Akkermansiaceae bacterium | reverse complement strand
AGGCAGCCCGCCTGGAGGGCCTCTCGGTGTTGCCGACCGTCGGCTGATCTCGAGCGCGAGCCGGGTTAGGGTTTCCTCTCCTCCTCCCGCTTCACCCTCGACACACGCTCCGCCGCCTTTCGCGTCGAGTGCGTGGCCCAGTGCTGACGCAGGTGCATGTACTTGCGGTCCTCCTCGCTCACGAGGTGCGGCGCCGACAGGGCGGCCATTCGGTCAAGATCCGCCGCCTCTTCGCGTAGCTCGGCGTCCGCGTACGGCGAATTTGCGATGCCCACCCCGAAGCTCTGCAGCCGCTGCCGGGCTCCCACGTAGTCGCCCCGGTCCCAGTCCTCGAGCGCCTGGCGCCTTTCGCGCGCCGCTTCCAAGTGCAGCATCTCCTTGCGCACGGTGGGCTCGGCGTAGCCGCCTTCCACGGGAGACAGCGTGATGGGCAGCGTAACCTCCTGCTTCTCGATGCTGCCGTCCTCGTTGAGCACCTGCGCGGTGATGACGAATGTCCCCACGTCGATCTCGGCCTCCTCCTGGCCGTCCTCCGCCGGTTTGAGAAGGAAATCGGCCAGCACGTGTCGGGGCTCGCGGGCGTACAGGTCGCCGATCGCGAGCACGAGTGTGTCGCCCTCGGGGGTCGAGGGATACTCGTGCCACACCTGCACGCATTCGTTCCCGGCCGTCGGCTCGAGGCGGACCGTCAGGTTCTGGGCGGAGATCGAGAGCAGCCCCTCGAGCTCTTCGTCGAACACGCCCGGCGCCTGGTCGGGGTGCTCGATGTAGTAGGCCGCGCCTCCCCCGGCGTCGGACATCCCGGTCAGCAGGATCTCGTTGAACCCGGCCCCGAATCCGATCGTGGTGGTGGTGATTCCGTTGGCGGCCGCCGTCCGGCACAGTCCCGTGAGCTTCGCGGGATCGGTGATCCCGACGTTGGCCAGGCCGTCGGTGAGGATTATCACCCGGTTCACCGCCCCGTCGCGCTGATTCTCGGCCACGAAGTCCCGCCCCTTGAACCACCCACCGCTCAGGTTGGTGGTGCTGCCGCAGTGAATCCCGGCGATCAGGCCCGTGAGCCCGGACTGGGCCTCGCCTGTCGCGGGGTGCGCGACCACGTGCACGCTTTCGTCGTACGTCACCACGCTCACCGTGTCCTCCGGCCACAGCCGCTGCACCAGGCTGCGGGCCGCCTCCTTCGCCGCCTCCAGCTTCTCTCCCGCCATCGAGCCTGACTTGTCCAGCACGATCGACAGGTTGAGGGGCACGCGGTTGTCGTCGGTGCGCGGTGTCCCCTCGATCTTCAAGAGAGTTCTCAGGAGCCAGCCGCCGTCAGCGACCGGCTCGTGGTCCAGCAGGATCTCGGTCTTCATGAGTGCCTCCTCGTGGGCTCTCACTCGTCGGGCGCGTCGCCGCATGAGGCGCAGCGGAGCGCCGTGGAGCGTGGGTTCAGATTCCGGGGACCCGGCCGCGGACGTGGTGCGAAGACGTCGCGCGGTCTCGGGCCGTCCGGCGCCGGGCCACGAGCGAAGGCGAGCGTGGGGGGCTCGACCGTCCGCCGGGCCCGGGCGGTCCTCTGGGTACGTCGCTTGTTGAGGGAATGATGGCGGGGGGGTGTGACAGTGGGGGTTTCTCGCCCCGTGCCTCGGAGAGGGAGCAGTGAGTGGACAGCTACACCATCCGCATCATGTGGAACGACGAGGAAGGGGGCTACATCGCGACTTCCCCCGAGTTCAAGGACGTCTCTGCGTTCGGCGCCACGGCCGAGGAGGCGGCCGCTCAGTTCGAGTCCGTCGTCCGCGTCGCGAACCATTCGGGCCGCGGCTCACGCTGGGCTCTCCCCGAGCCCAAGAGGGTCCACGAGCACAGTGGCTAACGGCGCGTCCGACTCCCGAAGTCGCTGCATTCCCGGCTGAGGTTGCCGAAATGATCACTACTGGTCACCTTGTGACCATGACTGATCGTGTAGGAGTGGCCGAGCTCAAGGCGCGGCTGTCGGAGTACCTGCGCCGAGTGCGGCGCGGGGAGACCATCACGGTCCTCGACAGGGAGACCGAAATCGCCCGCATCCTGCCGCTCGCGGACGCCGACCCCCTGTCCGTCCGCTCCCGTTCGGAAGGCGTGGACCGGATCCAGGACGTATCCCTCCCCCCTCCTCTCGAGTTCGAGGTGGACGTGCTCGAGCTGCTGCGCGAAGAGCGTCAGGCCGACAGGTGATCGCCTACCTGGATGCCTCCGTCCTCCTGCGCGTGCTGCTGGGTCAGCCCGATCGGCTGGCGGAGTGGCCGGACATCGAGCTCGGTGTGGGATCCGCCCTCGTCGAGGTCGAGTGCCTGCGCGCCCTGGATCGCCTGCGGCTGCGGAAGGATCTGACGCCGGAGGACCTCGCGGTCCGCCGTGAAGCCGTGTACCGGCTCTCGGCCGAGATGGAAGTGGTGGAACCCACGTGGCCGGTGCTCCGCCGGGCCGGCCAGCCCTTCCCCACTCCGCTCGGCACCCTCGATGCCGTGCACCTGGCCACCGCTCTCCTGTGGCGCGACTCCCGGGGAGACGACCTGGCGCTGGCGACACACGACCGGGCCCTGGCTCTCGCGGCGCGGGCGTCAGGGCTGACGGTGGTCGGCGCCTGAGGCCTGCGCGCGGATTCCGGCGCTACCCCAGTGGCTGGTCCCAGAGTCTCCGCAAAGTCCCGTGACGGCGCGCCGCCCTGAGCCACCCAATCGATCCGATAGCGGTGTAGAGCCGGGACGGTATCGCCGGACGGGCGAACAGCGTCTGCGCTTCCTCGGGTATCACGTGGCCGGCCAACAGGGCTTCGGCCGCGAGGTCGAGACCTCGGCGCACGTGACGCGTTTGGCCGCCGAGCTCCTCGAGGGGCCGCCCTCCAATCGCCTCCCCTCCCCCGAGCCCCAGTCCGCCCACCCACTCGAGGCCCGCCTGCCGAGCGAACACCTGGCAAATGTCGAGGGCGGTTCGCGTGTGCTCCCACTCC
>CAXMRU010000053.1:0-2446 GCA_964195715.1 Akkermansiaceae bacterium | reverse complement strand
CGGACAGCAACGACGGCTCGCTCAGTGACGCCGTCCTTTCCGATCTGGAAGATCGGCTTCAACGGGTGGGCGAGCGACTTGAGATGGGCCCGCTGGCCCGGGGTCAGAGAGTCGATGACGCTTCTTCCGGTTTGAGTGCAGTGGTTTGCCCGCGGAAGATAGACCGGCAATCGACGATACTCCAGTCGCGAGTCGGGAACCCGAGGGGCTTGCGGAACACCGCTGGATCAGGCTCCTTCCGTTCGCGACGCCCACACGTCGGCGACCCAGTCAGAGATGCCCCCGCTCCCGGCCAGCAACCGATCCCCGATCCACTCGAATCCACTCCCCACCACGGTCTCGTCGAGGACGCCGGCCCACACGGCCACGACCGCCAGGACGGCTACGACGAGCGCCGGCTTGAGGATCACTTTCACCATCTCCTTGACGACTACGAACGCGATGACGCCGAGAAGCAGGAAGAAAGTGATCGCGCCGATCAGCGACGAGGGGATGGTCGGGTCTTCCATGGCAGCGACTTCCGATTCAGTGAGTCCGGGTCCAGTGGTTCCTACGACTCCAAACCGGCTCTAGATTCACCCTACTCACTTGATCGAGCCAGCGCACCTCCGCACTGAGAGTCGAGCCCATGTCTCTTGTTCAGCAACCTGCCAGCCGCAGCCTGATCCTCGTCCTCGCGATCGTCGGTTCGTCGCTTCTTTCTCCCCGGCCGGTTTCAAGCCAGGAGACCGCCGCAGGTGTGCCCGACCTGGACGCCTGGGTCGAACGAGCACGGGAGATATTCGAAGTTCCCGGGATTGGCGTGACGATCGTGAAGGACGGTGAGGTGGTGTTGGCTAAGGGGTACGGCGTGCGCCGCCTCGGCGAGCCCGATCCGGTGGACGAACGAAGTCGATTCGGGATCGCGTCCAATACCAAGGCGTTCACGGCCACGGCGCTCGGCCTCCTCGTGGAGGAGGGCAAGCTTGAGTGGGATGGCCACGTGATCGACTACCTGCCGTGGTTCCGGATGTGGGACCCGTGGGTGACGCGCGAGATCACCGTGCGAGACCTGCTCGTGCACCGGAGCGGTCTGGGTCTCGGCCAGGGGGACCTGCTGTACTGGCCCGAATCGAACGTGACGCGAAAAGAGATCGTCGAGGCAGTTCGCCACCTCGAGCCGGCGACCAGCTTCCGTAGTGCGTACGCCTACGACAACATCCTGTACCACGTAGCCGCGCTGGTGATCGAGGAGGTCAGCGGGTTCACGTGGGAGGACTTCGTTCGCTCCCGGATCATCGAGCCGCTCGGCATGGAGGACACGCGGGTAACACGGGCCTCCACGGTGGAGGAGGGCAACGTCGCCACGCCGCACGCGCGGATCGAGGGAGTGGTACGTCCCGTGGCGCCGCTCACCGCCACGGCCACCAACGCGGCTGGCGGGATCAACTCGACAGCGGCCGACATGGCAAAATGGCTGATCGTGCAGCTGGACTCCGGCCGGGTGGCGGGCGCGGATCTGCTGTTCAGCCCACGCACGACGCGCGAGCTGTGGAGTCCGGTGACCCCGATGCCGATCGGGAGGTGGCCGGACGCGCTGGCGCCCATGCAGCAGCAATACCGGGGATACGGGCTCGGTTTCGTGGTGCGCGACTATCGCGGCCACAAGCTCGTGACACATACCGGGGGGCTCCCCGGCTACGTGTCGCGCGTCGCCATGGTTCCGGATCTCAAGCTCGGAGTCGCGGTGATGACCAGCCAGGAGATAGGGGCCGCTTTCGAGTCCATCACGGCCTACATCCTGGATTACTACCTGGAGGCGGAGCCCCGCGACTGGATCAGCGCGTGGCAAGATCTGATCGCGCTGCGCGACTCGGCCGTCGCGGCGCGGGATCTGTCGGAAGCGGCCGCCCGGGACACCTCCTCTCGCCCGTCGCTCTCGCCCGCCGCCTACGCGGGCAACTACCGCGCCGCCTGGTACGGCGATGTGAGGATCACGGAGGGCGACGGCGGGCTCGAAGTCCAGTTCGGCCGGACTCCATCCCTCCTCGGTGACCTGGAGCACTGGCAGTACGAAACGTTCCTCGTGCGGTGGCGGGACCGCGAGCTGCGAGCCGACGCGTTCATCATGTTCGAGCTGGCGACGGACGGGAGCGTGGCGGGGGCGCGAATGAAGGCCGCTTCGCCCTCTGTCGACTTCAGCTACGATTTCCACGACCTGGATCTGAGGAGGGTGCCATGACCCTCATTGTCACTCTGGCCGGACTCATCATACTAGGGATCGGCCTCACGATTCTGTTCTCGCCTGCTCGTCTGCGGTGGGCCCTCCGCTCACTCATAACGCCACGCATGCTGCCCGTGCTGTCGATCGTCCGGATCGGCTTCGGGATCGTGTTCGTGCTGGCAGCTCCGTCCACGCGTCTGCCCGCGTTCGTCCTGGCGTTCGGCCTGTTCATGATCCTGGCCG
>CAXMRU010000052.1:0-10313 GCA_964195715.1 Akkermansiaceae bacterium | reverse complement strand
GCCCGAACCAGGTCTTCCTTCACCCGGTCTGCCATGAGCATCCGAGGTGAGTGCTTGAGAGTTATGACGTCCTCGAGGGTCAGGTCGTTCGCGCCCCCGACCAGCTCGAGAGCCAGTTGGCTACGGAGGCGCAGGCGCCGCTCGGGCCACGCCGCGTTGACGGCCGGGGTCTCCAGGGGGTCATCCAAGCTCGTGTAGTGGAAGGAGTCGTTCTCGCTATGCAGGTAGCCGCTCGACGGGTTCAGCAGCTGGGGCAGGGAATCGAAGGGGACCAGGTCCTGCCAGACGTCGGCACGAGAGATTACGGGAATCGCTATCGTATCATGTCCCGAGGGATGCGGCAGCTCGGGAATCGCGGCGTTCCACACGTAGAATATGTTTCCTGCCCCATCAGCGTACGTGAAGCTCGATTCCTTCATCGCGCGCAGCCGCATCGCGTCTTTCCATTCGTCCAGATTCGACGCCTGCATCATCCGGAGAAACTGCTCCGTGCGACGATACTCGCCCCAGTCAGCCGAGCGAACGACGTAGATGGTGTCCTCGGTGCGTTCGACGACAGGGCCGATCTCGGTATCGAAGAACTCCCGCGTCACGGACGCCGTCTCGCCGGCAGTCCCGACCCCGATGGCGATCCGGGAGATCTCCAGCGGGATGGACTCACCGTCGAGGAAGTATGCGTCCGGGTTCTGCGGATCCACGGCCAGCGCGTAGAACTCCTCCACGTACGGAGAGTTGTTCGTCGTGCTCCAGCCGAGGTTCCGGTTGAATCCCCCGTTGAAGTACATCGGGTAGCCAACCCTGAAGTCGCCGTAGAAGTCGATCGATCCGGGAACTGTGATCTGCGCCTCGTAGTAAACGCTGTACCTCCCCGCACCCCAGGACAGGTGGGGGTTTCGGACGAGAATCGAGTTCCCGCTGGCCGTGCGAGATGGACCGAATGCCCAGGCGTTGGATCCGTCACCGGAGGAGGAGACCGAGTCGGGCCGCGCCCGCCGCTGCGCCTGGCTGCTGCCGAATCGTCGAATGGCACCATCGAGAGTCTCATCCACCCAGTGGGCGGCAATGTCCACCCCCGTGAACTGGGGAGTGGCCCATTCCGGCACCTCCTCGGGATGAAGCTCGATGTACCGGTTCACTGCTGCGGAGTAGCCCTCATAGAGATCCCTGGCATCCCGGTGCAGGGTGGGGTACGCTTCCACGGCCTGCTCGTACCTCCGACGCCACCAGAAATCGGAGTCTACGAATTCCTCTCCCTTGTGGAGTGCCAGTTCTCCCCTGACCATCGTCAGGCGCTCTACGACCAGCTCGCTATAGTCCTCCATGTGAGCCCACGCGAGGCCGTAGGCCATGGCGCCCAGGTCTTCCGCCCTGATGTGGGGAACACCGAAGGATGTACGTCGGATTTCGACGCGCTCGGGGTAGGGTCGTTGCTCGGTACAGGAGCACCCTGACATGACAACACCCGAGAGAAGGACAAGAGGGAGCATGGTCATTCGCCGGCTTGCCTCTGTGAGCAGGCTCATGTCGGTTACCTGTGGGAGTGACTGGTAGACCCCGAACGGGGGAGTCCGGCTTCAGGGCAACATGCTGGATCGGTCGTTCGCATTCTTGGTCGGCCGGGGGGGGGGGCACGGACTGCCCCTTCCGCCAGCTCGGTGCACCGTGGCTTGACACGTCGTGCTCGCGGCCGCTTCCTGCTGTACCCCTGAGCGGCCCTACTCGTCAGCCGCCGCCTCGGCTAACCTCTTCTCGTCATAGTAATCCAGCTTGTGCAGCGGCATGACCACACTCGACAGCACGTTCAGCACGTGCGCCCCGATCCGCTTGTAGAACCTGGCCCCCATCACGACCGACGTGGCGGTTGACGCCGGGTAGTCGCTCCGTGCTACCCGGCCCACCACGGCGTCGCAGCGCCGCGTCAGGTCCCGTCCCTCCCGGATCAGCTCCACGGCGCGCTCGTGGTCCGAGACTTCGAACACCGAAGATATCTCGGCAAAGGCCTGTTCGATTCCCAACCGGATCTCTCTCATCTCCCCGGCGATCTCGTCCTCGGGAAGCGCCGCAGGGTGATAGTCCCGCACCTCCGACAGGTTCTTCGCGTAGTCACCGATCCGCTCGACGTCCTTCACGAGGCTCATGAGCAGGAGACAATAGGGAACCGATCTTCTTTCCGAACTGAGGGACAGGTGCGCGATCACCTGTTTCCGGATCTTCCGCTCCAGCTTGTTGACCTTGACATCGGTCTTGTAGATGGCAGTTCGGGCGTCGGCCTGGAGAGACTCTGAGAAGTAGACCTCGCCTGCCTGGATCGTCATCTGGTACGTCAGGCCGAGCATCTTCGAGAAATTGTCTCCCATCTCAGCCAGCGGTTGGCTGGAGCGAAAAATGCTGAGCAGTTCCTTGAGCATAGATTTCCTCCGATCACCGAGCCCGGTTCAGAAGCGCGAACAGGGCGGGAAGTCCGTAGAAGAGCACGATCACATAGACAAAGGCCAGGGGCTTCGACTTCACGGCAAGCTTCGCGAGCCGCCTGGCCGCATTGAGCGGAACGTCCCGGACCCGCTTTACGGGATAGATGAGGGCTGTGGCCGTCAGGTTGAACAGGAGGTGTACGAGCGCGATGGTCAGGCCCGCGATCGCGTTGGGACCCGTGACGGCGAGGGCCGCGAGGAAGGCCGTGACGGTCGTGCCGATGTTGGCTCCGATTGTAACCGGGAAGGCCTGCTCCAGGGTGAGAAGACCCGCCCCGGCGAGGGGCACGAGAAGCGACGTGGTAATCGAGCTCGACTGGACCATCACGGTGACGCTGATGCCCACGACGATGGCCACTACGGGCGAGCGGAACAGACCGCGGGACAGGATCGTTTCCACCCGTGAATTCATCGCCCCCCGCATTACCCTCACGAGAAACATCAAGGCGACGTAGATCAGGAGCCCGGACACCAGAATCAGCAGAACCGCCTGCACACGCTCTGAGTCCGACACTGCGTGAATGCCGGCCTTGATCGGCTTCAGAGCTGTCTTCAAGGCGCCCTTGATCGGGCTGTCATAGCTGACGCCACCGAAGTCTGTGACCAACGAGCTCAGCCACGTTGCCGTCTTCTGCAGATATCCCGTGGCCATTTCGAGCGGCAGCAACAGGCCCACGGCCATGAAGTTGAAGAAGTCATGGCATGTAGCGACGGCAAAGGCCCGGTTGAATTCCTCCTTGCGCCCCATGTGGGCCAACGACACGAGCGTGTTCGTGACGGTGGTTCCGATGTTGGCGCCCATGATCATCGGTACAGCGTTGGCGATTGGAAGAGCGTTATCCGGTGCGGCCACGAGGCCGACGATGAGAGCGGTCGAAACCGATGAGCTCTGGACCAGGGTCGTTGCCAGGATCCCCACCATGAGACCCATGAAAGGGTTTTCCGTGGCGGCGAAAAACGAATCGAGGAGTCCCCCCCCCAGTGACTTGAACGCGTCCCCGAGGCCGTTCACCCCGAGCAGGAAGATGAACAGCAACGCCAGCAGTGTGAGGGTACGTGCGAGCGGATGCTCCAAGAGCGGACGTACGGCAGTTGGGCGCACTCCTTCGTTGGCATCCAAGGCTGATCTCTTCTGAGCGCTGGTAAGCGGTGTTCCGGCTCCACCGGACTGGCTGCCCACGGGCAGAGTCGGTGAGGCGATTCCCGGCCCAAACTGCCGCCGCCCGTGTCCTGGAGCAAGACCTTTTCGATGTCCGGCGGGGGGACGGAGCAACAGCGTAGAAGATTGCTTCGAGCCGATGGCATGGGCGTTCCAGTATCAGACGTCCTCGTAGCAGCACCGCTGCGTATCCTGACGTTCCACGTGCCGGAAACCGTTGAAGAATACCACAAGTCGGTGTCGAATCCTGCCACACGGCCTGTAACTCCACAAAGGTCAGCTAGATGACGCCATATACCCCTTGCGAGTGGGTTAGAAGAGGGCTGTGTGGCGTTGAATTCTTCGACACTCAGCGTCCTTGCTGCTTACCTGGAGCGAGCAGTCGGCTACCCGTAACAGACGATAGCGTCACGATATACAGTTCTCTCGGCACCGCCGTCCATTCTCGGCACCAAGCTTGCCCATACAGAGGGCAGAACGGCAACGCCCGACCGTGATTCCGGCCACCCCGAGAAGAGGGGACGCGCCGGAGCCGGACCGAAGGGCAAAACTGCCGGGGAGGAATCCATGCTTGGTGTCGTCTTCTTCGTGACCGTGGTGGCAGTGCTCACGGGGCATTACCTCCTCGTAGAGAGGCCGCGTCGGATCGCAGGCGAGTCCGCGATGGGCCCGCGCGCGCTGCCGTTGCGCGACCTTGTCACCCGCTTGCCAGCGGGTGTCTTCCTGCAGCCGACCTTCACGTGGGGCCAGGTAAGGCCCGGCGGAGATGTCGAGATCGGCGTCCACCCTCTGCTTCTCTCGCTCGTCGGCCCCGATCCCGAGTTGGAGATCCGGAGCGCTGGAGAGCACGTCAAGAAGGGGGACCCCCTGATGACGGTTGGAAGCGGCGAGCGCCATCTCGTCGTCCGGTCTCCGATTGCCGGTAGCATAACCGCCGCGAAGGCGACTCCGGCAGGTGATGCCGGCTGGCGTCGAGTGCGATCGAGTCGCAGCGACTGGACCTATCTGATCCAGCCCGAGGACCTGTCTGGAGAAGTGCCGACCTGGATGATCGGACAGGCAGCAGTCGACTGGACCCGTACTCAGTATGGACGGATTCGGGATCACCTGCTCGAGCGATCCGCCGACGTGACCACGGGACTTGCCCTCGCCGATGGTGGCGAGCTGCCCGTCGGTGCGTTGAGCCAATTGGATGCCGCTGACTGGGCGGCTTTCCAGGACGAGTTCCTTTCCGCCTGACACCGGCGGTGAACGATACACGGGAGACAGGGGCTCCGCCCCGGACCTCTCATCCCTCAGGAGGCCGAGATGCGTAGACGGTCTGCCGTAAAGACGCTGGCCCTTGCCGCCGGGTCCACGCTCGTGGGCAGGAACCTGGCCCAGGCTCGAACACCAGCCGCGAACACAAAACTCGCGGCTGTGACCGGCTCGGGTTCGATCCTCGTGGATACGACGAAGTGCATCGGCTGCCGGATGTGCGAGCGCGCCTGCGCGGAAGCCAATGGGCTGCCCGAACCGCCGAAGTCTGTCGAGTCGGGGACGGTGCGGGATACGTCGGAGACTCAGTGGACCGTCGTGAATCGATATGAGACGGAAAACGGCCCCGTGAATGTAAAGCGTCAGTGCATGCACTGTCTCCAGCCTGCGTGCACCTCGGCGTGCCTGACCAAAGCCATGTACAAGACCGAGGAAGGACCCGTGATATGGCGCGGCGACAAGTGCATGGGCTGTCGTTTCTGCATGCTCTCGTGTCCGTTTGATGTCCCTAAGTTCGAGTACCACAGCGCCAACCCGCGCATTCAGAAATGCCAGATGTGCTTCGACCGGCTGAAGGATGGGGGGGTGCCGGCCTGTGTTTCCGTTTGCCCGGTGAACGCCACTTCGTACGGCACGCGCACAGAGATGCTGGAGCTCGCCTGGTCGAGGGTATACGGAGAGCCGGACAAGTACGTGCACCACGTCTACGGTGAACGTGAAGCTGGTGGCACCGGGTTGCTGTATCTGGCTTCCGTGCCTTTCGAGCAACTCGGGTTCCGTACCGATCTGAGTCAAACTCCGTATCCAACCTTCACTCGTGACTTCCTGTACGCGGTCCCGTTCGTGCTGACGCTGTTCCCGCCGTTCCTGCTGGCTGTCAGCAAGGCCACGGCTGGCAATCGTCAGCAAGATTCGGAGGGCTGACCCATGGCAACAGTCAGTGCTGAGACGCCCGGATTCTGGAACGAAACCCGACGCTTCGCTCGCTTCCTGGCGGGTGAGATGAAGCCTCGCGGACGGATAATGACCCCGTTCAACGTGATCACGATCGTGATCATGGTGGTGGCTGCGGTGATTCTGTACATCCGTTTCACACAGGGCCTCGGATCCGTTACGAACCTCTCGCAGGACGTACCGTGGGGCCTGTGGATCGGCTTCGACGTGATCACGGGAGTGGCGTTCGCAGGCGGCGCCTATGTTCTCACTTTCATGGTGTACATCCTGAATGTGGAGAAGTACCAGCCCATCGTGCGCGCGACGGTCCTGAACGGTTTCCTGGCTTACGTGTTCTATGCAGGAGCCTTGCTGCTGGACCTCGGGCGCCCGTGGAATGTGATCAATCCGATCATCGGCAACTCCTTCGGTGTCAGCTCGGTTCTGTTCCTCGTGGCGTGGCACTTCCTCCTTTACATGACCGCCGAGCTACTCGAGTTCGCGCCGGCGATCGCCGAGTGGGCGGGCTGGCCTCGGCTGCGCCGGTGGCTGAATCGGCTGACCCTCGGCGCAGTCATCTTTGGCATTACACTGTCTACGCTGCACCAATCAGGCCTCGGGGCCCTGTACATGATGGCCCGGGATAAAGTGCACCCGCTGTGGTACTCGGAGTTCATCCCCATCATGTTCTTCGTGTCGAGCATCTTCGCGGGACTCTCCATGGTCATATTCGAGGGCTCGATCACACACCGGGTCTTCCACCACCGGGTGGGACGGGACCTCGAGCGATCGCACGACGGCATCGTCCAGGGCCTGGCCCGGATCTGCGCGGGGACGCTCTTCGTATACCTCTTCCTGCAGCTGCTCGTGTTCGTGCACGGACAAAAATGGGAATACCTGACGACTGGATGGGGATCCTGGTATCTGCTCGAGGTGATAGGATTCGTAGCGCTCCCCAGCTGGCTGTTCCTCCATGGAGTGGCCAGGAAGAGTTCGAGAGTGATCCGTACCGCCGCTGCGCTCACCCTCGTGGGGATCGTGCTCAACCGATTGAATATTTCGGTCATCGCCTTCAAGTGGTACCTGCCTGTGCGGTACGTTCCGAGCTGGCAGGAGATTGTCGTTACGCTCGCCGTCCTGTCGGCCGAAATCTGGGTCTTCCGCTGGGTGGTCAACCGCATGCCGGTCCTGGACTCCGCTCACGTTCGAGCGGATGAGGTAGAGCGCATCGAACGCGCGCCGGCGTCCGCAGCCTGAAAGGCAGAGAGAAATGGAAGGCATGGCTGCAGTGGATATCTTCGCGACGAAGGGAATCGAGTACCTGATTGTCATAGGCTTCCTGGCCGCGCTCGTGTTTTACTGGAAGGTGGTCGGGCAAACGGAGGCGGATGCCGCCCCTGTTCTGGCCCGGCGGTCGGGCACGGGTTGGTTCGCGGCCCCGCGTGACTACCTGTTCCATCTCGGTCATACCTGGGCCACGCCCGAGGCAGACCGCGTGTTCCGGGTGGGGATGGATGACTTCGCGCAGCAGCTCGTCGGCGAGCCCTCGGCCCTGGATCTCCCGAAACCCGGAGACCGGGTCCGGCAGGGAGAGTTGGGATGGACCGTGCGCGTAGGCCCACGGGCCATACGCATGCTGTCGCCGGTCGACGGCGTCGTGGAGTCGGTCAACGCGGACGTACAGGGCTCGCCGGGAATCGTGAACGACGAGCCGTACGAAGGCGGATGGCTGATGAAGGTGCGTGTCCGAGATCCCGGAAAGATGCAGCGTAACCTGCTCTCGGCGGACATGGCCCGGGATTGGCTCGGACAGACGGCTGAAGGGCTGCGCGCCATGTGGACGCGGGAACTCGGCGTGGCCCTTCCCGACGGTGGCGCGCCAGTGAAGGGCTTTGCCCGGGCTTTATCGGATGATCGGTGGGACGCTCTTGCGGAGGAGCTTCTCCGTAGCGCCGATCTGCCGGAGTAGACCAAGCGCGCACGACGACGCTCACGTATCGACCTGGAGCTTGAGATGGATACTGCGGGGACTGCGAGAGAACTTCGAGAAGAGCTTCCCTGCATCTGGGTTCTGTCCGGTGTGCTGAGCTATCATCTCTGCGACCGGAATTACGAGTGCGAGGGGTGTGAGCTGTATCACGCTCTCAGCGGAGAGGGAAGAGCAGCCTGTCGCCACGCCGAAGGGCTGGCGCCGGATCTGATCGGAATCTCCGAAACGGCGTCACCTCTGGGGCAGGCCGGCGCGCACCTCTCGCACCTTCTGGCCGGGTGTCGACTGTATCTGGACCGGCCGTACCGTCCGCCACACTTCTGGCTCACGGACACCGAGACCGATGTCGTCACCGTGGGCCTCGACGGATCTCTTGTACGCATGCTCAGTCCCATTCGACGGGTCGTGAGTCCAGGACCCGGCCTGTTCCTGGAGCGCGATCAGCCGTGCGGTTGGATCGCCCGGGAGCACCTGGCCGTTCCGCTGAAGATGCCGATCGCGGGAGAGGTCATGGAGACCAACGACGCTTACTCGGAGACAAACGATCCATGCCGACTCCCGGACGGAGAGGATTGGCTGTTCCGGGTGCGACCGGCCGAACCACTGGAGAACGTCTCGGGTATCGTGCGTGCCGAGAGCACGCTTGCCTGGTACGCCGATCGGTTGCGCACCGTGAAGCAGGCGATTCTCGAAGCGGTCGTAGCCTCCGGAGAGTCAGAGTTGGGCCCCGTCCTGGCCGACGGTGGCACGCCGCAGGCATCGCTTGAGCGCGTTCTGGGTAAGTCGGCATTCGAGGATCTCGTTGCCCTAATTGCGAGCGGCTGACGGCCCACCTCCTCGCACGGCTCGCACGGCGAGAGACCCGTCCCGACCGCCTCCTTGAGGCACGTATTGTGCAGCGAAGTGGCATTGCAGGATGCGTACGCTTCTGATCCGTAGACAGGCGCCCCCTTCGCGCTTCCACGGCCGTCGAATCGGTTTGCGGCGATAATGCGAGGAATTTCATGGGCAAGCCCACCTGGATCTCTGTTCTGAAGTCCTCCATCAGCATACGCCTGTTTGCAATCCTGTTCGTCTCGATCCTCGCTCTGTTCGTCGTCAATACGACCATCAGTAACCACTATCGGGACACAATGACACTGGAGCTGGTGCGATCCGAGGCGTATCGGGCCAGCAGCTTCATCAAGAAGAGCCTCGTGGTGGAGATGATGGAGAAGGACCGTGACCACATCCAGCGTACGGTGCGTCAGCTGGGAGCCGAGCCGGGGATGGAAGTGATCCGCATCTACAACGCTCGGGGAGAGATACGGTTCTCCAGCCAAACCGCCGAGATCGGCACCGCCGTGGGCCGGGACGCGGATGCGTGCCGGGCGTGCCACGGCAGCGGCGATCCTCCAGCGGACCTGCCGAGCGCAGAGCGGGCACGCATCTTCACGGGGGTGGATCAGCAGCGAATTCTCGGAATTCTGAACCCGATCCTCAACGAGCCGGGCTGCGCATCCGCCGGGTGCCACGATCCGAGCCATAGGGTGCTCGGCGTTCTCGATGTACAGCTTTCGATGGCGGGAGTCGATGAGGCGATCGCGGCCGCCGCGTGGCGCAGCGGACTGGTCGGACTCGGGATCATCTTCGTGTCGGCCCTGGTGATCGCCCTCATCGTGTACGAGGCGGTCCACCTTCCCGCGAAACAACTGAAACGGGGCACGGAGGCTCTCGCCGCCGGGAACCTGGATGTCTCAATCGATCTGCGGCGGTCGGATGAACTCGGTCAGCTCGCGCAGTCGTTCAACGACATGGCCCGCAACCTCAGGACGGCTGACGCCGAGTTACGGGACTGGTCGGTGACGCTGGAAGACAGGGTAAGGACAAAGACGGCCGAGCTGGAAGACATCAACCGGCAGATGATCCAGGTGGATCGCGCCGCCTCGCTCGGCCGCATGGCAGCCACCGTGGCCCACGAGCTCAACAACCCGTTGTCTGGGATCGTAACCTACTCGAAGGTGATCACCCGCCAGGTCGAGAAGGACATGCCGCAGGGGGATCGCCGCGCGAAGGTCCTTGAGGAGCTGGAACTCATTCGATCGGAGTCCATGCGCTGCGGGCGGATCGTCAAGGACCTCCTCACGTACGCTCGCGAGTCACCACACGAGTTCAAGCCAGAGCACCTGCACGACCTGATCGATCGGGCCGCGAAACTGGCCGGACATCATCTTAAGCTCGGCTCGGTAGAAGTGAGTGTCATGCCCGACCTGGAGGACGACACGGTGGTGTGTGACGGAGATCAGATCGTGCAGGCCCTCCTGGCACTGATGATCAATGCCGCGGAGGCGATGCCGGGTGGGGGAGAGCTGATCCTCCGCACGGCCCCCGGCGAGTCGGATCCGGAGCGCCAGGTCATGCTGGCAGTCGAGGACACGGGAGCCGGCATCCCCGCTGCGATTCGCGACCGGATCTTCGATCCATTCTTCAGCACGAAATCGGAGACCAGCGGTGTCGGGCTCGG
>CAXMRU010000051.1:0-11048 GCA_964195715.1 Akkermansiaceae bacterium | reverse complement strand
ACGAGGGTCTGCACCGCGGATCCACCGCCAAACGGTGGCTGGCCGGTCAGGAGGTAGTACGCCACGGCCCCGAGTCCGTATAGGTCCGCCCGCGTGTCAACACTTCCTTCATCACGAATGGCCTCAGGTGCCATGTACTCCGGTGTTCCGAGGATGAGTCCCGTCTGAGTCACGCCCTCGCCATCTCTGGAATCCACGTGCTTGGCCAGGCCGAAGTCCAGCACCTTCACGTAGTCGAACAGGCCTCCTCGCTGCGTGAGGAAGATGTTCGCGGGCTTGATATCCCGATGAACGATCTGACGGCCGTGCGCCTCCGCCAGCGAGCCGCACACCTGCGCCAGCAGGTACACGATTCGCGCGGGAGCCAGCGGCCCGAAGCGCTTCACGAGGCGCTGCAGGTCGAGACCTTCCAGGTACTCCATGGCGTAATAGAAGGTGTTCTGCCCGGCGCGGCCGAAGTCGAATATCGTGATCGTGTTCGGGTGGGTAAGGCTCGATGAGAGCTGCACTTCCCGCTCGAAGCGGGCCAGGGCATCGAGGTCCAGGCTGCCCGAAGCCCGGAGGACCTTTACGGCACTGGGCCGACACATCCGGGCGTGCCGGGCGACAAAAACCTGTCCCATGCCGCCTCTTCCCATCTCCTTCTCGATGATGTAGCTGCCCAGCTGTCTGGCTCGGTGCGCCTTCCGCCTCAAGCTGTAGAGGGTGCGCGTCACGAGCACGGACGTGGCGGCGAGAATCAGGAGACCGACGGTCAGCACCACCAGCTGGTCCAGGAAGGCCGTCTGGCCCCCTCGCCCGGCCCAATACTCTCTCGCCTCGGGCATGAAGGCGAAGCTGAACACCTGCGCGACGGCCGGCGCTGCGGCGCCAATGAGCCCGAGGGCGACCTGGTAGCTGCTGCGCCAGGGTATAACGGCGGCGGGGATGAACAGCGCCAGGGCAATCAGCAGGGCCGGCGGGTAGTCGGGACTGATCACGCCCATGCTGAATACGCCCAGCACGATGTTGATCGCGACTACGGCGAACGCCGTCAGCTGCAAGCGATGCACGCTCGGCTTCCCGATGAACAGCGAGCCGAAAGCGATCGCGAACGACACGAGATGTCCCGCATCGAGCCACAGCTCCCAACGCTCCAGAGCATTGGCCGGGAGCTGCGGTCTGTCGATCACGCCGCGTGAGAGCAGGATGAGAACGAGGCTGATCGCGAGCCCCAGGCCGAACACGAGCCGGCACCGAGCCGTGAGAAGCGTCCGCTCCTCCGTTCCGAACGAGCGGGCGGCCGTGAGGGGCAGGGAACTCAACTCACCCGGATCAGGCCCACTCATGGGATCGGCGAATATCTCGTCCGTTACGGACATCGGAACCTCCTGGTGTTTTTCGGGTCCGGCCAGCGCAGGAAGGTGACCGAATAATCTCCTCTCGCGCCTCCCGGAGGCGTCCAGCGAGCCTCCCACAGGCCGCCTCTGCGGCCTTCGCCCGCGATCTGTCGGACCTCGACGAACCGGTCGTCGTCCCACACCGATATCGACCGATCTCCTGTCCGCGATCTGTGCACGGACAGCATGGGGCCGTCGGAGGGGAGCAGGTCACCCGGCGCCGCGTCCAGCCACCGGATGATCACGGTATCTGAACTGCACCTAGTGGACCTGACGACTAGGCTGTCCGGGCGGTTTCCCCTCGCTCGCGGGAACAGGGAACGCCTCAGACCTGTCTTCCCGAACATGGGCCCTACGGAGGCATGGCCGCCGCCAGGCAGCGTGCCGACCATATCTACGATCTCGCTCTGGAGGAATTCGGCGAACCCGGGACCGTACAGGGTCGAGCCGCCCTCGTAGTGCTGCGCCTGGTATTCCTCGCGCGTGGCCGTGTACTGCATGTAGCCGTTTGCCAGACCCACGACGGCGGCCGAGCGAGCCGGCAGGCGGTTCGACCTCACGGCATCGAGGATCGCTTCCCGGATGCGGAATCCTACCTCCGTGGTCGGCTCGACCGGCACCAGGGCCAGAACCATGTCGCCCACGCGGACCACCATGAGCTGAGTAGCCGTGGGCAGATACAGGCTCCCGAGTCCGAGCCTCAGGATCCAGGGCAGATCGCGCTTCGGCGCGTGACAGCCCTTACCGTCCGGATCGACGGCGCCCTCCTCCGCGTTCAGGGGGAAGAGGCCGAGGACTCGCCAGTCCTTGAAATTGCTCTGACTTCCTTCTGCTCCCGCCGCGGCGCCGGCACCAATCCGGGGTTCCGGGCACAGGCCATCGGGACCGTCCGGTCCGGCGAGTCGCACGGTGCGGAACGCTCTCGAAATGTCGAGGTCGGTCCGCAGCTCACGTCCGGCCCGCTCAAAGATCTCGATCGCCCGGGCGGCCAGGGAGTCACCGGCGGCGTTGACGAGTGCCCGCGCCACGCTCACACATGCCGAGCCCACCTGCTGGGCATCGGATTTCCATTCGTCGAGCGGGGTCGGGGTCCGCGGCCCGCCGGGGCGAATGCCCCGCCTCTGTGCTGGCCTCGTGCAGACGATCTCCGCTGTGCCCGCCAGCATCACGTCTCCGTCCGCGCCGTTCGCCAGCAGGTGGACCGCCGCGGGCGCGAACGGGGGAGAGCTTCCGGCGAGAGCATCGATGTGCCTCTCCAGTCCACGCTCGACCAGCGCTGACACGTCACCGTCATAGAGGTCGTTGGCCGGAGGGTTGCCGGTCGGGTGGAAGGCGAAGACGCTCAGCGCGCCCGCCGGTATCGTGTCCCCTGACGACGAAATCGTATCGACTCGTAACATCGTCCATGTCGGATCGATCGCCTGCTGCACGGGACTCAGGCCGGGGGGAGGAGAGGGCCGGCCCTCGACGGGAGGGTTCCTCTGGTGTGCCTCGAGACTCCGGTTCCACGTCGCGCCCCAGACCGGCACCTGCACCCACGCCGCGGCCGCCGGGGTCAGGCCGTTCACAGCGTCACGGATGGCTCCGGCGATTCGATCGGCGAGAAACTCGACCACAGCCGGATCGAATCCCCTTATGCCGGGGGCGTATTCGTTGTAGCTCTTGCTCGCGAAGAAGTGACCGGGCCCGGCGTGCGTGTGGGTGGCCGCCAGGGCGAGCCGGTCGGCTCCGATACCTGTCTCCATCGCCACACGATCCGCCACCTGGCGGTGTAGGAGGAAGGAGGGCTGAGCTAGGTCGACCGTCACGAACGCGACCCGCTCTCCCGTCCGGTCCTCCAGCGCGATCGCTCTCGCGTACAGGCGGTGCCGGTGTCCAGCGGCAGTGCCCCCGGCCGGACCGTAGTCGCTGAGGCCGAGTCCAGGCGGCGGCGTGATATCTGCTCTGCCGAAGCCCGCCCTAAGCGAGTTTGTCCGGGACTGAGCATCTTGCACGGGCGGAGTGGGAGTCGGGGAAAGGGGTGCAGGAAGCGTCAGCTCAGCGGACGAGCAGGCAACGGTCGATACCGCGCCCGCGAAACCGGCCAAAGCACCTACGCACAGACTGACCCGCAATCGGCAGTGCGCTCTCATCGTAGTCCACCCAGGATTGTCGAGTCGCTGAAGCCGAGGCCCAGCCACCACGACGTGTCATCGCCCGTGCCGGCTCCGACATCCGACCTTGCCCCTCCGTCCCGAGCAAAGAGGAAGTGCAGTTCGAACGTCACATACTTCTGCCCCTGGCCGACCATCGCTTCCAGGCCCAGGTCCACATGTGTGAGACCGGCCTGACTGAAGTACGCAGCCTCCTCCGGTTTGCCAGCGTTGATTTCCTGTCCGATGCTCCAGCCGGCGAGGGTGCTCAGGTAGAGCGCTACTATCGGTTCGTATGAGGGAAGCACGGGAACCCTCAAGTCCACACTCGTTTCGACGTACGCACCTCGTACCCGATCGACATCGTACCACAGGGCGATTCGCGGCACCGTCGGGCCCAGGCCCAGCCCAGACGCTGCGTACAGCTCGGTCGTGTTCACCGCGTCCGCAGACTGCCCGAAGGCTCCGCTGGCGAAGAGATAACGTGTGATTCCGAGGGCGAAGTCCACCGATTCCGATCTTCCGGCCACCTCAGCCCACAGGTCGTTCTCGCCGAACCAGGTCTGACCGAGTCCGGCGTCGGCCGGAATGGTGGGGTCCGGTGCGGATATCTCTACGGTACCCCACCAGCCGGCCGTCACCGATAGCTTGGGGAAGCTCGCCGACAGAAAGGCGTCCGGCTGGAGCACCCACCCGCTCACACGCGTAACTCCGCGCCACACGTAACTGCTTCGCACGACGGCATCACCGCCGAAGATCAATCGCGACTGTCCTGATGCGGCGCTGGGAATGAGGGTCAGCACGAGGAGGGCAGCCAAACTCCAGACGACGAGGCCGCGGTGCGGTCGTGTGGGTCCGGTAGACACAAGCATGAGCCCTGCCGAGTAACAGGAACGTTCCCGGGGAGCGTCCTCGCAACAATGTGTGCTGTTCTTAATGAATTGGCGAAGATGGATCGGTCCGCAAGTCGTGAGATGACTACCAGGCCGTGGCCCGATACGTTGGCTGCCGGCCCAGCGCCGGAAGTAGAAGACGGGATGCGGACGATCCTGGCCGACCCCGCCATCCCGCCCGCGCAGCGGAGCTACTCTGGTGGACTTCGGATTTCCAATCTGGAGGCCGATACGCTGACAGAATGGCCTCGCCACGTCAGTCGGCACGTCTTACACCCGTTCAGGCGCGCGGAACAGTGTCAGCGTCAGTGACAGCGCCCACTGCTGCTGGCCAGCGCACCGTATCGGCATGGGGTTCAGGAGGTCGCGAGTTCGAATCTCGCCGCCCCGATTGTGTAAGAGACGGCCCTGTCGGTAGTTACGGCAGGGCCGTTTTTTTCGCAGTGCGCCACAGTTACGGGAATCGTGAACCTGCTAAGTAGGGTTGACTGATCCTGCAATCCGCGATCCCGTTTCGGAGGGCCAAATGTTAAGCTTGCGAACGGCTTGTGTTGCGATGTGTCTGGTGTGTTTCCAGACCGTGGGTGCCTCAGGTCAGGCGACCAAAGCAGGAAGCGATATAGAGTGGTACGCGGCGACCGGTCAACTGGAGGAGAGCGGCCGATCACTTAACCCAGGTCCGGGAATCCGAGACGAGGCGCTAACCCCCGCGACTCAGATCCTGTCCCGCCAGGGGAAGGGTCCGAACCCGGAACCCGGTCAGATCGAACACGGCGTTCGTGAGGGCCGGAGCGATCGGCGGCAGGGCCCCCTCCCCGATCCCTGAAGGCGGCGCCCCCGACTCGATGAAGTGGATGTCGAGCTCAGGCATCCGGTCCAGCCGCATCACCGGGTAGTCGTGATAGTTGCTCTCGTTCACGCGGCCCCCGGCGACGGTGATCCGGCCGTACAGGGCGGCGGTCAGGCCGAAGACAATCGATCCCTCCACCTGGGCTTCCGCCCCGCTCGGATTCACGACCCGCCCGCAGTCCACGGCCGACACGACCCGCAGAACGCGCGCCTCGCCGTCGTCGTCCAGCGAGACATCCACCACGTGGGCGACGTAGGCGCCGTTCGCGTAACTCCCGGCCAGACCGCGCCCGACTCCGTCGGGGGGCTTCTTTCCCCAGTCCGCGGCTTTCGCCGCGGTCTCCAGGACGCGCCGCAGGCGTCCGGTGTCGTACGTCCCTCCCCAGTACGGGGCCTGGTGGGGCTCGCCCAGCAGGGAGAGACGGGCCTCGAGCGGATCGCGGCCCGCCGCGCGGACCAGTTCGTCGAAGAAGCTCTCGAGGATGAAGATGTTGGAGGAGTCCTCGATCGCCCGCCACTGGCCGCGGGGCACCACACTGTCGACTTCCGTGTACTCGAGGCGGACGTTCGGTATGAAGCCCATCGGGAACTCGTACTCGTACATCTGGCCGGCCCACCGCTCGATCCGCGGCCGTCCCAGCGCCCTCGCCCGGCTCGCGTTCACCAGGTGGTCGTGCCACGCGACGATGTTCCCCGCCTCGTCGAGCCCGCCCTCCAGCACGTAGTAGCCCGCCGGGCGGTAGGCGCCGTGCTGCATGTCGTCTTCGCGGGTCCACACGACATGGACCGGCGCCTCAACGGCGCTCGACAGGAACACGGCCTCGGCCACGCAGTCGCCGTAAAATCGCCGTCCGAAGCCGCCTCCCGACCGGATCACGTGCACCTGGACGCTCTCAGGGGGCCACTCCAGAACCGCCGCGGCGACCTCGCGGGCCCCGGCCGGGTTCTGTGTCGGGGCCCACACCTCGCAACCGCTTCGCGTGACCTCGGCGACGCAGTTCAGGGGCTCCATCTGCGCGTGCGCCAGGAAGGGCAGTCGGTAGACGCCTTGCACCCTGCGGGCCGCACTCTCGAGGGCCGCGATGATGTCGCCGTCATCGCGTACGATCGTCGGGTTCGGCCGCGCGGCGGCCTCTTCGCAGCGCTCCCAGAACGCTTCCGTGCTCTCGGCCGCTCCGGGGCCCGGCTCCCACTCCACGCGTAGGGCCCGGCGGCCCTGCATCGCCGCCCACGTGCTGTCCGCCAGCACCGCCACGCCATCTTCGACGAGAGGCTCGTTGGGAGGCATGCGAAACGCGCTTCCCGGTATCTGGATGACGTGTCTGACTCCGGGAACGGCAAGGGCTGCCGACGCATCGAGGGACACGATCCTTCCGCCGAACACCGGCGACCGCTCGATGACCGCTCGCAGCATTCCGGGGCGTTCGAAGTCCAGCCCGAAGACGGTCGATCCGACGACGATGTCCGGGGCGTCCAGCTGGCGGGTCGGCTGACCGATGAGGCGATACTCGGCCGGGTCCTTGAGCGGCGGATTCTGGGGTACGGGCAGCCTGGCCGCTTCCGCCGCGAGACTTCCGTAGGTGGCCGTTCGGCCACTCGGCGGATGGCGCACCTGGCCCGGTTCCGTGATGCACTCCGAGGTCTTCACGCCCCAGCCGCGGGCGGCGGCCTCCACCAGCATCCAGCGCGCCGTCGCGCCGGCCCGCCGCAGTGGCTCCCAGCCGGCCCGAACGCTGTAGCTTCCGCCCGCGTACTGGTCCCCGTACCGCTCCTCGTCCAGGTCGGCCTGTTCGACCCGGACCCGGGACCAGTCGGCGTCCAGCTCCTCGGCGATGAGCATCGCGAGCGAGGTCCGGCTGCCCTGGCCCATGTCGGGTCGGGGGATGGTGATCGTGACGAGGCCGTCGGCGGCGATGTGGATGAAGGCCGTCAGCTCCGCGTCCGCCGCGGAGCCCCGGGGATCAACCCACAGATGCGCCGGAAGCGCGATCGCCAGCCGGAATCCACCTCCCGCCACCGCCGTGACGCGGATGAACTCCCGCCGGGTTACGTCCGTCATGACCGCTCTCGCTTGAGCTCGGCGGCCCGGTGGATGGCGGAGCGAATGCGACGGTAGGTGCCGCACCGGCAGAGGTTGCCCGACATGGCCCGGTCGACGTCAGCGTCCGTGGGCGCGGGGTTTCCGGCGAGCAGCGCGACGGCGGACATGATCTGTCCGGGCTGGCAGTAGCCGCACTGGGGCACGTCGATCTCGACCCAGGCACGCTGCACCGGGTCCGATCCGTCCGGGGAGAGGCCTTCGATGGACACGATCGACCGATCCGCGGCGCTCGCGACCGAAGTCACGCAGGATCGAATCGCCTCGCCATCGAGATGGACCGTGCACGCGCCGCAGATCCCCGCTCCGCAGCCGTACTTGGTCCCCTTGAGGTGGAGGTCCTCCCGGAGCACCCACAGAAGAGGCTTCTCCGCGGGGACGTCGACCTGCTGGCGCCGACCGTTGACGATCAGAGAGTACAGAGGCATTCCGCCGCGCCACCCCTTTCCTGGGCCTCATGTCGAGCTTCAAACAAGGGACACGCGGGCAGCGGGTATCGTTTACCCGGCGTCGCGCCCCCCGACTTCAGCTGCGTGGCTGCGGGCGGTCAGGCGGCTGCGTCGTCCGACTTCCCGCACGTCGACATGCCGAGCGGACCGTAGGCCGGGCAATGACCCACCAGGCTGGTGAGGAGGAACACCACCGCCACGATCCCGAGAACGATGGCGAGAGTGCCGCTGATCCTGTCGGTGAAGTACAGGAAGCCGATGACCAGAGCGATCAAGGTGCGGACGGCACGATCCGCGGTCCCCATGTTCTTCTTCATCAGACTCCTCCGGAGGGAAGGTGACTGCCGGGTTTCGGGACGACACAATGTCGCACGACCCGAGTCCGCCCCGCAAACCCCCTGTCTGATTTGTCTGAGCGCCGCTTGCGCGCGGCAATCAGACGGCCGCGGGCTTCTCCGCCGTCATCATGCCGCGGATCCTCGGCCGGCTCGACGAGGCCATCGCGCTCCAGCAGTACGCCCTCGCCCGTGACCCGGTGAATGTCACCGGGCATTTTCGGCTGGGTCTCATCTATCAGTTCGCCGGCCGCCTCGACGAAGCCATCGCCTCGATCCACACGGCCTTGAGCCTGAGTCCGGGACGGATCTCGGCCTGCAACCTGCTGGCGGTGTGTCTGCTGCTGAAGGGCGAGCCCGAGGCTGCGCTGTTGTTCATCTGCCTGGAGACCAGGTCCGAATCCGACGCTTGGCTCATGGAGAACTTTGACCCGCACGTGAACTGAGCCTGCCCCAGGCCGGTCGGCACGTCTTACGCCCAGTCAGGTGGGCTCCCCCGTCCGGATAGGCAATCCCAATCCTAAGTGTCGCACCTAGTGACTGGTACCCGGGGCTCGATCGCACCAGGCACTCAGTTACGGGTTCGTGTACTGAGCGCTGTCACCGTTAACCACTCTCCTGGTCCGTTTGGGGTGCAGGAAGGCGCGACCTCCTGTGAAAGACAGCTGACGCCTTCAGCTTCTTGACGCCCCGCGGCCCTTCCCACTGTCCTCCACATCCGCGATCTTGCCCGCATGACAGATACCCAGGGCTACCAGCGGTTCTTCGCCGAGTTGAAGCGCCGCCGCGTATTTCGCGTGATGGCTGTGTACGGTGCCGTGGCCTTCGTCATCCTCCAGATCGCCGACATTCTGGTGCCCACCATGGCACTCCCCGAGTCGCTCACTCGTGGGATCGCCCTGCTGCTCCTGCTCGGTTTCCCGGTGGCGATCGTGCTCGCGTGGGCGCTCGAGATGACGCCGGAGGGCGTGAAGCGGACGGCCGAGGCCGCACCCGGCGAACTGACGGAGATCATCTCCGCCCCCGCTTCGAAGCGTTGGCCCGCTGGCGTGGCCGCGCTGGTGGGAATGACGGCGCTGCTTGCCGGGGCGTGGTATGTGGGCCGGCAGTCGGCCCCGGCGTCGGGCGCTGATGCAGTTGTGGGAGTCTCGGCAGCTTCGATCGCGGTGCTGCCGTTCGTCAACATGTCGCCAGACAAGGATCAGGAGTACTTCAGCGACGGCATCTCCGAAGAACTGCTCAACCTGCTGGCGAAGATCCCGGAGCTGCAGGTGGCGGCCCGAACCTCCTCGTTTTCGTACAAGAACCAGGACGTGAAGCTCGCCGATGTGGCCCGCGAGCTGAACGTCGCACACGTACTCGAAGGTTCGGTCAGAAAGTCAGGCAACGAGGTGCGTATCACCGCCCAGCTGATCAAGGCCGATGACGGCTTTCACATGTGGTCGGAGACCTGGGACCGAACGCTGGACGACATCTTCGCCATCCAGGACGAGATCGCTGCGGATGTCGTGGCGCAGTTGAAGGTCTCTCTGCTGGGCGCAGCGCCCACGGTCGAAGCGACCGACCCGGAGGCCTATGCGCTGTTCCTGCAGGCCCGGCAGTTGGGCAGGCAGTTCACGGCCGAGGGCTACGAGCGGTCTAACTCACTGTACGAGCAGGCGCTGGAGATCGAGCCCGAGTACGCCGCGGCCTGGACGGGCCTGGCCTTCAACTATGCCGTCCAGGCAGATGTCGGCCTGCGACCCCTTGACGAGGGCTACCGGTTGGCCCGAGAGGCCGCGAACCGAGCAGTGGCGATCGACCCGGATTATGCACAGGCCTACGCCGTGCTTGGCCGAATCGCGAGCAACCACGACAATGATCTGGCGGCCGCGGCCAAACATGTCGGGCGCGCACTCGAACTGGACCCGACCAACCCGGGCATCCTGGGCAGCGCCGCCGGCCTGGCCAGTAGCCTCGGCCGGCTGGACGAGGCCATTGCACTCTCCGAATACGTCGTGGCTCACGACCAGGTGAACGCAGGTGCCCATGGCAGGCTGGGCCGCGGGTACGGGGATGCCGGGCGGCTGCATGAGTCCATCGCCTCGTACCGCACCGCGCTGAGCCTGAGCCCGGGGCGCAGCATCGCACACTACGCCATCGGCGTGTCGCTACTCCTACAGGGCGAGCCCGAGGAGGCCCTGCAGGCGATGCAGCAGGAGTCTTCCGAAGTGTGGCGCATGATCGGTCTGCCGATGGCCTACCACGCGCTGGGACAGGCAGCAGAGTCCGACGCCGCGCTTGCGGAGCTGATCGACAAGAACGAGCAGGGTGCAGCCTACAACATCGCCTACGTGCTGGCGTACAGGGGCGAGACCGACCGCACCTTCGAGTGGCTGGACAAGGCCGTCGAGTACAACGACCCGGGCCTGACGGGAATCCCGACGGATCCACTGTTCGCCAACATTCACGACGACCCGCGCTGGCTGCCGTTCCTCGAGAGCATCGGCAGGTCGCCCGAGCAGCTGGCCGCGATCGAGTTCGAGGTGCGGCTGCCGCAGTAGGCGGTCCGAACAGTGTCAGCGTCAGTGACAGCGCCCACTGCTGCTGGCTGCTGCCCACCAGCGCTACCTACCCCGAAACCCGCATAAACCAGCGCCGGTCAGCGCTGGCCAGCGCACGGATCCGGCATGGGGTTCAGGAGGTCGCGAGTTCGAATCTCGCCGCCCCGATTGAGTAAGAGACGGTCCTGTCGGTAGTTACGGCAGGGCCGTTTCTTCGCAGTGCGCCACAGTGACAAAAACAGTGACAGGACACTGTAGCTGACACTGGTGCCTCGGGAGCCCCTGCTACTGCTCGCCGCCCTCCGGCCGGTCAGGCAGGTGGTCGCAGACGGGCCTTCTAAGCCGCTCTCCCCTATATTGATCCCACCCC
>CAXMRU010000050.1:0-39651 GCA_964195715.1 Akkermansiaceae bacterium | reverse complement strand
GTCCACGATGGTGAGACACTCCTCCTCCATCGGGACTTCGATGATCCGGTAATTCCTAGTGCCGAGTTTCTCCATCACCGCGGCCCACTCGGCCCGAATGTCCTCGTCGGGGTGCGTCGCCCACATGTTCTCGACGAGGATGATCGCGTCGTCCTCGATCGAGTCGAGGATGTGGCGTGCGAGAAGGACCTGCTCGTTGAACGCGATGCATACGTTGGTGCGGTCGCCCCAGTTGGTCACCACGTCTTCGCCGATGCGGATCCGGTTTCCGCTCGCGCCGGCCGGGCTTCGGGGCGGCGGCTGAATCTCCGCCGGGATGATCTCCACCGTCCACACGCCGTTGCCCATCTTCGCGCTCACGGCGCCGAAGGTCTGCCCGCACTTCTGGGCGCCCTCGCCGGAATCGGAAACCACTTCGATCGTACACCGGGGGGATCGTATCGTGTGGACCCGGCTCGTCTCCAGGCCCGTCTTCACAGCTGTATCGTCACCCACGAGAGCTCTCGTCATAGTTCGAGTTACCCCTGCTATCTCCTCATCGGTCGCAGCCTGTCTCCGGCCAGAGGAACCGACGTGTCTCCGGAAGGGAGCTGCACCAAACCGCACCGGATGGTGCATCAATCATGCCCGCCGAAACCACCAGACGCGACGCGAAACGTGGCAGAAAACCGCTCCGCCAACCACCTGCCGACTCGGGGCAGAATCCCGGACGTGGGACATCCTGTCACAACGTCCCGGCGCGGGACATTGTGGCGCGAATCGCCTTCGGACACCTTCCTGAAAGCTGATTCCGAGGTCGAACCGTTGATCCGTTCGGAGTGGCGGGCGCATCCGCCCGAGCGGTGTCGTCAAACGTCGTCGTCCGCACCCGGCTCTACGACACCAATGTAAGGAAGTGCGCGGTAGTGGTCACCGTAGTCGAGTCCGTACCCCACGACCCACTCGTCCGGAATGTCGAAACCGAGGTAGTCCACGTCCACCTCGACCTCCTGGCCGGGTTTTCGGACCAGGACGCAGCTCTTGAGCGACGCAGGGTGACGGACCCGGAACGTCTCCAGCAGATAGGAAAGCGTCCGGCCTGAGTCGAGGATGTCCTCGACGATCAGCACGTGCCTTCCGGTCACGTTGATCCGGGAGTCCATGATCAACCGCACCCCGCCCGAGAAGTTGGAGCCGTTCTCGTAGCTGGACAGGGCTATGAAGTCGATCCGTCTCGGTACCGTCAGCTCGCGGGCCAGGTCGGCCAGAAAGATGAACGCCCCGCGGAGGACTCCGAGGAGAAGGATCTCGTCCGCGTCGGCGTAATCGTCCTCGATACGGGCGGCAAGCTCCCGGACCCGGCGTCGAATGTCGTCCTCGGAAACGAGAACACGCGGCTGTACGATTTCCATGGTGCTTCCTGCCGGGCGAACGCTCCACCCGCCGTATCAGGGTTCTTCAGCAACCTGTTATGGGCCGACTGTTCACCGGCTTCAATGGAAAGCGTAGCCCAGACCGACCGACGTGATCAGATCGTGCTGCGTCTTCGACTCGGCAAACGGCTCGGTATTGAACTGCGAGATATAATCGCGCAGGTCCAGCCGCGCGAACCACCCCGAGTTGATCTCGATCTGCGCCCCTGCAGCGAGCGCTACCGCAAACCGGGTTTCGTCTTCGACGTCGAACTCGCGGTCGGCCGGATACATGACGCTGACGACTCCCGGTCCCACCGCGAAGTACGGCCGGACGATCGACGCGCTGCCCTTGAGCTGTGGGCGCCACATGAGGTTCAGCGTCGCCATCCATACGTCGGTCGCCCCGAGGTCCAGAGAAATGGGAAAACCCACTTCTTCAACGATCTGGAGAGTCAGGTTGGGGCGTGCGTAGTTCCCGTTCAGGCCGACGCCGAAGTTTCCGAACCAGTAGTCGAGCTCCAGTCCGTAGGCGATCTTGGTCGAGAACTCCGCCCGCAGGGAATCGCCTGAGTCCGCCAGCTTCGCTAGCGGGGTGAAGGCTCCGAGATAGCCCGTCAGCTCGAAGCCGTCCGCGGATGACGTATCGTCGGTCGACTGCGCGACGGCCACGCCCGGAAGCGCCAGCACGACCAGCAGGACCGGAAACGCCCGGGCGATGAACATCCGTGCCGACCACCGATTCGTCCGATTGGACATGTCTATCTCCTGGTATCCATGCGTGTCCCTGCAGGTTGATGCGGACTCATCGCACCCGACCTCGCAACCTGTTCGACGAGATGTGACCCGCCGGGGTTTCATTCGCTCCGCGCACTCAATTCGTTGCCAGCCGGCTCCATCTTCCAGAACCCGATTCCGCCCGCCTGTCTGCCCACGTCGACCGATCCGACGCGGGATCCGGCTTCCAGGTCGATCACGTCCACCGTTCCCGGTTCCGTTCCCACGCCCTCGATGCTGACGAAGGCATAGCGCGAGTCCGGGCTCACCGCCACACCGTGGGGGATCCGACGCGTGCTGGGCACGGCCGCCCGCTCGGAGCCCGATTCCACGTCGAACACTCCGACAGCCCCATCTCCCTTGTACGTGACCACCAGGGTGGCGCCGTCCGGCGTGACCTCCAGGTTGTACGGACCTGCCCCTGTGGCGAACCGCCGCGTCACTCTCCAGTCCTCCAGATCGACCTCGATGACCTCTTGGTTCTTGTTGCACGCCACCCAGGCGCGCCGTCCGTCCGGCGATGGCTGCACCCATGTGGGGCCGCACCTGGCGGCCCCATCGCCTCCGGGCCGCGAACCGGTGACATCGACCGACTCCGTGGTTGCGGCCGGAAGACCGCGCTCGGCGCCCGGTGCAAGGTACAGGCGCCGGGAAACCTCGAGACCTCGAGTGTCGATCTCTACTAGCTGGTCGTCCATCATGCACACCGAGTAGTGACGTCTACCGTCGGCCGACAACCTGGATCCGTGAGGCATGGCACAGGTCTCGATCTGGAGGATCTCCGCCATGGACTCCGTCTCCACGACGGACACCGAGCTCGGGACCGGATCGCCGTGAAGGTTGAAGTTCACGACGAACAGCAGACCGCCCCGCGAGACGGCCATCGTTGCCGGAAACAGACCGACCTCGGCCCTCCCCACGTTCCCGTCGGTGCCAGTCGAGTACTTGTGGATCTGGCCGTGCGGCCATCCGTGTGCGATCGATACGTACCAGTTCGACCCGTCCGGCCCGATGGCGATTCCGTGCGGGCCATCGATGTCGGTGGGATTCAGACCCGCCTCGATGACCTTCGCTACCTCCGTGCCCTCCGGTCCGAAACGGACCAGAGCCACCTGGTCCTGCGATTCCGCCGCTACGTACACGTAGTAGACCGACTGCGGCGGCGCCTGAGCGCCCAGCCGCCCGGCAGTCAGGGCCGTCGCCAGAAAGACCGCTTTCCATCCGGCTTTCCATCCGGATCGCGTCATCGATGCTCCACGTCGATCATTGCCGAACGGTGATGTACGCGGACGGCGTGCTTTCCACAGAAGAACACATTGCGTCCCCGACCTGTTAGGATCGCGAACAGTCTAGGTCTGCGAGGGAACGTCCCGCCACCGCGTAACGAAAGAACGGTTCGGAGTGTATTATAGTTGCGGAGCCGCGGAGGGGATGAGGTCGCGGGCCGGTTTTCGAACTCGGCTCGAGGAAAGTCCGGGCTCCACAGGGCACGATGCCGGGTAACGCCCGGGCGCCGTAAGGCGACGGAAAGTGTCACAGAGAACAGACCGCCGATGGCGGACGGTTTCGACCGGCCGTACAGGCAAGGGTGAAACGGTGGGGTAAGAGCCCACCGCGCGAGCCGGCAACGGCCGCGGCACGACAAACCCCATCGGGAGCAAGGCCAAGCAGGAGCGAGCGGCGGCCCGCCGCGCTCGAGCTCCGGGTAGGCTGCAGGAGGCGTCGGGTAACCGGCGTCCCAGAGAGATGACCTCAGCGGGCCTTCGGGCCCGTCACAGAACCCGGCTTATCCCCCTCCGCGGATCTCCGTCCGGTCCACACGTAACGTGGCCGCTCGGGGTTCTTCATCGGCCTCCGTCGCGATCAGGATGCGAGTCCGAGCTCCTGGCGCAGCCGGGCGGTGATGCGCTGCTGGTCCGGATCGACGTCGCCCCGTCCCTCAATCTCGACCTCGTAGAGTCGCATCGCCTCCTCTACAAGCCGCAGAACTTCCGTAATGCGGTCAACCGTCTGCTGGATTTCGTCGATACAACTCCGCACGACGCCTACCGCCTCGGACATTTCCTCCAGCGACGGGTGCGTGACGTTTGTGGCCCAGCGACTCACTGCCGGTTGGGAGACTCCCACGCATCCGGCGAGATCCGTATACGACATCGGGAGATTGTGGAGAAATTCCTGGAACGCGTCGTAGACACGCTGATTTTCTCCGTGCAGGCCCGTGGCAGCGTACCACGTGGGAACACGTGCCTCAGCCATAGCACTTTCCTTTCGATGCGATCCGACATTCCATCACCAGCATGTACAATCCGTCCTGACCTGTATTTGCCGCTCGGCGCCGAATAGTTACATACGAGTCGACGCAGAATCCGATTCTTGCGCGTCCGGGAGGCGACCAGAACGAGCGGATCCGGACTCTGCAGGTAATGTTTTGAGGTCGACCGGCAAATACTGAGTAGGGTCGGTTGAGATCTTGTTGAGCCCCCCGACGAATCATGGGGTCGACTACCGACGAGCGAGCGTGAGCGAACAGCAACTGAAACCCGACCTGCGGTTGCGTCTGAGGCGCGGCGAGGCGGAGGCCATGCGGCAGGTGTACGACCGGCATGCCGATGACGTATACCGGGTCGCCCTCCGACTCACTGGCTCTTCGGCCGACGCCTACGACGTGACCCACGACGTCTTCCTCGGTCTTCCCGAGGCCGTACAGCGGTACGATCCCGAGCGACCGTTTTCGGCCTGGCTGCAGGGAGTAACGGTACGAACTGCTCAGATGCGGCTTCGCACGGCCAGGCGTCGCCGAGAGGTGGCCCTGCCGGCGCTAGGGAGCCTGCCGGCGCGATCGCACCATGATGCGGTCGTGGACCGGCTCACGCTGGAGAAGGCGCTCGACGAGCTGAGCGCCGATTTGAGATCTGTCGTGGTGCTCCGCGAGGTGGAAGGTCTCTCGTATCAGGAGATCGCGGATCTGCTCGGGATCAACAAGAGTGCGGTCGCCGTCCGGCTTCACAGGGCCAGGCGGCGACTGAGATACATACTGCGAGGCGACCGATGAGAAGGCTGAGACATCCATCGTGGCGCGAGCTGAACCGGCTTGCGGACGACGAATTGAACAGCGGTCCACGTCGCATGGCGCTGGAGCACGTCGCTGGCTGCTCGCGATGTGGGCGTCGGATGTCATTCCTGGCCAGCCTCCGTGAGGCGGGTCGCGAGATGAGACATCCGAGCCCGCCGAAGGACCTCCTCGACGACATCCTGCGAAGCCGGAACGAAGGAGGCAGGGTAATCCTCCCGGCTTCCCCTCCGCCCGCCAGGTCTCGCCGCAAGCTGCCCGCAGCAGCAGCCGGCTTCGTACTCGCGGGTCTCGCGGGTCTCGCCACGATCCTGCTCGTCTCGGAGGCCGGAGCGGGTGCCAGTGAGATCTGGTTCGATCCTCCGGATCCCGTGCCCGGCGAGCAAGTCCGCGTAACGTACAGGCCGGGCAATCTCCTGGCTGACGAGAGCTCTCTGCGGCTGCGCGTCCGGTTCCGCGCGCCTGATTCCGAGCCTCCGCGCGCGACGCTCGGTAAGCACCACGACATCGTGCTCATGCCCGATGGAGCCGGCCGCTATACGGGAACGCTGCAGTTGCCCGGCGATTTCGCGTTCGGGCTGTCGGTGGTGGAGGACATGGACGGTGACCGGGTGGACGACAGGGTCGGCCGACTGTGGTCTCTCAGGGCGCATATGGTGGATGGGCTGCCCAGCTTGGGAGCGCTCAGGCAGGAGTTCATGGTGCTGCAGAGCATGGATTGGCCGGCCGCAGGCAGGGCGATCGCGGAAATGTACACGTTGTATCCGGATCATGCGGAAGGATGGTCCCTGCAGCTGGCACATGATGACGTCACGGCCCTGCCGGACGAAGCAGCAGCTGATCTGGCCAAGCACCGTGAGATCTTCCGCAAGCTGCACATACAGCTCCTGGGCGCCCGGCCAGACGTGGATGAGGCCGCTGGAATGGCGCGGTACGCCACGGTGCTCGGCGACGAGGACGCCCTCCAGTACTGGTCGGAGCGGCTGGAGTCCCAGGATCCGTACCACAGATTCATCGTGAATCGGCGGGTGGCGGCGCTGGCGGCGGATCCGGAGCAAGCCGAATCCTACCTGGAGAGCCTGTGGTCGGCGGAGGGGCTTCGAACGGAGATGGTCTACCGGCGTGGCTTCCAATTCGCCGGGCGAGCCGGCGATGCCGAAGCCGTCCGACGCTGGGCGTTGCGGGGGTTGCCGCTTTCTGATGATCACATCTGGGCGAGGAACGCAGCCCTCGCCCTCGTCGCGCACCCCCAGACCCGGGCCCGCGGCCTGGCCGAGATCCGCCGACTCCTGGCGCATCTCGACGAGGAATCGATCGCGGAGCGACCGCTGCATTCCAGCCGCGAGGATGTGCGCCTGGACTCCCGCCGACTCGGCCGTGACCTCCACGTGCTCCTGGGTGAGGAGCTCCTGACGGTCGGTGAGGTACGCGCAGCAATCGCGGAGCTGGACGCCGCCGAGGGCTTGGGCGGTTGGAATCCGAAGTTGTACAGAGTCCGTTTCGAGGCGAGGCTGTTGGAAGGCGACACACTTGCCGCGCTGGCCGACTTCCACCGTCTCGATGCGGATCCGATCTACTCGCGCCAATCCGTGGATTCTCTGTACCGCAGGATCCCGGCGAGGTCACCGGGTGAGCTGGCCGCGGGTCGCGCGAAGGCGCATCGGGAGCTGGCGGAGCGCCTGCTGGCTGAACAATCCATCCCCAGGCCACTGCCGGAAGCGGAGCTTCTGACCGCGACCGGCGCACCCCGGTCACTGGATGAACTTCTGGCAAAGCGCCCCACGGTGCTCGTGTTCTGGGATCGGCGGGTATTCGAATCTGACGTCGAGGAGTTGATACGGGCCGGCGACCTGCTCTCCGGAGGGTCGGGCCAGCTCCTGTGGGTCACTTCAGAGCCGAGCTCCCGGTCTCTCCTCGCGTTCAAGCGCGCATCCAACCTGGACCTTCCCTCCTACCACGACCCGGATTCGAATCTGGCAACAGCCCTGGGTGAGTGGAGGCTTCGTGCATACTACGTGATCGATCGGGCCGGCTCGATCCGTGCCCGCGTTCATAGCCTGATGGAGGCCGTCAGGCACGTCGAGGTTCTCGAATTGGAATCTCGCGACACGGCCTGAGCAGTGGCGGGCCCGACCCGCCGTCACCGGATGAGATGGCTGGATGTGGCCCCCTCGATCCGCCGTTCCTCGGCCGTTCCTTTTCCCGGCCTCATGACTCCGTATTGGAGGTGTGTATGCGTCCCATCAAGCTCGTATCACGCTCGGCCATCGTGTTCAGCCTTCTCCTTCTCACGCCGGTCACGTTCAGCGGAGACAGAGGCTTCGAAGACAACCTGGCCTGCTCGCGGGAGGAGAGGCCGAATTGCAAACGCGAGATCGACTCGGTCTGCACGGCGGGCTCGGCGCCAGTCTGGAACTACTACACGATTGAGGAGCTGTAATGAGTCTCCTCGTGCGGGTTCCGCTCGGCACGGCTGCTTTCATAGCCTGGCTGGGGGCGGCCTTCGGATCGTACAACCCGCCCCCACCGGACGATGATCTGGGGCCGTCGCCGGATCCGGTGGCCGAGTTCCCTCTGACCGGGAATTCCCTGTACGAAGGGGAGATTCTCGCGATGCCCTCCCAGGTCGCGGTCGTCGGCGATCGCATCGTCCTCGTGGACGGGTTCGCGGAGCGACCGATCCACGTGCTGGACGCGGCCAGTGGCATCCACGTCGCTTCGCTCGGTCGAAGCGGCGAAGGCCCGGGAGAATTCGAGTGGCCACGCGCCGTGGAGCCTGCAGGATCCGGAAGTGACAGTTTCTGGGTGTTCGATGCCGCGCTCTCCCGCCTCACGCTGGTCGAGCCCGATCTCTGGGCAGTCCAGCCGTCCTCGGAGCGAGTAACGCTCTCCGTCAGGGGACCGGCGCAGGTCACGAACGTCATCCGGATCGGAGAGAACCGGCTGCTCGGCGCCGGCTTCTTCAGCGACGGGCGGCTCGGCCACTTCAACGGCAAGGGAGACTATACGGGGGCCTCAGGCCCGCTTCCCGTGTCGGCCACGGAAGCTCCGCCCGAAGTGCTTCAGCATGCCTACCGTGGTGTGTTGAAGGCGGACCCGGCGCGGACCCGTTTGGTGTTCGCGAACCGGCACGCCGGCTTTCTGGAGATCTACGGATCCGACGGCGAACCGCTCCGTCGGATCGACGGGCCGTTCGAGTTCGAGCCCTCGTTCACGGTCAAGCTGGGAGAGCGGGGTCCGGGCCTCGCGACGGGCGACGACCTTCGCTTCGGTTACGTGGACGTGGCAACGACGAACGACCGGATTTACGCCCTGTTCTCGGGTCGGACGCGGGCAGGACACCCGGAAGACGCCGTATATGGTCAGGCCGTGCATGTATTCGATTGGGACGGAAGGCTCGTTTCGATCCTGCGCCTGGACGCAGATGTGATGGCCATCGCGGTGGACGAGGCGCGCACCCGGCTGCTGGCGGTGCGCCACCTGCCTGCGCCCGCCGTTCTCTCGTACGACCTTCCGGCGCGACTGTAGGGCTATTGAGGCGGGGTGCGGTGGCCGGTACATTCGGCCACCGTGACCGTCCCGACCAGCCCCATCCGATTTGCGTTCGAGACCCGAGCTCTCGACAACGGGTTGCAGGTGATCCTGCAGCCCGATCGCGTCAGTCCTGTCGTGTCCGTACATCTCATGTATCACGTCGGCTCGAAAGATGAGCCGTCCGGCAGAACCGGCTTCGCCCACCTGTTCGAGCACCTGCTGTTCCAGGGATCGGAGCACGTCGCGGAGACGGAGCATTTTCGTCTCATCCAGGAAGCCGGAGGGACGCTGAACGGCTCTACCTGGTTCGATCGGACCAACTACTTCGAGACGGTTCCCTCCAACTGCCTTGACCTCGCGCTGTGGTTGGAAGCTGATCGCATGGGCTGGTTCCTTTCCACCATCACTCAGGAGAAGCTCGACAACCAGCGCGACGTGGTGAAGAACGAGCGTCGCCAGTCGTACGAGAACCGTCCGTACGGGCTTGCCACGGAGACGGTGCTGCATCACGCCTTTCCCAAGGGTCACCCGTACCGACACCCGACGATTGGATACATGGACGACCTGGATCGGGCGACTCTGGACGATGTGAAGCGATTCTTCGAGTCGTGGTATGGCCCGGGGAACGCGGTACTCGTCCTGTGCGGCGACTTCGATCCGGATGACGCCTTCCGCCGCGTCGACCGGTTCTTCGGCGAGATTCCACCGGGCAGAACCCTGGATCGCACGCAGGTGCTGGCGCCCGCCGAAGGTGCGAAGGCGGTAGTGAAAGTGTCGGACTCGGTGACCGTCCCACGGGTCTACATGATGTACCACGCGCCGTCCTTCCGGTCTCCCGAGTACGAGGCGTCGGTCGGGCTGTCGACGCTTCTCGCCCGGGGACGCTCTTCGCGCCTCTACAGGGATCTCGTGTACGACCGGCGTCTGGCCGCTGACGTGCAAGCGTACGCGTGGCCCCTGGAAAGCGTCGGGACTTTCTGGGTGGTCGCGACGGCCAGGCCGGGTGTCACCGCGCGGACCCTCCAGGAGGGGATGGAAGAGACGATCTCGAGCCTCGCCGACGGCGTGATCGAACCCGGGGAGCTTTCAGGCGCGCGGAATCGAGCCCGGCGCCAGCTCCTGCTGTCGCTCGAGAGTGTGGGGGGGCGAGCCAGCTCCCTGGCGCACGCAGCGGTCCTGCGCGGAGATCCTGAATACGTGAATGCCTCGTTCGGCAGGTACGCTTCTCTCTCGGTCACCGAGGTCGGGGATCTTGCCGCCAGCCTCCTGGTCGAAAGCCGTCGGACAGTGGTTCACGTCGAGCCCCGTGAGCCGGAAGAGCGTCCTGACTCGGCGGAGGACGCCTCTCCGTGAGAATCGATCGATCGAAGGCACCGGAGGCGGGAACGCGGACTCTCCTGGAGCCCGTCCGTCCCCATCGGTCCCGACTCGACGACGGTATGGGTCTCGTGTGGGTCCGGCGTGACAGGTTACCGGGGGTCTCACTCAGCCTGGTCCTTCCGGCGGGCGCGGATTCGGCTGGAGTCGAGAGCGCTGGAATCGCGTCGCTCGTGGGCAAGCTGCTTCCGGAGGGCGCCGCGGGGCGGAGCGCGCGAGAGATGGCGTTCTGGATCGACGGTCTGGGTGCGCAAGTGGGCGTGACGGTCGGATACGATGCGATGGTCCTTCGCGTCAACACACTCTCGGATCTACTGGAAGACGTGCTGGACGTCCTGGCCGCAGTGGCGCTCGAGCCCGACTTCCTCCCGACGGAAGTGGAGCGGTGCCGCGGCGAACGACTGGACGCCATACGCAGGCTGAGGGACGACCCGGCCGATGTGGCGGCCGACGTCCTGGCCGAGCTCATGTACGGGAGGCATCCCTACGGCAGGCTCGCTCGCGGCCGCGTTGCCTCGGTCGAGAGACTCGGACGCGAGGACCTGGTCGAGTTCCATCTTGACAGGTTCGCGCCGGGCGCCGCCACGCTGGTGGCGTGCGGAGATCTGCCCGAGCACTTTCCGGACCTCGTCGAGCGGAGGTTCGGCTCCTGGCGGGGTACGGCACCGGCCATGGATCCCCCCGACGCGGTGTCCGTTCCCGAGATGACGGGAATCGTGCTCGTCGATCGCCCCGGGAGCCGCCAATCGGTGATTCGGATCGCGGGAATCGGATTGCATCGCGGCCATCCGGAGGAACCGTCCGCCCGGGTCATGAACGCGATCCTGGGCGGCCTGTTCAACTCGCGGATCAACCTGAACCTCCGGGAGGACAAGGGGTGGACGTACGGGGCCCGCTCCACGCTCTCGCTCCGCCGATCAGCGGGCCCTCTGACGATGCGGGCGGCCGTCGAGACGGGGGTCACGGCTGACGCGGTGAGGGAGATGTTGGGAGAGGCCCTCGGATTGCGGGAAGCCCCTCCCTCGGAGGCTGAAATGGAGACGGCGGCAGGGGCACTGACCCGGTCTCTACCGCTGAAGTTCGAAAGGAACGGACAGATCGCGGGAAGCCTGGCCGACCAGGTCGTATACGGGCTTCCGGATGATTACTGGGCGACTTTTCCAGGGGTCATCGAATCGGTGTCCCGGGGCGATGTCCACGATATTGCAGCCCGCCTCCTGGACCCCGCTGAACTCACGATCCTCGTGGTGGGAGACAAGGACGCCGTCCGGACGAAGCTCGAGAAGCTCGGCCCCGTCACGCTCATGGACGCGCCTTGAAGGCTGCTCAACAACCCCGGGTGGTCGCGCGCATGGGGTTTCAACGCAGCCTTGAGCTTCGGTGTGTTTTCGGTTATTCTAGGGTCGTGTCCACGGTGACCGATTGAACGATTCAAACCGGAGTATTGATGCGGCGGGAGTGACACAGAGTCGCTCCGTATATCGCGGAAACATTCTGGACGTTCGTGAGGACACCGTGCGGTTTCCGGACGGCAGTGAGGGCGTCCTCGAGATCGTTCGGCATCGCGGAGCGGCCGCCGTGTTGCCGCTCTACGCGCCGGAGGACGGTGCCGACGGAACGGGCCCGGACGTGATCCTGTTGCGACAGTACAGGTATGCGGCCGGCGGCACGTTGTGGGAAGCGCCGGCCGGCAAGCTGGACGAGGGGGAGTCCCCGGAGACCTGTGCGGCCCGGGAGCTCGAGGAAGAGGCGGGGGTGAAGGCGGCCCGGCTGGTTCAGCTGACGACCCTCCTCACCACGCCGGGTTTCTCGGACGAGCGGATCCACCTGTTCCTGGCCACAGGCCTGGAGGAAGGTGAGCAGGCCCTGGAAGAGCACGAAGTGATCGAGTGCTTCCGGATGCCCCTCGCTCGAGCCGTGGAGATGGTGTTGTCGGGCAAGATCGTCGACGGCAAGACGGTCAGCCTCCTGCTGATGGTCGCGGCCTTGCCGGACCTGTGGGATGATGAACAGAAGGATGGCGTAGAGTCGCGGTGAGCAACAAACACCGTGCGGCAGGTGTCTGAAGGACAGGGGAAGAGATCTACCCGGCATGTGACTGCGCCGGGGGCGATACATAGAACTGGCGGTGGAGTGACTCGAGACGGACGCCCTTCCGGGATCGGTGTCCGCGGCATGGGCACTCCCGGGTGGGGAAGCCGGGGAACGCGGGAGAACCGAATGGCTTACGTGAGAGAATCCACAAGACTTACTGGTTCCGAGCCGCGCGTCGATGAGCGCACGCTGCGGTCGGCCCTGAGGGAGCTGGATGACGCGGCGCTGGTGGCGGAGTACCTGGAGGGCCGACGGCATGCTTTCCACGTGCTCGCCGAGCGCTACCAGACGCGTCTCCTGAACTTCATCTACCGGACGATCGGCGACCGGGATCGCGCGGAGGACCTGGTCCAGGAGACGTTCGTCCGGGTGTATCGTCACCTGCACAGGTTCGACCCGACGAAGAAGTTCTCGACGTGGATCTACACGATCGCGAGCAACCTGGCGAAGAACGAGCTGCGCAATAGGTCGCGCAATCCGCTGGTTCTGTTCCAGGCGATCAAGAAGCACTGGGATGCGGACCACCGGCCTCTGCAGTGGGAAGACACCTCGTACTCGCCCGACGATCTGTTCCGGAAGCGTCACCTCAAGGAGCAGGTCGAGAAGGCTGTGGCGGTGCTCCCGGAGCATCATCGGGTCGTGTTCGTGCTCCGCGAGATGGAGGGCAAGACCTACGACGAGATCTCCGAGATCACGGGTGTCACGCTCGGCACCGTGAAGTCCAGGTTGAATCGGGCGCGCAACAAGTTCGCGCTGATCATCGGACCGATGCTGGAGTAGGCGGTAGACGAGGGATGAGGATCGTATGGAGAGGCGGCCGCAAGGTCGCCTCTCCTGCGTTGGGAACCCCGGGAACAACCTCACGACAGACGCGTAGTAATCGCACGCTGGAGCCGATCGACCCGTGCCGCGGGACGATAGTGCGCTAACGGACGAGACGTGGTATTCGTGATGTCGTGCGATCAATTCATTGAACGGTACTCGGACTTCAGGGACGGCCTCCTGGACCCCTGGGCATTGGCCGAGTTCGAGAGTCATCTCGCCGACTGCCCGTGTTGTGTCCGATATCATCAGGTGATGCAACGTGCCCTCGATCTTCTCGCCGACATTCCCTGCGCCGAAAGTTCCGACGACTTCATGCCCCGGCTCCGGCACCGACTTTACAACGTGGACAGCGGCATAAGCGAAGGCCGCATGAGTTTCCTGGGCAGCGCAGCGCTCGTCGGGGTAGCAGCGGTCGGATTGCTGGCGCTGTTCTGGCTTCCGTTCGCGGCGAGCGTGCCCGTGGAGATGGAGTTGTCTGCGATCTCGGCTCAGCTTCCTCCTCCGGGCGCCGGTGAGTTGCCCGCGCTCTTCCGCAGCGGTCCTTTCGTGCGTACCCTCCTGCTCGAGGACGAATTGCATCTGGACGGATATCTCCCGGAGTTCGAGTGGCCGCCTCGTCCGCAGAATTATTCCGTCGTAGCCATCGAAGCTTCCTACCTCAGGTCGGAGCCCACGCTGTTCGACCGCTGAATCCGGCGACGAGCATGAACCGCGGAATCTCACGGCAGGGGATCGCTTGAGCCTCGCGGCGGATCGCAGGCTTCGCAGCCTCGTCGAGCGGGGCGACGTCGAGGGTGTCTTTTTCTTCCATGGCGATGCGGCACGGCTGCGGGACGACGCGGCTCGCGATCTCGTCGAAGCGGCCGTCGATCCGGCCACACGCGATTTCAACCTCGATACGTACAGCGCTTCGGAAGTCAGTCCGGAGATCCTGGCGGCCGCACTGGCCATGCCGCCCGTGATGGCGCCCCGCCGCGTGGTGGCGCTGTTTGGAGCGGAGCGGCTGACTCCGACCGGTTGCGCAGTCGTCGAAGAAGTGCTCGACAGGACGCCCCCCGAGCTCACTCTCATCGTGACGGCGACGATTCCGAAGGGGTCCCGCAAGGCGTTCTACCGGAAGATGAAGGAGGGAGCTGTCGCGCTGGAATGGTCCGCGCCCCGCGAGAGCGAGATCCCTGGCTGGTTGATCGAGCGTGCTGCCGAGAAACATGGCCTGGACCTGGATGTTCCAGCGGCCGAGGCCCTTGCCGCGGCGATAGGCACCGATCTGGGATTGCTCGAAGGGGAGCTGGAAAAGCTGGCGTCCACCGGAACCGGGGACCCCATCACTCCAGAGCGCATCGCCGAGCTGGTTCCGAACATCCGCCCGGTGAACCGGTGGGCATGGCTCGACGCGGTCGCAGAGCGCGACTACCGACGTGCCCTGGCTGATCTCCCTACTCTCCTCTCAGCGCAGGACTCGAGCGCCGTCGGCTTGATCAACGCGATGACGGATCATCACGTCCTGCTCGGAATCGCGGTCGAGGGAGGATCGTCCCTGCTCGAGCGGACTCTCGGCGAGGTCGGCAAGCCGTACCTGAAATTCAAGACACGTGCGTTCGCCGGTCAGGCGCGACGCTGGACCGGGAACGAGATTGACCAGGCTCTTCGACTGCTCCGGCGGGCTGACATGCGGTCGAAGACGACGGGCGGTGGCCGTGACCGAGCGGTGCTCGAGGAGCTTCTTCTCGAGCTTCAGGGCATGCGTGTGCGGGGACGAGCGTGAGAGCACGAGCGCAGGGGTCGGTTCTGGTACCGCGTGTCCGGCGGCGTGCGACGTCCTGGGCGGCACTCGCCGTAGTCGCTGCTGCTCTCGCCCCTCCAGCCGCCGCGCAGTCCAACCCGACCCTGGACTCGATTGAGCGGGCGGCCGATAGCGGTCAGGCCGGCGAGGCCCGCAGGCTGCTCGCGACGTGGTTCGACTCGCCCGGTGCGTCGGGCCGTGGGGCCGACGTGAGCCGCGCCCGCTTCCTGAGAGCCAGGCTCTCAGCGGACCTGGATTCTGTGCGCGTGGACTACCTGTGGGTGGCCGTGCGGGGAGACGAGCGTTATGGCCCTGCGGCACGTCTCCGTCTTGCCCAGATGTACCTGGCCGAAGGGCGCCTCGATCGCGCGGAGGAGGACCTGGCTCTCCTGCGGGCGGACTTTCCCGGCAGCTCGCTCGCACTCAGGTCCTGGCTGTGGACCGGCAACGTGCGGTCGGCGGCCGGGGACGGCGCTGGCGCATGCGCTGCGTGGGAAACGGCCGCCAACATGAGCGAGAGCCCGTCCGGGCAGCCGGACAGGGAACTCGCCCGGTCCGCTCTGGAGGGTTGTGGGGCGGCGAGCACACCGGGGGCCACTCCGACGTTCACCGTTCAGATCGGGGCGTTCAGCTCCCGGGAGGCCGCGCTCGACCTGAGGAATCGCGTGGTGGCGGCTGGGACTACCTCGCGAGTCCTCGACCCGCAGGATCCGGACGGGCTGTACCGTGTACGTTCTGGTCACTTCAATGGTCGGGAAGAGGCCGCGCGCCACGCCGTCCGCCTGGTGCGGGAGGGCTTCGAGAGCATCGTCGTGCCGGGGGAGAATTGAGTAAAGCCGCGGCGAACACGCCGCTCATCCAGCAATACCTGGACATCAAGGCTCGTCATCCGGATTCCATCCTGTTTTTCCGGGTAGGTGAATTCTACGAGATGTTTTTCGAGGACGCCGAGGAGGGGAGCCGGCTTCTCGGGATCACCCTGACTTCCCGTAACAACGGAGGGTCGGGCGACGTGCCGCTGGCGGGGGTGCCGGCCAAGGCGATCGACGACTACCTCCCACAGCTGGTGCGGCAGGGCCGGCGCGTAGCCATCTGCGAGCAGGTCGAGGACCCGTCCGAGGCGGACGGAATCGTCCGTCGGGAGGTGACCGAGATCGTCACGCCTGGCGCCACGCTGGAGGACTCCCTGCTGAGCGCCGGTCGCAACAACTTCGTGGCGGCCGTGGCGGGAACCGGCCCCGTGGGGATCGCGACCGCAGACCTGTCGACGGGCGAGGTCGACGTCCGGGAATGCGTACGGGACGCAGCGGCGGACGAGCTGTCTCGCATCGAGCCGGCCGAGGTGGTCCAGGCCGCCGGATCCGACCTCAACACCTCGGGCCCCTGGGTCATCACGGAGCGCGAAGGCTGGCGCTTCGCGCCGGATGTAGCGGCGGAGACAGTCAAGCGATTGTACCGCGTGCGAGACGTAGCGGGATTCGGTCTCGAGGCCGACGGGACGTCGCACATGCTTGGAGCCGTCGGTGCCGTTCTCGGCTACCTGGAAGAAGTCCGGCCGGGAGGCACGGGCCACCTGAAGGCTCCGCGGGTCGAGCGGTCAGGCCGCTACCTGCACCTCGACGAGATGACGAGGCGCAATCTGGAGGTCGTCGAGACGATTCGGGACGACTCGGGCGCCACGCTCCTGCAGATCCTCGACAGAACACTTACGCCGATTGGCCGCCGCATGTTGAGACGGCGGCTGCTGGCGCCGCTCGTCGATCTTCCGGACATCGACGCCAGGCTGGATGCCGTGGCCGAGCTGCACGAGTCGGCCGGCGACCGACGCGCGATGCGCGAATCCCTGCGCCACGTGCAGGATCTCGAACGCCTGGCTGCAAAGATCTCTGCCGGCAGGGTCAACTCGCGGGAGCTCCTCGCCCTGGCCCGATCCCTCGGGGCTCTGCCCGCGATCACCGCAGCGGCCGGCGAACCGAAATCGGCTCGTCTCCGGGCGCTCCTGATCGACTTCGACGTGCTCGACGACGTGCGGGACGCGATCGAAGAGGCGATCGCCCCCGATGCTCCGGCGTTGATGTCCGCCGGGGGCGTGATCCGTTCCGGGTACTCGTCCGAGCTGGACGACCTCCGAGCCCTTCGGGAAGGCGCTGTAGACTGGATCGCGGGCCTGCAGGGCAGCGAGCGGGAAGCCACGGGCATCTCGAGTCTGAAGATCGGCTACAACAAGGTCTTCGGATACTACATCGAGGTCACCCGGGCAAACCTCGCCCGCATACCCGAGAGATACATACGAAAGCAGACGCTCACGAACGCCGAGCGGTACGTCACACCGGATCTCAAGGAGTGGGAAGAGAAGATCCTGGACGCCGATACCGGGATCGCGTCGCTCGAAGCCCGCCTGTTCACGACCCTCCGCGAGTCGCTGGAGTCGGCCACGAGCCGACTTCAGGACACGGCTGAACGCGTAGCCGAACTCGATGTTCACGCCGCGCTGGCGGACGTGGCCGAGCGGAACGGATACGTTCGCCCGGAGATGCACGCCGGTTTCGGTTTCGAGGTCAAGGCTGGCCGACACCCGGTGGTCGAGCAGATGATCACGCGGGAAGACTTCATCCCCAACGACGTGACGCTCGATCGCGACGCTTTCGCCATGATCCTCACGGGACCCAACATGGCGGGGAAGTCGACGGTGCTACGCCAGGTGGGCCTGATCGCTCTCATGGCCCAGAGCGGCTCGTTCGTTCCCGCCGATTCGGCGAGAATAGGTGTGTCCGACAGGGTGTTCACGCGCGTGGGCGCCTCCGACAGCCTGGCCCACGGCCAGAGCACGTTCATGGTCGAGATGACGGAGACGGCCGCTATCCTGAGCGGGGCCACGGACCGCAGCCTGATCCTGCTCGACGAGATCGGACGCGGCACGTCCACGTACGACGGTGTCGCGATCGCATGGGCAGTCACGGAGTTCATCCATGACCGGATCGGCGCCCGGACGATCTTCGCGACCCACTACCACGAGCTCGTCGAGCTCGCCGACATGCTGGATGGCGTGACGGCCTGGAACGTCGCCGTGCGGGAGACGGGCGAGGACATCGTGTTCCTCCGGCGGCTCGAGCCCGGCGGGTGCGATCGTTCCTACGGCGTGCACGTGGCGCGCATGGCCGGTGTGCCGCACGAAGTGATCGATCGGGCGTTTGCAGTCCTGCATGAGCTGGAGGATGGTCCAGGCGGTGGCACCCGGTTGAGCCACCTGGGTGAGCGGGAGCGCGGGCAGCTCACTCTGTTCGATCTCCGTCCGTCCCGCGTCACGCAGCGACTCTCCCAGCTCGACCCGGAGAACATGACGCCGTTGCAGGCGCTGGTAGCTCTCGAGGAGCTTCGACGCTTGTCCGAGGAGGAGAGGGCGTGATCGGCCGTCGTTTTCGCTCCTGGCTGGGACCGGTCGTGCTGGGTGGCGGACTTCTGGGAGTCTCGGGTGGCTGTGCCGACACCGTGAATCCAACGGTCGGCGGCCTGAGGCTCGGTGTGCAGAACGCGCCGCTGAGACCGCCCGCACGCTCAGACTCACTGCACCCGTTCGAGTATCCGCCATCGGCATGGTCGTATGGGGCGAGCGGAACCACCGTGCTGAAGATCCTGATCTCCGAGACCGGCTCGGTGGATTCGGCGTTCGTCCTCGAGTCCAGCGGCGATCCGGCTCTCGATTCGGCGGCGATTGCCAACTCCCGGCATTTGAAGTGGAAACCCGCAGAGCAGGGTGGCCGCCCGATTCGCATCTGGGGGCGGTTGCCGGTCATTTATCCGCGACCCGAGGAACGACCGAACGATGAACCATAAGCCTCACCCGAGACCCTACGACAACGTCCTGGCGACCATCGGCTGGACGCCGCTCATCCGTCTCAACCGGGTCACCGACGGGGCACGCACGCCCGTGTATGTAAAGGCGGAGTCTTTCAACCCGGGAGGATCGCTAAAGGACCGGATCGGTGTCGCGCTGATCGAGGCCGCCGAGCGGGATGGCTTGCTGAAGCCGGGTGGAACCGTAGTGGAGGGTACCTCTGGAAACACGGGCATCGCGCTCGCGGTGGCCGCTGCGGTGAAGGGCTACCGCTGCGTATTCACGATCCCCGACAAAATGAGCGACGAAAAGGTGCGGCTCCTCAGGGCCTTCGGGGCCAGGGTGATCGTCACGCCGACCGTGGAGCCCGACCACCCCGAGTACTATGCGACGGTGGCGCGTCGGATCGCGGAGGAGACCCCGAACTCCTTTCTGGCGGACCAGTTCTACAACCCCGTGAACCCCGAGGCGCACTACCTGACCACCGGTCCCGAGATCTGGGAGCAGACGGCCGGACGCATCACGCACTTCGTGGCCTCGCCCGGGACTGGGGGCACGATCAGCGGCGCGGCCCGTTACCTGAAGGAGCAGAACCCGGACGTACAGGTGATCGCGGGTGATCCGGACGGGTCCGTCTTCGCCGGGTATTTCGAGACTGGCGAAATCGGCCAGGGGGACGTGTACAAGGTCGAGGGGATCGGGAACGACACGCTTCCCGGCACGCTCCACTTCGACTGGATCGACGAATTTCGAACCGTGGATGACCGCACGGCCTTCCGCATGACCCGCCGCATGACGCGCGAGGAAGGACTGTTCGTCGGCGGCTCAACCGGGCTGTGCGTGCACATCGCCGCAGACGTGGCCCGCGAGGTGGACGATCCGGATGCCTGTATCGTGACCATCCTGTGCGACACGGGCGAGCGCTACCTGTCCAAGGTGTTCAACGACGAATGGCTCGAAGCGAACGATTTGGGCGACCTCGTGGACGATGCGGCGGCTTCCGTGGGTGGCGCCGATGGCTGACTCGATGAACGTGGCCGTCGTTCTCGGCGGCACCAACGAAGAGCGCAATGTCTCGCTGGCGACGGGCCGGGCCGTGGTGGCTGCCCTCCGCGAGCGGGGGCACATCGTGGTCGCCGTCGACCCGGCGCATGGTGCCGTTCCACCCGAGGAAGAAGGCCGAATGCTGGGCGGCGCCGTGGGTGCGGATCCCCCCGGGTTCGACGAGCTCGCCCGGCTCGGGAGCTCGTCGGTCGGGGCGGCTCTGGCCGATCTCCCCGCCATCCGGCGGGCCGACGTAGCCTTTCTCGCCCTGCACGGCGAGGGCGGAGAGGACGGCACGATTCAGGGTCTGCTGGACCTTGCCGACGTGGCGTACACCGGCAGCGGGTGCCTGGGGAGCGCCATCGCGTTCGACAAACGGATCTCGAAGGAACTGCTCGTCCACGCGGGAGTGTCAACCCCGGCATGGACACCGGCCGCAGCAGCCTCGACCGAGATCGTCGAGACGCTGGGCCTTCCCCTGGTCGTGAAGCCTTCCTCAGGAGGTTCGACCGTCGGGCTTACGGTTGTCCGGTCTCCCGCGGAGCTCGAGCCGGCGATGGAGCTGGCCGCGCTGTATGACGTCGATGTGCTCTGTGAGGCGTTCGTGCCGGGTCGGGAGCTGACCGTCGCCGTGCTCTCCGGCGAGGCGCTGCCGCCGGTGGAGATCATCCCGAGCCACGAGATCTACGACTACGAGTGCAAGTACACGGCCGGCATGTCGAGGTACGAGGCACCGGCCGACCTGCCCCCGGGCGAGACCGCGCGACTCCAGGACCTCGCGGTCCGGGCCTACCGGGCCCTCAGGCAGAGTTCATACAGCAGGATCGACTTCAAGCGAGCCGACGATGGGTCGTTCTGGTGCCTGGAGGCGAACAGCCTGCCGGGCCTCACGTCCACGAGCCTCGTGCCGAAAGCCGCGGCGGCGGCGGGGATCGAATTCCCGGAACTGTGCGAGCGAATCGCCCGGTCCGCCATCCGGGTGCCGGCCGTCGGGCCGGAGGACGACTGATGGGCTTCGCCGACCGGAGATACGGTGCCGGGCGCCCCGGTGGCTACCGAGGTGGAGGGGGCTGGAGCGGTGGGCAGCAGGGATACGGCGGTGGTGGGGGGCTATTCGGCTACGCACTGACTCCATGGGTCAAGCGCCTCCTCCTGATCAACTTCGGCGTGTTCGTCGTAGTGAACATGATGGGCCTCGTCCCGTGGCCCTGGGTGCGCGACATGTTCGGGTTCTCCGCCAATAGCTTTCTTGGCCACCCGTGGTCGGCCGCGACCTACATGTTCCTGCACGGCAGCTTCATGCACGTATTCTTCAACATGTTGATCCTGTTCTTCTTCGGACCGCCGCTCGAGCGCGTCTGGGGGGGGCGCGAGTTCGTCAAGTTCTACCTGATCTGCGGCATCGGTGCCGCGTTCACGTCGTTCCTTCTCATCAGGGTCGTCGGGTTTCCCACCGTTGTGGGAGCGTCAGGGGCGCTGTACGGGGTGCTGCTCGCCTTCGCCCTGAAATGGCCCGACGCACGGGTCTACATCTGGTTCGTGCTTCCCGTGAAGGTGAAATACCTCGTCGGTTTCATGGTCTTCATGGATTTCTGGGCGACGCTCAACGCAGGCCGGGGAGCTGGCGGCGGCGTGGCGACCTGGGCGCACCTGGGGGGGGCCGCCACGGCGTGGATCTACCTCAAGTACGGCGATCGCATCGAGGCCAGGCTGCGTCGCATGTCGCCACGGCGGGCGCGTCTTGGCGTGGAGTCGGGGAAAGCCGGCTCCGATGACCGCGGGCGGGCGGAGAGGAAACGGAAGAGCCGATCCGTCGACGGTGATACTCTTGACGAGGTGGACCGGATTCTGGACAAGATCCGCGACTCCGGCATCGACTCTCTGACCCCGAAGGAGAAGGCGTATCTGGACGATATGAGCCGCCGTTATCGTGGTGGAACCTGAGCCGGGCGTCGCCCCTTTCCAGACCGCGACGTCCTTTCTACTATGTGGGCCCCTGTCGCACGGCGGGGTGCCGTTCGACGTAACCCCCGACAGGAGGTGATGAGCGATGGGTTCCGAGTACGTTTCCTCCGACATCAGAAATATCGCGGTTCTCGGTCATGGCGGCAGCGGCAAGACGACGCTCGTCGACGCCATGTGTTTCGTAGCCGGATCCACCACGCGCCGCGGCTCGATCGAAGCCGGCACCGCGCACACCGATTTCACTCCCGAAGAGCACGACCACGGCATTTCCATCAACCTCGCCGTCGCGCGTGCCGAGTGGATGGATAAGAAGATCAACCTGATCGACACGCCGGGATATCTGGACTTCTTCGGAGAGGTCGAGGCGGGCGTCCGCGTGGCCGACGGTGGTCTGGTCGTCGTGAATGCCACCAACGGCGTGGAAGTCGGTACCGAGCGCGTCTGGGCAGCCTGCGACAAGTGGTACCTGCCGCGCATGGTGTTCGTCTCGATGATGGACAGGGAAAACGCGAGTTTCGAGAGTTGCTTCAACCAGGTGCGCGACACCCTGTCACGCGAGGCGATCCCGGTCGAAGTGCCGATCGGAGCGGGAGAGGATTTCCGTGGGATCGTGAACCTGTTTTCGAACAAGGCTCATATCTACAGGGACGGCTCGAGCAAGGGCGAGTACGACGAGACGGAGGTTCCCGGCGAGTTGCTGGACACGGTCGAGCACTACCGCGAGCAGCTCATCGAGACGATCGCTGCGACAGATGATGATCTCCTGGAGGCCTACCTGGAGGGCGAGGAACTGGACCGGGAGAAGGTCCTGGCCGCCATGTCCTCGGCCATGTGGCGCGGTGAACTGTTCCCGATCTTCTGCGGGTCCGGCGCTACCGGACGTGGCGTCCGCGCTGTGATGAACAAGCTGGTCGAGCTGATGCCGTCGCCGGTCGACGCAGGGTCCTTCGAGGTCACGACCGGCAAGGGCGAGTCGACGGTCGAGCTCCAGCCGTCTGACTCCGAGCCTCTCACGGCGATCGTTTTCAAGACGACGCGGGAGCCACGGGTCGGCGAGTTGACATATTTTCGTGTCTTTTCAGGCACGGTGCGCGTCGGCATGACGGTTTCGAATCCGGGTCGATCCACGACCGAGCGTCTCTCCCACCCGGCGATCCCGGACGGAGCGAGCCGCTCCGAGGTGGAAGCTCTGCATGCCGGAGACATCGGCGTCGTCGCGAAGCTCAAAGACACCCACACGGGCGACACGCTGTGCGCCCAGGGCAAGGACCTGCGTCTCGCTGCTATCGACTGGCCGAGGCCGGACATCGCGATCGCGATCTATCCGGTTTCGCGCGGGGAAGAAGACAAACTGGCCAACGGCCTGAACCGGGTGCACGAGGAAGATCCGACGTTCATGGCCGATTTCGATCCGGAGATCGGTCAGACGATCGCGCGCGGACTCGGCGAGCTGCACCTGAACGTCGCGATGGAACGTCTGAAGCGGAAGTTCGGCGTGCACGTCGAGACCGAGGCCCCTCGGATCGCCTACCGCGAGACGATCACGAAGAACGCAGAAGGCCAGGGGCGGTACAAGAAGCAGACCGGCGGCCGCGGCCAGTACGGGGACTGCTGGCTGCGCCTGGCGCCGCGCTCGCGCGGCGAGGGGTTCGAGTTCATCAGCAAGATCGTGGGAGGCGTGATCCCTACCAAGTTCGTCCCCGCCGTGGGCAAGGGCGTCCAGGAAGCGCTCAGCCGGGGCATCCTCGCGGGCTACCCGGTGGTCGATGTCGCCGTGGTGTGCTACGACGGCTCGTACCACGCCGTGGATAGCTCCGAGCAGGCCTTCAAGATCGCCGGATCCATGGCCTTCCAGAAGGTGGCGAAGGCGGCCGGTCCGATCGTTCTCGAGCCGATCCTCGACATCGAAGTCCGTACGCCGGAGGAATTCATGGGCGAGGTCATCGGTGATCTCAACCAGCGCCGCGGACGGATCATGGGGATGGACACGGACGGGCATTGGCAGGTCGTGAGGGCCAAGGTGCCGGAGGCGGAGATGTACCGCTACTCGACGGCGCTCAGGTCGCTAACTCAGGGCAAGGCGGCCCACAGGCGGGACCCGGCCGGATACGAGGCAGCCCCGCCCGACGTGAAACGGAAGATCATCGCCGAGGCGGAGGCCCGGAAGGAACAGGAGCACCGCTAAGTTGTCCGGACACAGCAAATGGGCACAGATCAAGCGCCAGAAGGCGGTCAACGATCAGACCCGTGGAAAACGGTTCTCGAAGCTCGGTCGTGAGATCGCCGTGGCGGCCCGGCAGGGCGGCGGCGACCCGAACTTCAATCCCAGGCTGCGCACGGCGATCGCGAACGCGAAAGCCGAGAACATGCCGGCGGCGAACATAGAGCGCGCGGTACAACGCGGGACGGGCGCCCTTCCCGGGGTGACCTTCGAGGAGGTCACGTTCGAGGGGTACGGGCCCGGCGGCGTGGCCATGTATCTCGAGTGCGTCACCGACAACAACAACCGCACGGTGGCCGAGATCCGGCACATCATGAACAAGATGGGCGGCAACCTCGGTCAGAGCGGTTCGGTGGTGTGGATGTTCGAGCGCAAGGGCCAGGTCTACCTTGACGCCGGGCGGTACGACGAGGAATTGGCCCTGGAGCTGGCCCTCGCGGCGGGCGCCGAGGACGTGCGGACAGAGGACGGGGTACACTTTCTCACCACGTCCGTGGCTGATTTCCACGCGGTTCAGGACGCACTTCGGGAGCAGGGAGTCGACTTCGACGAGGCGGAGCTGGCGATGATTCCTACCACGACGGTGGAGGTCAAGGGGCGGGAAGCGGTGAGGCTCATCAAGCTGGTCACGGCGCTCGAGGAGCAGGACGACGTACTGAAGCTCTACTCGAACTTCGAGGTGGACGACGAAGCGTTCGCGACTCTCGACGCGTGATGTCGCCGCGCCCCCAGCGGACTGACGGGTCCGTGCGCGTCCTGGGTATCGATCCGGGGTCCACGATCACCGGCTACGGGGTCGTCGAAGGCAGGGGGACCGTGTGCCGCCTCGTCGAGTGCGGTGTCATCCGATCTCCCCGGCAAGGAGATCTGGCCGTACGCCTGCTTCACATCTACAGTGATATCCGGGCGGTGATCGAACGGCTGCAGCCGGACTGTCTGGCCGTGGAGGGCGTGTTCTACCGCGAGAACGCGCGGACAGCCGTTATCCTGGCCCACGCACGTGGGGTAGCGCTCCTGGCCGGTGCCGAGATGGGTCTTCCCGTCGTCGAGTACGCTCCGGCGGAGATCAAGAATGCTGTCGTGGGTACCGGCCGGGCCACAAAAACACAGGTGGGATTCATGGTCCAGAAGCTGCTCAACCTCGCCGAGCCGCCCCGACCGGCGGACGCGTCGGACGGGTGCGCCGCGGCTCTGTGCCACATCATCACCGGGACCGGTCCGCTGGCCACGCGGAGGGTGGCGCAGTGATCAGTCGGATCCGTGGCGAGCTGACCGCCGTGAGCGGTGACCGGATCGAGGTGATGACCGTCGCCGGCGTGGGCTACGAAGTGATCGTGTCGACTCGGGTGTTCGAGACCCTCCCGGTGCCGGGTGGCGAGGTGGACGTGCACACGGCCCTCGTGGTCCGCGCCGACTCACTCAAGCTGTTCGGGTTCGGGAGCGCCGCGGATCGCGACCTGTTCCTGCGCCTGCAGGACGCGTCCGGCGTCGGGCCACAACTCGCCCTAACCATGCTGGGCACGCTTCCCTCGAGTCGCATCATCAGCGCGATTCGGAGCCGCAACTACGAGACCCTGCAACTCGTGAGCGGAGTGGGCCGGAAAACGGCGGAACGCATGGCCCTGGATCTGGCCGACAAGCTCGAGGACCTGGTGACGGCCGGATCGGCCGACGAGCCGCTGGAGGGTGGGACGGCGGCGCTGGAAGCTCTCCGGGCCCTCGGCTACTCTCTGCTGGAAAGCGAGTCGGCGCTCAGCGCGGCGCGTCGCGAATTCGACGGTGAGGTGGCGATCGAGGAGATGATCCGCGCCGCTTTGCGGCACCTGTGAACGAGTAGCAGGAGAGTCCATGTCCGAGCGCGTCGAAGTCACCACCCCGGAGCCGCTGGACGGCGAGACAGGCATGGAGAAATCGCTCCGGCCGAAGCGACTGGACGAGTTCGTCGGACAGGAGAAGCTGAAAGAGGGCCTGGACGTGTACATCCGGGCGGCCCTGCAGCGGAAGGAGGCCCTGGACCACACGCTGTTCTTCGGCCCTCCCGGACTCGGCAAGACCACACTGGGCATCCTGATGGCCCATGAGCTCGGGGCCAACATCAAGATCACCTCGGGCCCCGTGCTCGAGAAGCCGGGTGACCTGGCTGCCATCCTGACCAACCTCGAGCATCGCGACATCCTGTTCATCGACGAGATCCATCGGTTGCGCCCCATCGTCGAGGAATACCTGTACCCCGCGATGGAGGACTTTCGGATCGAGATTCGGCTCAGCGAGGGAGTGCGGGCCCAGACCGTGTCGATGAAGATCGAGCCATTCACCCTCGTGGGGGCGACGACGAGATTCGGCCTTCTCACGCCGCCGATGCGGGCCCGGTTCGGAGTGATCGAGCGCCTGAATTACTATCCGCCCGAAGATCTGCTGCGGATCGTCGAGCGTTCCGCCGACGTCTATTCGGTGTCGGTGGACGCCGAGGGCGCAGCCGAGATCGCGCGCCGGTCACGCGGAACCCCGCGGATCGCCAACCGTCTTCTTCGTCGGGTGCGCGACTACGCCCAGGTGAAGTCGGACGGACGGATAGACGGCGAAACGGCGCGCCGAGCGCTCGAGATGCTGAACGTCGACGAGTACGGACTCGACGAAATGGATGCCCGCGTCCTTCGGGCGATTATCGAGAACTTCGGTGGAGGACCGGTAGGGCTGAACTCGCTGGCCGTCGCCATCGGCGAGGATGCCTCCACGCTCGAAGAAGTGTACGAGCCTTACCTGATCCAGAACGGCTATCTCGACCGGACGGCCCGCGGCCGCGTCGCCACCCCTCGGGCCTTTCAACGCTTCGGGTACGCTCTTCCCTCAGAAGGGGAGTCCGCCCAGGCAGGGCTGTTCGGGGATGACGGCTGAAGACGGTTCCGACCTCCGTACGGCTGACTTCGACTACCCGCTTCCCGAGGACCTGGTCGCCAGCCACCCGGCGGATCAGCGGGACGAGAGCCGACTTCTCGTTCTCGACCGGACCACGGGATCGCTCTCGGATCGTCATTTCCCGGACCTGCTGACCTACCTGGCCGCCGGGGACGCCCTGGTGCTTAACGATACACGCGTGTTTCCGGCTCGTCTGCTGGGCCGGAAACCGACGGGCGCCCGGGCCGAGGTCCTGCTTCTCAGGCCCCTGCCGGAATACGAAGGTGACCGGGTCTGGCAGGCGCTCGTGCGGCCGGGCGGCAAGCTGAAGCCTGGCCGTGAGGTAGAGATCGGCGAGCAGTTCACGGTCGTCATCGAGGACTCGTTCGAGGACGGCAGCCGGCGGGTACGTCTGGAAGGGGCAGGCGATCCGTGGGAGCTGATAGAGAGCCACGGAGAAGTGCCGCTACCCCCCTATATCAATCGACCCGGTGAAGCGAGCGATCGTGAACGCTACCAGACGGTCTACGCCCGTGAGCGCGGGAGCGTAGCGGCGCCCACCGCCGGACTTCACTTTACGGCCGGCCTGCTCGAGAAGGTCGAGGCACTGGGTGTGAGCGTCGTCCGGGTCACTCTGCATGTGGGTGTGGGCACGTTTCGACCCGTGGACGCGGACCGGGTGGCAGATCACCTGATGCACGCCGAACGCTACGAAGTGCCGGACGCGTCCGCGCGCCTCCTGAACCGTGTCCGGGAGGGGGGAAGTCACGTGTGGGCGGTGGGGACGACTTCGGCGCGCACCCTCGAGACGGTGGTCTCGGACGAAGGGATCTACCGCGCCGAAGCCGGTTGGACGGATCTCTTCATCCGGCCCCCGTATCGATTTCGCGCGGTAGACGGGCTGCTGACCAATTTTCATCTTCCGAAGTCCAGCCTCCTGATGCTGGTCGCGGCTCTGGCGGGCCGCGAGAACGTTTTGCGGGCGTACGACCACGCGATTGCCTTGCGATACCGGTTCTACTCCTATGGCGACGCCATGCTGGTGGTGTGACATGACCGGACACGAAGGGCGGTTTCGGGTAGAGGGCACGGACGGCCGGGCCCGCGCGGGTGTGCTGACCCTGGAACGCGGCGAGGTGCTGACTCCCTGTTTCATGCCGGTTGGCACGCAGGGCACTGTGAAGTCGCTCACGCCGGAAGATCTGAAGTCCATCGGGGCACGGATCGTCCTGGCGAATACCTATCACCTGAATCTGCGCCCGGGCCCGGAGGTGATGCGGGAGGTCGGGGGGCTGCACCGGTTCATGCACTGGGACCGACCGATCCTCACGGACTCGGGGGGATTTCAGGTCTTCTCGCTGGCGCGCATCAACCAGGTGGAGGACGAGGGGGTCACGTTCCAGAGTCACATCGATGGTTCGAGTCACATTCTGACGCCTGAGCGGGCGGTGGAGATCCAGACCGTGCTCGGGTCCGACATCATGATGGCCCTCGACGAGTGTCCGCCGGGGCAGGCCGAGCGGCCGAGGGCACAGGAGGCGCTGGACCGTACGACCCTGTGGCTCGAGCGCTGCGCTTCCCGGCATGCTGAACTGGTGACCGAAGGTGCCGGGCCGGGACTCCTGTTTCCGATCGTGCAGGGAGCTTCGTTTCCGGATCTGCGACTGGAGTCGCTGGAGCGCACGCTGGCAGTCGGAGCCTGGCCGGGTCTCGGGATCGGGGGACTGTCGGTGGGAGAGCCGAAGCACGTCACACTCGCGATGCTGGATACTCTCGAGCCGGCCATGCCGCCGTCGCTGCCCCGCTACCTGATGGGGGTGGGCTACCCGGAGGACCTGGTGGAGTCGGTGCGCCGCGGCGTCGACATGTTCGACTGCGTGGCTCCGACCCGGAACGGGCGCAACGGCACGGCATTCACGCGCGACGGCCGCCTCAACGTGAAGCGGGCGGACCTGGCTCGCGACCAGAGGGCCCTGGATGAGGACTGTCGCTGCGAATGCTGCCGGAACTACACTCGCGCGTACCTGCGGCACCTTTTCGTGGCGGACGAGCTGCTCGGACTTCGGCTGCTGTCGCTGCACAACCTGGCGTTCCTGATCGATCTCGCAGCAGAAGCTCGCACTGCGGTACTGGAGTCGGCCTTCGAGGCCTGGGCGAACGGGTGGCTGGAGCGATACCGGGCGAATACCGTTACGTTATCTGGTTGAAACAACACACTTGAATCACCGGAAAGCCCGCTTCGCGCGGCAATCAGGAGAAGAACAGTGCTGATCCTCTCGTTGCTGCAGGCACAGAGCCCCTCCGGGCCGAATCCGTTCGGTACGGTATTCATGTTCGGAGCCATCTTCATGATCTTCTACTTTCTGCTCATTCGCCCGCAGCGGAAGCAGCAGAAGGCTCACGACGAAATGGTGAAGTCGCTGAGCCGCGGTGACGAGGTCGTCACGATGGGGGGGATCTTCGGTAGGATCGTTCATCTGACGGACGATCGCGTGACCATCAAGACTGCGGACGACACGCGGCTCGAGATCGAACGGGCGAAGATCGGCCGGCGGGTGTCCGGCGGACAGGCAGAAGGCTGAGGCCGCGTGGAGAGAACTGAACGAAGAAGCAGGGCAATGAGCGTTCGTGATGTTCGGTATCTGGGCGACCCGGTGCTCCGGGAGATGTGCCGCGAGGTGGAGAAGGTCGATGATGACGTCCGCGGGCTGGCGGACGACCTCGTCGATACGATGTACGCTGCCGATGGCATCGGTCTCGCGGCGCCCCAGATCGGCGAGTCGCTACGCGTGTTCGTGTACGACGTGCGAGAAGAGGAAATCAAGCCAGGCGTCCTCGTGAACCCCCGGATCGTGGAAGCGACGGGGAGACAGCGTGAGGTGGAGGGCTGTCTGAGCATTCCGGGTCTCGACGAGGTGGTCGAGAGGAAGGAATGGGTCGTGGTCGAAGGCCTCGACCGGGATGGGAACGAAGTGCGAATCGAGGCGGAAGGCCTCCTGAGCCGGGTCCTGCAGCACGAGTGCGACCATCTCGACGGGGTCCTCTTCGTAGACCGGGTGAGTCCGCTCAAGCGACGCATGCTGCTCAAGAAGTGGTCCAAGATGGAAGAATCGACGCGGTAGGCTGCTGAAGAACACTGGGCGGCCGACCCGACAGTCGTCTGCGACAGTCACGGGAACAACACATGAGGATCCTCTTCTGGGGCACACCAGACTTCGGCGTGCCATCGCTGCGAGCCCTCCAGGAGGAGGGGCACGTGGTGGTCGCCGTCGTGACGCAGCCGGATCGCCCGGCGGGACGCGGGCAGACCACGCGTCCGGGTCCCATCAAGGAGATCGCGCTGGAGGAGGGCATTCCGGTGCTGCAGCCGGAAAAGCCCCGGGGCGATGATTTCCTCGCGCGCCTGAGAGAGCTGGATCCCGAGCTCTCCGTGGTGGCGGCGTTTGGAGAGATCCTCACGGACGAGGTGCTGGCGCTTCCCACGCACGGCTCGATCAACGTGCATGCGTCGCTTCTGCCGGAGCTTCGCGGGGCGGCCCCCGTCAACTGGGCCATTATCCGGGGCCTGGAGCATTCCGGCATCACGATCATGCGGATGGTGAGAGAGCTGGATGCCGGACCGGTCCTGTATCGCGTCGCGGTGGCGCTTGCGCCGGACCTCACGGCCGGCGAGCTATACGAGATGCTCTCGGAGATCGGTGCCACGGCCCTCGTGGAAGCCCTGGCGCAGCTTGAAGCGGGCACGTTGCGGGAGGAACCGCAGGTTCACGAGCATGCCACGTACGCTCCGAAAATGAGTCGTGATGGCGCGCGACTGGACTGGCGTCTCCCGGCGGCGGAGTTGGACCGTCGGATTCGCGGCTGCGACCCATGGCCGGGTGCGTGGACAACGCTCGCGAACCGGCCGTTGCAGGTGTTCGGTCCGGAGCTGGACTCCACGGAGACAGCCGGCGCGCCGGGGACGGTCCTGGTGGCGGATGCGAAGCAAGGACTGATCGTGGCGACGGGCTCGGGTGCGATCCGGGTGCGGCAGGTCAAGCCGGCCGGCCGGGCCCGGATGGACGCGGAGGCCTGGATCCAGGGCCGCGGCGTCGAGGAGGGTCAGTCGTTCGAGTGAGCGTACCGCTCCTGCACGTCGTCGCGACCGACGAGGTGGTGGCGGCCGAAGGCTTCAGCGGGCGAGCGACTCTTCTTCTGGAAGCGTGCCGTGAGGACCTGGCGCTGCACCTGCGCCTCCGGAACGCCGATGGACGCACCTTCTACCATCTCGCCGCCGACCTCAGCGGGATTGCGCGAGAGACAGGCGGATGGTGTGTGATCAACGGTCGCGTGGACGTCGCGCTGACTGCCGGTGCGCAGGCCGTACAGCTGGGATCCGGGGCCCTGCCGGTGCGGGCCGCTCGATCGCTCGTCGGTCACGGGGTTGCGATCGGCGTTTCGGTGCACACTCCGGACGAAGCGCTCGCGGCGGCGGCCGTTGGCGCCGACTATACGATCGCCGGTGCAGTGTACGCGACTGCGACACATCCCGGCCGATCGGCGGCCGGTCCGGACCTGGTCGGAGCCTGCGCAGAGGCAGGGGTGCCAGTCGTCGGAATCGGGGGTATCAACAAGAGGAACGCGCAGCTGGTAGTGGCTGCCGGCGCCATGGGAGTAGCCGTGGTCAGTGCCGTGTGGAGTGCCCCGGATCCAGTAGCGGCAGCAATGGAGCTCGTGAGGAGAGTTCGACACAGATGCCTCGAATAGAAGTCCAGGGGAAGGATCGGGAAGTGGCAGACGGCTGCACCGTGGCCGGATTGCTGGATGATCTCGAGCTTGACGGCCGGCTCGTCGTCGTGGAGCTGAACCGGCAGATCGTTCGCCGCACCGAGATCGAGGACGTCGTTCTGTACGACGGCGACCGGGTAGAGATCGTCCACTTCGTGGGCGGAGGTTGAACGCGGCTCGCCCCGTTACTCGGACAGACCGCCCGCGATCCTTCGGCAACCTGACACACAGGCAATGAGTCCAGACATGAATACGGAAGCGACGAACCGACCGGTGCCGGATCCGGATCCTCTCACGATCGCGGGCCGGACCTTTGAATCCCGTCTCATCGTTGGTACCGGCAAATACCGCGACAGCCAGGAGACGGTGGCGGCTATCAGGGCCTCCGGCGCCGAAATGGTCACGGTGGCGGTCCGGCGGGTGGACCTGGACGCCACGAAGGAGGAGAGCCTCCTGCATCACCTGGATCCGAAAGAGTTCTTCCTGCTTCCGAACACGGCCGGTTGCTACACGGAAGAGGACGCGGTCCGGTACGCCAGGCTGGGCAGGGAAGCGGGTCTCAGCGAGTGGGTAAAGCTCGAAGTCATCGGTGACCAGGAGACGCTCCTTCCCGATACGGAGTCGCTGCTCGCAGCCACCCGGACACTGGTGGCGGAGGGTTTCACCGTCCTTCCGTACACCAACGACGATCTGATCACGGCCCTGAAGCTCCAGGACGCGGGGGCGGCGGCCGTCATGCCTCTCGCGTCCCCGATCGGAAGCGGGCTGGGGCTGCTCAATCCGTTGAACATCAGACTTCTGAAGAATCGGCTGGATGTTCCGGTGATCGTCGATGCGGGAGTCGGTACCGCCTCCGATGCGTGTGCCACGATGGAGCAGGGCGTAGACGGGATCCTGATGAACACGGCCCTGGCGGCCGCGGATCATCCCGTCCTGATGGCCCAAGCGATGCGCCAGGCCGTGCAGGCGGGCCGCATCGCATGGTTGGCCGGACGCATGCCCAAGCGCGAGTGGGCGGTGCCTTCCAGCCCGTCCACGGGCATGGTGGAGTGAACACGGGGACGAAAGACAACGCCAACGATCCGCGTCTCGCCGCCTATCACATCCTCGTCGACGTGGGCCGCGGCGAGTTCGCCGACCGCGCGGCGGCTCGTCGCCTTTCCCGCCTGCGCGGGGTGGACCGTGGGCTCGCCCTGGAGCTGGCGTACGGCTCGATTCGACTCAGATCCAGGTTGGACACCGAGCTGGCGGATCTCCTCGACCGGCCGCTCGGCCGGCTCGATTCACGACTGCTTCACTGGCTCCGTCTCGGTCTGTACCAGATACGGGAGACCCGCGTGTCCGACCACGCGGCGGTCGATCAGACGGTGGAAGGAGTCAAGATCACGGCAGGACCGAAGGCGGCGGGACTGGCGAATGCGGTCCTGCGGCGGGCCGTTCGTGAAGGGCAGGGGGAACGAGTCTTTCCCGATCCCCATCTCGATCCCGAGGCGCATCTTACCACCTGGGGATCGCATCCCGAATGGCTCGTGCGCCGCTGGCTGGCACGCTGGCCGCTTGCCTCGGTTCGTCGACTGATCGAGAATGATAACCGGGCGCCGCCCGTGACCGTGCGAGTGCTCGCCGAGGGCGTGGATTCGAGTCAGGACTCGAGGCCGGTACCGGGGGTTCATCTAGTCCGTGAGACGGGCTGGAGAGCCATGTTTCGTCTCGAGAAAGGAGAACCCGGAGCGGCGATCCGGAGTCTCCCGTCAGTCGTGCAGGATCCCGCAGCCGCCGCAGTGGTAGACTACGTGGGTAATCGCTTCGACGGTCCGGTCGTCGATGCGTGCGCGGCCCCAGGCGGGAAGACGCTAGGGCTCGCGTGGCGAGTGCCAGGCGCACGGCCGTTCGTGGCCGCCGACGTGAGCGGTCGCCGTATCGGACGACTGCGGGATCCGCTGTCGCGTCTCGGCCTGGATGTGAGCCTGGTCGTGATGGACGGTCGTGCCCCGGCGATCGATGGGGCACGCACGGTGCTGCTCGACGCGCCGTGCACCGGTACGGGGGTGCTCCGGCGCAGGCCCGACGCGCGCTGGCGGCTCAGCCCCGAGAAGCTGAGGTCGCTCGTGACGCTGCAACGGGAGTTGCTCGACGCCCTGGCGTTACTCGTCGAGCCGGGAGGCCTGCTCGTGTACGCGACATGCTCTCTCGAGCCGGAAGAGAACGAGGAGCAGGTGGATCGCTTCCTGGCCGGACACGAAGGGTTCAGGCGCGAGGCTCCCGATCCTGATTGGACGCGGGAGGGTTCGGTCGATGAGCGCGGCGACCTTCGGGTCTTGCCGTGGCAGTGGAATACGGACGGAGCGTTCGCGAGCCGGTTGCGGCGAAACGCCGGCCCGAGCGAAAGGGGAATTACAGGATGAGCTACAGGCGGCGCCGTGGGTTGGGTGGCGGAGGAGGGGGCAAGCGCGGCGATCGAGCTTCGCCTAAGCCGCCGGAGGAACGCACACCGGCGCCCGGCGGTGCTGGCGAGACACAGGAAGCAGCCACGGGAACGCCGCCGGCCGCGACAGCGCCCCGGACGCCGACTCTGTCCGAGCTGTTCTCCAGGGAGCCACCGCCACTGCCCGAGCCGGAACACGCCGGGCGCGGACGAGGATGGAGTAGGTGGCTGATCCTGGCTGCCGTGGTCGCCGCCTTCTTCGGCGGCGGGTACCTGGCTGCCGCCCAGTGGGTGTTCCCCGAAGGCCGCGCGGCCGACGATCCATCGCTGGTCAAGGTTCCGGAGCTCGTGGGTCTGACGGAAGAAGATGCGCAGGGGCGGCTCGAGCGGATCGGACTCGAGTACACGGTACGCTCCGGCGTGACGCACTACCTCGCCCCGGAGGGCGCCGTTCTGGCCCAGGACCCGCTGCCCGGACAGTACTCCAGGCCGGGAGCCCCCGTATTCGTCTCGCTGAGCCGCGGCCCGGAACTGCACGTGCTGCCGGATGTGGCAGGCCTGTCCGAGCGCCAGGCGGTCATCGTGCTGGAGCGTCTCGGCTACGATGTGGCGATCGACCGAGCGACGCATACGCTCGAGCAGGGCCGGGCGATCGAGACACGCCCCGAAGCGGGGACCGAGCTCGCAGTCCCCGCCGAGGTGATGCTCGTGGTCAGCGAGGGGCGGCCGGTAGTGCAGGTGCCCTACCTCGTCGGCCGGCACGTCGACGATGCGGAGGGCGAACTGTCGACCGTGGGTCTCGAGCTGGGTGCGATCACGTATGACCCACAAGCGCTGGAGGCGCCCGGCCGGATCGTCGGTCAATACCCGCCCCCAGGCTATAGCCTGCGTGAGGGTGGCGTCGTCGAAGTGAGAGTTGCGGGAGACGTGGAGCGTGTGGATCCGACGCGCCGCTGGTTCGAGCGCGACGGTCCCGACCGGTGACAGAGGCAACCAGGCGGTGAACGTGGAGTCCTTCCTCCGGGACAACTGGCCGTACAAGCTGGCGGCGGTTTTCATCGCCTTCCTGCTGTGGCTCGACCTGACGGCGGGAGAGCGTCAGTCGCAGGACATCGTGACCCGCCTCATCATCGAAGTACAGGATTCCGCGTGGGTCCTGGTCGATGCCCCTGACGAAGTGAACACGACGTTCCAGGGGCGAAATCGCGACCTCCTTGCTCTGATCACGGGCGATCCCGAAGTGCGCATCGGGATCCGGGAGGTGACTGGTTCCGTCATGCGAGTGGCCCTGGACCCCGATCAGGCGGTGTACGACCGGGCTCTCGGGGTGCGCGCTACCCTCGTCGTCCCCACTTCCATCGAGCTCAGATTCGAGCAGCTTATCGAACGTCGGGTACCGGTAGTACCGGACCTGGTGACGGTTCCGGCGATGGGATTCACCGTCATGCGGCCCCTGCTGGTGGAACCGGACAGCGTCACGGTCCGCGGCGGAGTTTCTGACGTGGAGGCCATCCGCCAGGTGGTGACGCGTCGCGTGTCCCTGGAAGATCTCAGGCACGCGGTCATGCGGGACGTACCGCTGGAGATCCCGGTCGGTGCGCGCAGCATCGCCCTGGATCCTCCGTCCGTGCTGGTGACCGTACCCGTGGACTCGCTCGTCGTCCGAGAGATCCGCCTTCCTGTCAGGGTCACCGGCGCCGCGGCCGACCGGGTGCTGATCCAGCCCGACTCGGTCGACGTAGTGGTGCGCGGCGCATCGACGGCGGTACAAAGACAAATCGACTCCATTTCCTGGGCGATCGTGCGGGTCGAGACCGTCCCATCCGGTCCTCAGCTGACACCTGTCGAGTTAGACATGGCGACGGGTGGCTTTGTGTCCACGGCGGCCCGTCCGGAAGAGGTTACGGTCCGACCGGAAGGCCCCTGACCGGTGCGGTTCCGAGGCGGCCCCGTCCTCGGCATCGAGTCGTCGTGCGACGAAACGTCCGCGGCTGTCGTGTCGGACAGAAGGGTCCTGGGCCACGTAATCCTCTCACAGGACGCGCACGCCATCTTCGGCGGAGTGGTGCCCGAGATCGCGGCCCGGCAACATCTCGTTCACATTGACGAAGTGGTCGCGCAGGCACTGGATGAGGCGTGCATCCGACCCGCGGAGCTGACCGGGGTCGGGGTCACGGCGGGCCCGGGCCTCGTGGGAGCCCTTCTCGTGGGGCTGAACTGGGCCAAGGGCTTCGGGTACGCCCTCGGCCTTCCGGTCATCGGTGTGCACCATATGGAAGCCCACCTGTTCGCGAACTCACTGGAATCTCACGATGCGACACCGCCATTCGTCGCCTTGCTGATTTCGGGAGGACACACCCTCTTGCTGCATGCGCCCGCGTGGGGTCGGTACGAGCTGCTGGGCAGCACCAGGGACGACGCCGCCGGCGAGGCCTTCGACAAGGTGGCGCGCCGTATCGGTCTGGGGTTTCCCGGCGGTCCCGAGATCGAGAGGTTGGCGCGAAAGGGCGTCGCGGGAACGTATTCGCTCCCACGGCCAATGCTGTCGGGACGGGATGCACCTGGTGATCCTGCGTGGTTCGATTTCTCGTTCAGCGGTCTGAAAACGGCTGCCTCGCACCTGATGGCGGCGATCGAGAAGGGAGACGAGAAGGACATCGCTACGGCGCGCCCGCATGTGGCGGCGGAGTTTCAGGAAGCGGTGATCGAGGTCCTCACGGCCAAGACGATGCGGGCGGTGGAGCACACGGGATGCCGGAGGGTTCTGCTCGGCGGAGGTGTCGCTCGCAACGGACCTCTCCGTGAGCGTCTGGTCGCGTGTCTCGAGCCGGACGGGCGGCTGTTCGCACCTTCACCACGCCTGTCCACGGACAATGCCGCGATGGTGGCACGGCTCGCCGAGCACAGAATGGCCGGCGGCGAGGTAGACGGACTCGACCTGAACGCGGATCCGCGTCTGCCGTTCCCTGGTCTTTTCAGTTCGACGCCGGATCGGTCGGAAGCCCGTTGAGAGAGACTCGCAGACGAGATGTCGGTGAGTCCCGGGGTACGCCGGCACCCCTGCACACACGTACCAGAGGGAAACCATGTATCCGGAGCTGATCTCGCTCGACCTTCCGGTGCTGGGCCACTTCACGATCACGTCCTTCGGCGTCATGATGGCGATCGCGTTCCTTGCCGGCTACCAGGTAATCCGGGTCGAGCTGAGGAGATGCGGCAAGGACGAGAACCTGGCGGGCGACATCCTGCTCGGTGCCCTGATCGGGGGCATCCTGGGCGCCAAGCTCTACTACATGCTTCTCAACTGGCCTCTCACTGTACGAGATCCGATCGGAATGCTCACCAGCCGGTCCGGTCTCGTCTGGTACGGGGGGTTCATCGGTGGCTTGCTCGGTGCGATCTGGGCGGTGCGGCGTCGCGGTCAGCCGGTGGCGGAGTTGGCCGACATCTCGGCTCCGGCGCTCGCGCTTGCTTACGGCCTCGGACGAATCGGGTGTTTCCTGGTCGGAGACGACTACGGCCGTCCCACCGACAGCTGGGTCGGGGTGGCGTTTCCCAACGGGGCGCCTCCATCTACGGCCGGCAATCTGAGACGCGGGTTCGGGGTGGACATCCCCGCGGACATTCCGGACGGTCAGGTACTGTCCGTGTATCCGACACAGCTGTTCGAGACGGGGATTTCGCTACTGATCTTCTTCATCCTGTGGCAGCTCCGATTCAAGGACCGGCCGGCCGGCTGGCTGTTCTCCCTGTGGCTCGTGCTGGCCGGAGTCGAGCGTTTCGTGATCGAGTTCTTTCGTGCCAAGGACGACCGGTTCTTCGGCGCGCTTTCGCTGGCTCAGGTCATCAGCATCGGGCTGATGGTGGTTGGTCTGTGGCTCATGAGGCATCTCGGAGGCGAGTCGAAGGAGAGCGTGCGGACGTGACGCCAGTTCTCTCACGCGTGGCAGGACCCGGGTCAATCAAAAGGAGATTCAGCGGCTCGTGAGCCCGTTCCGGCCGACGTGGCGCGTGATCGCCCTGGTCTTCGCCCTTGTGGCGGTGGGCTCGAGTCGCGCCGTCGGCCAGACGTTTGCCGACCCCGAGGTTGTCGAGATCACCTTCGCTGGCAACGAGGCGTTCTCCGATGGTGATCTCCAGAGCGCCATCCTGACGCAGGCGACTCGTTGTCGGACGTTCCTGTTCATTTTTCCACTGCCCCTGTGCCCGCTGACCGACTGGGGTGTGGCTCACATCCGGGAGTACCTCGATGACAGTGAGCTCCCGCTCGATCTGCTGCGGCTGAAGCTGCATTACAGGCAGCGCGGTTACCGCGTGGCGATGGTCGACACGACAGTGGTGCGGGAGGGTGCCAAGGTCAGGATCCAGTTCGACGTGCAGGAAGGAGAGCCGACGCGAATCAGGGCCCTCTCGGTCGTCGGGGGCGAGACGCTTCTCGACTCGGCGCAGATCCGCAAGGACCTGCGGCTTGCGGTGGGCGATCCCCTGGACCTGGTCGCGCTGAGCGAGGGGGAGCGGCGACTGGCGGAGCGGCTCCGAAAGGAGGGCTACGTGCACGCCCAGGTCCTGCGCGAGTACTTCATTCCGAGCGAGACGGCCGAGGCGGACGTCACTCTGCGGGTGGAGCCGGGTCCGCGTGTGCGTGTGGGAGACGTGCGTGTCGTGGGCTCCGGCGAGGTGGGCGATGATGTCGTGGTGGAATTGCTGCGTTTCCGGAGCGGCGACTGGTTTCGCGAGGATCGGATCGTAGAGAGTCAGCGAAGCCTGTACAACCTCGAGGCTCTTCGCTGGGCCAACATCGCATCCGAGCGCCGGTCGGATACGGATACCCTGATCGACCTCCGGGTGGAAGTCGCGCCGGCGCCGAAGCGGTCGCTGCAGACGGGGCTCGGGCTCCAGACGGACGAGTGCGTTCAGGCTCAGGCGAGCCTGGTCTACCGCAACTTCCTCGGCGACGCCCGTATTCTCCGATTCACGGGTCGCGTGTCGAACGTGCTCGCCAAACAGCTTCAGGGTCAGTTCCCATGCTCGGACGTGAGCACGAGCGAGGTGTACCAGGAGCTCAACTACCTGCTGGAGGTGGGTTTCGAGCAGCCCGTGTTCCCGGACGGGCGCAATAACCTGCGCGCGAGCGTATTCGGTGAGCGGGAGACGGTTCCAGATCTCTACGTGCGGAATGCCGTCGGTGGTCAGGTCGCGTTCAGCCGCCGGCTGCAGCGCTCCATGCAGCTCACGCTGGGATACCAGCCGGCGCTCACGTCATTCGCCGAGGAATCGGCTGACATCTACTTCTGCGTCAACTTCGGAGTGTGCGATCCCGAAGACATCGAGGTCCTGACCGAGGCCAACTGGCTGTCTCCGATCACCGCTCTGTGGACTTACGACCGTACGGACAATCCGTTCGCGGCTACGCGGGGCTGGTACCTCGCGGTCGAGCTCGAGCAGGCGGGAGACCTCACGTTCTCGGACTACCAGTACACGCGGGGAACGATCGACGGGGCCATATTCCGGAAGGCATCCGAGGAGATCGTGTTGGGCTGGCACCTGCGGACGGGGACGATCCTGCCGTACGAGGGCAACGTGTTCGAAGGCAACGTGACGTCGGACGCCATCGTTCACCCTCAGAAGCGTTTCTTCGCCGGCGGACC
>CAXMRU010000049.1:0-18960 GCA_964195715.1 Akkermansiaceae bacterium | reverse complement strand
TCGCGGACTCTCGAAGGAGGAAGCGATGACCATGGTCGTGCGCGGCTTCATCGAGCCGATCGCGAAAGAGCTTCCGCTCGAGTACGCGATCGAGCTGAACCGACTCATCGAGCTCGAAATGGAGGGAAGCGTCGGCTGAGCCGTCGCTGTCGATCCGAATAGAATCCGTAGATCCCGGAAGTCGGGCGCGTGGCGCAGCGGCTTCCGTAGCAAGGAGATTCACGTTGGCCGAAGGAACGATGACCAGCGATACGAGGACGGACACGGACAGGCCGGTGGCAACGGAATCGATCGCCCGCGGGCTCGCCACATACGTCCGGGGGGTTCACGAACCTTCCATGCTCACCCGGCTGCGCGGTGTGGGGTGGAAGACATATGTCGAGACCCCGATGCCTACTCGGAAGAGCGAGGAGTGGAGGTACACGGACCTCTCGAGCCTCGATCCGGAAGCATACACCCCCGTGACGTGCGAGGGTGAACGCGTGCCGGTCGAGAGACTGCCGGCTCCGGTGCGCGAGGCGATGGAGATCGATCGCGAACGCGCCGGCGTGATGGTTCGCCACAACGGCTGCCTGGAGCACCTGCGACTCGACCCGGCCCTGGAGGATCGGGGAGTGATCTACGCGCCCCTCGTGGAAGTTGCCGACGAGCGGCCGGAGCTCCTGGAGCGTTTTCTCTTCATGAGCGATGTGGCACCGATGGAGCGCAAGCTGTGGGGTCTCCACGCGGCGCTGCTGTCCGGCGGGTACTTCCTGTACGTCCCCGAGGGCGTGGACGTCGAGCACCCCTTGCACGCCTTTCGCTACCTGGACGAGGAGGGCAGCGTCGTCTCGACGCACTCGCTCATCGTCGCCGAGGCCGGCGCCCGTGTCACCTGCATCGACGAGTACGTGTCACCGGACCTGGAGAAGGAATCGCTCAGCCTCAACGGCGTCGAAATCTTCGGGGCGGACGGCGCGTCGGTCAGCTACCTGGCGGTACAGCATTACGGCCGTGGCGTGATGCACTTCAGCATGCAGCACTCGAACACGGGCAAGGACTCCACTCTGAACAGCTTCAACGTCACGCTTGGCGCCGACCTTTCTCGGGCCGACGTCACCAGCCACCTCGAGGGCCAGGGAGCCCGCAGCGAGATGCTCGCCCTGTGGTTCGGAGACCGGGACCAGCACTTCGACCACCACACGCTGCAACATCACGAGGCTCCGAGCGCGTACAGCGACCTCCTGTACAAGGGAGCCCTGACCGCGAAATCGAAGAGCGTGTTCCGTGGCCTGATCAAGGTCGCCGAGGGTGCGCAGCTGACGGACGCATACCAGACCAACCGCAACCTGCTCCTCAGCCCGGATGCGAGCGCGGTCACGCTTCCGAGCCTCGAGATTCGTGCTGACGACGTGCGTTGCTCTCACGGCGCGACGGTCGGCCAGGTGGACGACACGATGCTGTTCTACCTGATGAGCCGCGGGCTGGACAGGGAGCAGGCCGAGCACCTCCTGGTGTTCGGCTTCTTTGATGAAGTCCTCGCTCGCGTTCCCGGCGAGGGTGTGCGGTCCCGCATTCGTGAGTCCATCGAAGCGAAGATCCAGGCCTGATGAGCGATTTTCGCACGGTCGCCAGGCTGGATGACGTGCCCAGGGGCACCATGCTGCAGGTAGAGCTGGACGGCGAGAAGATCGTCCTGGCTCACGTCGGCGACCGGGTGTTCGCCTTGCACGACGAGTGCACGCATGAAGAGTTTCCCCTCTCGTCTGGCGAGCTCGTGGGAGGGCAGGTCGTCTGCAACCTCCACGGCGCTCGCTTCGACCTGGAGACCGGAGCGCCGCGGGCCCTTCCCGCGGTCAAGCCGGTGCGAACGTACGAGGCCAGGGTGGAGGGCGAGGCGATCCAGATCCGGGTTGGTTGACGACCCGGCTGGCGCGCCCGACGTACCCGACCGAAAACCGCGCCAGGGACGCACCAATGGAAACACCTGATTCCACCTCGGTCGCAGCATCGCACTCTGCCTACGACATCGAGCGGATCCGGGCCGACTTCCCGATTCTCGCGCGCCTCGTGCACGGCGTCCCGCTCGTTTACCTGGACAACGCGGCCAGTTCCCAGAAGCCGTACTCGGTCATACAGGCCGTGGATGCCTATTACAGTGAGATCCACGCCAACGTGCACCGCGGAGCGCACGAGCTGAGCATCCGGGCCACCGAGGCGTACGAAGGTGCGCGCGAAGTCGTGGCTGATCATATGGGGGCAGCTTCGTCATCCGAAATCATTTTCGTGCGGGGCACGACGGAGGCCATCAACCTCGTGGCCTCGACCTGGGGCGCCGTGCACGTCGGCTCTGGCGACGAGATTCTCCTCACGAAGATGGAGCACCACTCGAACCTCGTCCCGTGGCAGATCCTGGCGGAGCGGGTCGGTGCGATGGTGAGGTACGTGGACGTCGCGACGGATGGATCGCTGGTCATGGAGGACTATGATCGCCTGCTCACGGATCGCACCCGCCTCGTGGGCGTGACCCACGTCTCCAACACGCTGGGTGTCGTGAACCCGGTGGCGGAGATCGCGACGAAAGCGCACGACGCGGGCGCGGTGTGCCTGATCGATGGTGCACAGGCGGCCCCCCATATGCAGATCGACGTCGGGACGCTCGGATGCGATTTCTACGCCTTCAGCGGTCACAAGATGCTCGCGCCCACCGGAATCGGAGCGTTGTGGGGACGCCGCGAGCTCCTCGATTCGATGCCGCCCTGGCAGGGCGGCGGGGAGATGATCTCGGAAGTCCGGCTCGACGGTTTCACCCCGGCGCCGGTGCCACACAAGTTCGAAGCCGGCACGCCGCATGTGGCGGGAGCCATCGGCCTCGCAGAGGCCATCCGGTATCTTCGTCGCATCGGCCTCGACGCGATCCACGCCTGGGAGTCGGAACTCACGACCTACGCGATGGAGCGGCTCGGAGAGATCGACAGACTGGAGATCTACGGGCCGAAGCAGAACCGCGTGGGTGTGATCTCGTTCTGTTACGCCGACATCCACGCGCACGACCTGGCGACGATCCTCGACCAGAAGGGCGTGGCAATCCGAGCGGGCCATCACTGCAATCAGCCCCTGATGGAACACCTGGGTGTGGATGCGACGGCACGCGCCAGCATCTACCTTTACAACACGCATTCGGAGATCGACGTTCTGGTCCAGGCGCTGGGCCTCGCGGCACACCTGTTCGGAGTGACTTGAACGGATGGCTATGAGCGACTACGGAGGGGAAGGCCTCGAGCTGAGCTCTCTCCAGGATCTCTACCAGCAGGTCATTCTCGATCATTACCGGCGTCCCCGGAACAAGGGACCGCTCGAAGACGCCACACACACGCTCACCCTGAACAATCCGTTGTGCGGCGACGTGATCGACCTGATGCTCAAGCTCGAGGGGGATCGGATCACCGAGGTTCATTTCGAGGGGAAGGGATGCTCTATCAGCCAGGCCTCCGCGTCCATGATGAGCGGATTGCTGAAGGGCCGAACGGTGCGGGATGCCCTCGACGTCATGGACACGTTCACCCGAATGCTGCACGGCGACACGGACGCCGCCGCCGATACCGGACTTGGCGACCTGCGGGCCCTGGCCGGCGTATCGAAGTTCCCGGTGCGAGTGAAGTGCGCGTTGCTGGCGTGGGACTGCCTCCAGGAGTTGGTACGACCGGAGACCTCCGACTCGTGACGTTCCCCTGTGCCTGATCAGCTCACCGGCCGCGTTTTACAGTTCACGGCGGGAGTGTATCGAATACACACGTCAGAAGGGACTTTCGACTGCTCGCTCCGTGGGAAGGCGAAGCGGGACGCGGGTGAGCGAGTGGCCATCGGCGACCTCGTCACACTCGAGCGGCTCGAGGACGAGAGTTGCCGCATCACGGAAATCCTGCCACGCGAGAGCCGGCTCTCGCGTCACTCGCTGGCCAAGCGACGTGAGCAGGTGCTGGCCGCGAACGTCGACCAGATAGCGGCGGTTTTCTCCGTAGCCCGTCCGGAGCCGGACATCCACCTTCTCGATCGCCTGCTTGCCGTGGCGGAGCTCCACGACTTGGCCTCGCTGATCGTCGTGAACAAGACCGATCTGACCCAGAACGAGAAAGTACCGCCCGAGATCGCAGCATACGCCGCGCTCGGGTACCCGGTGCTCCCCATGTGCGCGAAGACCCGTGCGGGGCTGGACGTGCTGCAGGAGTTGCTGGCCGGGCGCATCACTGTGTTCACGGGCCCGTCGGGAGTGGGAAAGACGAGCATCCTGAACGCGATCCTACCGGACCTGGACCTCCGAGTGGGCGCCGTGGGAGATCGCTCGGGCCGCGGGAAGCACACGACGTCGGCGGGGCTGCTCATCCCCCTCCCCGATGGTGGATACCTCGCCGACACGCCGGGCATCCAGTACTTCGAGCCGGCCGGCGTTGACCCCGCCGACCTAGCGCACGCGTTCCGCGAGTTCCGACCGCTCGTCGACCTTTGCCGGTTCGCCAATTGCCGACATCGGGCGGAACCGGGCTGCGCGGTCCGGGATGCGGTGGTCGACGGCAGCGTCTGCGAGCACCGACACGCCAGCTATCTGTCGTTGCTCGAGGCCGCCGAGGGCGGCCGGGAGTACGGCCGGTGATGCGCGAGTGGGCGGAGCGCCTTCGATCGGCCCTCGCGGACAGACCGGCGGACCGCATTCCCGAGACAGAGTGTGAGATCCGGGCGGCCGTCACATTGATCCTCCGCTCCCCGGAGACCGGCGGAACCGACCCCGAGGTGCTGTTCGTTCGGCGGGCCCGGGTGCCGGGCGATCCCTGGTCCGGACACGTCGCACTGCCGGGCGGACGTCACGACCCCGAAGACGCGGATCTTCTCGAAACTGCGCGCCGTGAGACCCTGGAGGAAACCGACCTCCGCCTCGAGCGCGAGGACCACCTGGGGCGTCTCGGTGAGATTCACCCGCGGAGCAGACATCTGCCGTCGATCTGCGTGACGCCGTTCGTCGCCTGGATGGCATCCTATCAGGACGTGCATCTCAATCACGAGCTCACGGGCCACGTGTGGATCCCGGTATCGGCCCTGTCCGATCCCGAGTACCGATCCACCCTCGTGCGCGAAACGCCTTCCGTCCGCGAGTTTCCCGCGATCGATTACGAAGGCGACGTGATCTGGGGGCTGACTTTCGCGATGGTGGAGGACTTCCTGGCGGTGCTGGCGAGCGCACCGGAGCGCGACCGCTGATGCGGGGCTTTCCGACCGGCGTGCCCCGAGCCACCTTCTCCGCATGAACCGAGAGACAGAACCGGCCCTACCGCCCGAGCCACGTGCCGGCATTCCCACGCGCACCCTGACCGCCCTTATCGCGACCGTTGTCGTGGTAACGGTCCTGCTGGTAACAATCCGATCGCAGGAGCCGGTCGGGGCGGGCATCTACTACGATGACGGAACCTACCTGGCTCTGGCGCGCTCACTGGCCAGCGGCGAAGGCTACGTCTACTCCAATCTCCCTGGCGCCGTCCCGGGTGTTAAATACCCGCCGGCGTATCCGGCCGTGCTCGCCGCTACGTGGAAGGCGTTCGGCCTGTATCCCGAAAACCTGGGTGTGCTCAAGGCGCTGAACGCTCTGTTCTGGGGGCTGGCCGCGGGAGGCACGTTCCTCCTGTTCACCCGTGGCAGCAGGCGGCGAACAGTGGCAATCGGTCTGGTCACGCTCTACGCTTTTCTCACGATTCCCTCCATGTCCGTGGCCACGGTCTTGTTGTCGGAACCGCTGTTCCTTCTGATGTGCGTCGGAGCTCTGCTTGTGGCGTCGCGCGACCCTGGTCGACGGGACGCGGTTCCCGAACCGGAGATCGGCTGGCGGTGGCCGGGAGGTGAGCCTGGCTGGGCCGTAGGAGTCGGACTCGTAGCCGCGGCGGCGTTCCTGACGCGCTCCATCGGTCTCACACTGATCGCGAGCCTCCTGCTTCCCCTCCTGCTTCGGCGTCGCTGGCTGAGCGCCGGAGTTGTTGTGGCGGTCGTCGGCGTCCCGGCGGCCGGTTGGCTCGCGTGGACCCGTGTGCATGCCGCCGAAGTGCCGGGACCGATCGCGGGTCAGTACGGGTCCTACGGAGCGTGGCTCGGCCAGAGCTTCGAGGGAGGAGTCATCGGTCGCCTGCGCGAAGTCATCACGGCCAACTGGGGACCGTTCGTCGAAACGCTTCAATTCGTGTGGGTGCCGCGGGCGCCGGGCCCGGCGCTCGCCGTCGTCCTGCTAGCCGTCGGGGGGGCCACTGTCTACGGCGCACTTAGCGTATGGAGGCGCAATCCTGCACTCGTCCTGTTTCCCCTGATCTATCTGGGGCTCGTATTCGTCTGGCCGTACGGGCCCTACCGCTTCTACTACGCGATCGTGCCGCTGTTGACTCTCCTCGCTTTCGAAGGACTGTGGGAAGCGGTGCCGAAGATCCGGGCAGACCTTCCGCGGTGGGGGGCGCCCGTGGCGGCCATCGTTGCCGCGATATTCGTGGTCAACGCGCTCGTGTATCACGGACGCGGCCACGCAGTCAAGTCGTGGACTTCACCGCAGACGGTCCCAGCCCGGGCCTATGCTCCGCTCAACGATTGGATCCGCTCGAACACCGGTCCGGACGAGGTTATCGCCTCGGCGCTGGACCCATTCGTGCACTGGGAGACCGGCCGGCTCGCCGTTCCTTCGTGGCAATTCCTGGCCGATGATTACCAACATTACGACCGCGCACCGGAAGTGCTCGCAGCCGGCCTTGATTCCGCTATCGTCCGGTACGGCGTCCGGTACGTGGCCCTGATCCTCAGCGAGAACAAGGCCGCCCGTACCCTGGAGGCCTTCGTGGACCTGCATCCCGAGCGGGCGCTCAAGGTGCTGCAGACGGAGGGCCCGGCCGTGGGCGTGATCTACGCGCTGGCCCCGCCGGGTGAGGCGGTGTGGGATCCGGAAGCCGTGGAGGGGTCGTCCGCCGCGAGCCAGGACACCGGGACCGAGCCCCTGCCCTGACAGGTCGGGAAAATCCCCAGCATCACGAACCGGACCTCCGTTGCGGGGACACGAATACCGTGATCCGCGTCTCGCCTGGTAGGTCGTAGCGCTTTGCCTTCCCCTCCAGGCGATGCTGCCGCTGGTGCTCGACGCTGAGGATCGTGCTGAACGGCACCTCACGCCAATGCCCTACTACTCTATCCAGCTTCCGCGATCCGTACGGAGGATCCGCGAACGTGATGTCGTAAGCGCCTTCCGGCAGGGCCTCCACGAACGGAATCGCGTCGCGTTTAAAGATCCGACTCCGCCGACGAACCCGGAAGGCAGCGACGTTCGCCTTCAATGCGTGGAGACTCGCGCTCCCGTTTTCGACGAAGTCCACACTGGCCGCACCGCGTGAGAGCGCTTCCAGGCCCAGGGCCCCCGATCCCGCAAACAGATCCAGGACACGCGCACCTTCCAACGAATCGGCGAGGATCTCGAGCCAACGGTCGCGTACCGCTTCGGCAGTAGGCCGAATGCTCGGGCCCGGCGAAACCAGGTCTCGACCCGCCCATTTGCCGCTCACGATCCGCATTTCGAATTCTCCGGCTGTGGTGACTGCTGGCGGGCGAGAGTCCGCCCCAGCACGTAGATGACCCAGGGTGAGATCTCCGTCTCGCTCACCCAGTCGAACGGCTCCTCCTCGCGTCCCATAGGCCGGTGAATCGCGATCGTCTCCAGGCCGGCCTGTTCGTACGCCGCAGAGTAGGCCTCGCCGGTGCACAAGACGTCCTCCACGGGACGCCTGTCCTCCACGTCGAGCATGACGATGCGTACGGTGTCGCCGCTGCGCGCGTCACGGTTCTCCTGGAAATCCTTCGTGGAGAAGGACGCCCATTCATTCAGGTAGATCTCCGGTGAGGAGACGAGGTTCACCATCCGGCCGTCGTCCGCGAGGAGCCGCCCGAGCGCCGTCAGGAGAGCCACCTTGTTCTCCATCTCGGGGATGTTGTCGAACGTGAACGCCGAGAGGATGAGGTCGAAGGAGCAGGGCTCGAGACCGGGCAGCTCGTCGTCCGGAACGAGTCGGTAGTCGCCGTCCGGGTCCTTCTCGCGCGCTCGCGCGAGCATGCTCTCGGCAACGTCCACTCCCACCACCTCGAAGCCGAGGTCGCGCAGGAAACGCGTCGAGCGTCCGGTCCCGCAGCCGAAGTCCAGAGCCCTCGTGCCCCGGACATGTGCGTCGAGCAACGCGGGGATGTCTCGGTACGCCAGCCAGTACGTGCCGGGAAATTCGAGCTCGGCATAGGATCCAGCCCGCTCGTCATCCTCGTACACGTTGGGGAAACCCGAGCTCACGGTCTGCACCTCCTGGGCCAGTCAGTCTCGACCTGACGGGCCGTTGCCGACCTGTTTCCGCAATTCCTCCACTTCCTTCTCCAACGCGATCAGCCGGGACCGCGTGTCCCCCAGCTTCCTCGTCAGGGCGACGGTCTTCATGTGGTCGGAAAGCGGAACCGCCGGCGTGCCGGCGTAGGCACCCGGATGGACTATGTCACGGGTCACCCCCGCCCGGTGCACCAGGGCCACATCGTCACACAGGCTCAGATGGTCGCTGACCCACGAGGTGCCGGTAGCGAGCAGCCGGTCCCCGATGTCCACGGAGCCGGCGATGATGAAGCCGGCGGTCAGCAGGCAGTCCCGACCGAGGGTCACGTTGTGGGCCACGTGGCAGAGATTGTCCATCTTAGTGCCCGCGCCGATTCGGGTCTCGCCGAACGCCGCACGATCGATGCAGTTGTTCGCACCGACCCGCACTCGCTCCTCGACCACCACCTTACCCGTCTGCGGTAGCCGGTGGCTCCGTCCATTTGCGTCCTGCGCGAAACTATACCCCTCGCTACCGATGACGCTGCCGGAATGCAGTATGGCATCGTCACCTATCTCGCACTCGTAGCCGACGGTCACGTTGGGGTGGATCACGACGTCGTTCCCGAGGACGGCGCCCCTTTCGATCACCGTGCCTGCCATGATCGCGCATCCTTTTCCAATCCTGACATCGGCACCTACGACTACCGCCGGACCGACTACCGTGCCCTCGCCCAGGCTGGCGCTCTCGTGAATGACGGCAGATGGATGGATATCCGGCCATTCCGTATTACGGAGATCCCGATCGGCGTACTCTTGTCGCAGCAGGGCCTGGGCGAGCTTGACGTTGGGAGCCACCAGCACGGTCACCCGGTCGTGACCATCGAATGCGTGCTGCAGGTTCTCACTGGTCACCACGGCGGCAGGCCGGTTGCTCAGAACCAGCGGCACGGATGTGGCCCTGTCCACGAACACGAGATCACCGGGTCCGCATGTTTCGACCGAAGCGATGTCGGTGAGATCCGTGTCATCGCCGATCATGGCGGTGAGCACACCCTGCTCGCGGAAAGCGTCGAATACGTCTGATGCCTTCTGGTTCATGCCCTTCTTCCTCGTAGTCGGTTCTTCATGAGTCGCCGGTCTCGTTCGAAGGCCGCTCCGTTCGGTCGAGGACGACCCTCGTCCTTCCCCCAACGCCGCTTGCTGGCGAGACTGGAGAGTCCGAGCGGGCGCGGACCCGGTAACCTGCGGCAGGAGGAGGAGTCGTGTCCATACGACCGGTCAGAAAAATCACGGAGGCCACGCCTACCATGGAAGGTGCCGGTGTGAAGCTCCACCGGGCCTTCGGCTTCGGGAATACCGGTGATTTCGATCCGTTTCTCCTTCTGGACGATTTCCGGAACGAGAACCCGAGCGACTACCTGGCCGGGTTCCCGTGGCATCCGCACCGCGGCATCGAGACGATCACCTACGTGTTGGCGGGCACAGTCGACCACGGCGACAGTCTCGGGAACACGGGAAAGCTGAAAGACGGCGACGTGCAGTGGATGACCGCGGGAAGCGGGATCCTCCACCAGGAAATGCCGAAGGGCGATCCGCGGGGGAGGATGCACGGCTTCCAGCTGTGGGCGAACCTGCCGGCCTCGATGAAGATGACCGCGCCCCGATACCAGGATGTGGTCGCGGCCGACATTCCGGAAGTCACGGAAGACGATGGAACCCGTGTCCGGGTCATCTGCGGGAGCTTCTGGGGACAGACCGGCCCGGTGGACGGGGTCGCCGCTGACCCCCGCTACCTCGACGTTTGGGTGCCACCGGGCAAGCGGAGGACACTCGAAGTGGAGACCGCGAGGCATGCGTTCGCCTACGTGTTCGAGGGATCCGGCACGTTCCGAGACGCTTCGGAGCCGCGCACCATACGCGACGAGGATGGGAACGTCGTTACCCTGCCTTTCGAGGAGACGGGCAACCGCTCGCTGGTCCTGTTCGACAGCGGTGACGAGGTGACGATTCAGGCGGGAGACGAGGGAATCCGCTTCCTGCTCGTATCGGGAAAACCGATCGAGGAACCGGTGGCGTGGGCTGGGCCCATCGTGATGAACACGCAGGAGCAGCTCAAGCAGGCCTACTCGGAGCTTCGGGACGGCACCTTCATTCGGTAGGCGGACCTATGCCGCGATCTTCGAGGACGGCGGGTAGGATATACTGTTGCATGATCTCTTCCGGTTCTCTCGTCAGGCCGTTCCGGAAGTTGCCAGAAGTGATCACGACCACGAGGTCCAGCGACGGAACGACGAAGATGTACTGGCCGCCGTTGCCCCGCGCCTCGACCGTCTCGATCGTCCGATCTCCGAGATCGTATCGGTGGTGCCACCACAGGTAACCGTACTGGTGTCCGTTGCGGTCGAGCGGCGCGAGCCTGCCGTATCGACCCCAGGACTCCTCGATCCACGCTTCGTCGAGAATGCGACGACCCTGCCAGAGACCCCCGTCCAGGTACAGCTGACCGTACTTGGCCATGTCGCGCGGTCGCAGCCACAGGCCTCCGCCCATGTACACGACGCCCGTCGGGTCGAGAAAGAACTGGTACTCCTCCACGCCGAGGGGCTCGAACAGCGCCAGGTGAGCGAACCACTCGACGGGTTCCTCCACGACGTGTGCCAGGATCCCGCCCAGGATGAGCGGGTTGGCCCCTCCATACAGCGGCTGGGAGCCAGGGTCAGCAATCATCGGTGCGTCGAGCGCCAGCTTGATCCAGTCCGGTCGGATCGTCTGTGACTGATAGAAGCCCTCCGAAGCCGCGGATTGGGGATCGGAGTCATTCGCGTCCAGACCCGAGCTCATCGTCAGGAGATCGCGAACTCGAATCCGTGCCTTTCGGGAATCCCAGTTCGCGTACCAACGATAGTTCGGGAAAAACGACAGCGCGGTGGCCCCGGAATCCTCGATTCGATCTTCCTGGATCGCGAGTCCGATCAGCGTCGACGTGATGGTCTTGGAAGCGGAACGCATATCGTGCCAGGTCTCGCGGTCGAAGCCGTAGAAGTACTCCTCCACGACCAGCTGGCCGCGCCGCGCAACCAGCACGCTGTGGGTGTACGCGAGGTCTCCTTCGACGACGGCGCGGACCAACTCCCGGATCGGGCCCGGATCGATGCCGGCATCGGAAGGCGTCGACGTCGGCCACCCGTCGGCCAGGGACGGTGGCGCGACGTCCGCGTACTCGGCCCGGTTCAGCTCTCGAGCGGGTGCCGCAGGCGCGTCCGGCTCGGCGGGCACCATGTCTTCGGGCATGCGCTCGAAAGTGATCGGCGCAGATTCCACCGCCGCCGTCACTGTCAGAGATAGAACATCGCCGGCCGGGTCAAGTTCGCCCTCGAGCCACAAGCCGAGATTCTTCTCGCCCATTCGCACCCGGCCCTCGGAGCACTCCAGGCCGTATCCGAACAGTGCAGGTAGTCGCTGGTCTCGAAAGAAGAAATAGCCGCCGATGCCACCGGCTCCATCGTCCTCGACGTAGAGATCGAAACGGACTGTCTCAGCGAAAACACCGAGAGGCGTCCACTCTGTTGCCCACGTTTTCACACCGGCACCGGCCGTTTCCAGGAGGCTCACCCGGGCAACGTGGGAGCCGGACTGCATGAAGCCCCCGATGCGGCTTCCGTCATCCGACACCATCCCGTCGAAGGAGATCGACGCGCGGGCCGACTGGAAGCGGAGATGCCGGCCGTCCAGCCAGACAGGAACAACCTCGGCGCCCCGACTCGTGCCGATCTCGGCCTCGAAGTCGCCGTTCCCTGATTCACGGACGGTCAGGTTCAGCTCGAACAGGTCGCGGACGGCGAGAGAACCGGTCCAAGCACCGAAAAGAGCCTCCGGACACGCCTGAGCGTGGGCTGCCGGAGGACCGAGCACAATCGAGAAGAGTAGCCAGCCAAGCCAGCCGGATCGCGCGCGCGTGCCGATCTTCATGCGGATCCCTCACTCGGAGTCGTGACGGGTGGACAGGCGGTGCCTGCGTTCACTCCAGTGCGGCCCTGATTCGCTCGAGGTCCGGCTCCATGATCCACACATCAAAGGCCCCTGACCGGGTGCTCGTGAAGGCGATTTTCGTCCCGTCAGGAGACCAGCGAGGCGTGTCGTCGTACGCCGGGTGGAATGTCAGTTGGACCGCCTTCCCGCCGTCGACGGCCCCTATCCACAAGTCGCACTCGCGTTCTTTGCAGGCGGTGAAGACGAGCAGCGTGCCGTCGGGCGACAGGTCCATGTACCGAAACAGCAGATCGATCTCGAACACGATCTGGCGTGCCTCCGCCCCCCTTACGGGAACCCGCCATATCTCTGACTGGTTGGACTCGCTGCCACGAAGGACCAGGAAGACGTCCGCCCCGTCGTTCGACCAGCAGCCCGGAATGGGATACATGCCATCGCGGGTCAGGGCGATTCCCGCCTGCCCCGTCGAGACGTCCATCACCCACAGATTGGCTCCTTCCCTGAACGCGATACGCCTCCCGTCGGGCGCCCAGTTCGGGTTGCCGCCGCGAAAGATGGGAACGTCGCCAGGAACGACACGGATCGGGGAGCCGCCATGCGATGCGATCAGCTTGATGCTGTTTCCCGAGTCGGCGTCGAAGACGATGTAGTGGCCGTCGGGCGACCAGTCCGGGTGTTCTCCGATGAAGTCCGTGAACTGCCAGGACTCGCCCCCCTCGGCCGGTATCTTCCACATCCCGGTCTTCCCCGGATCGTCCGGGCTCCCGGACGAATAGACGATGGTGTAGCCGTCCGGCGACCAGGATGGGAAACCCTGCTGGGCCGAATCGCTCGTGAGCTGCCTGACCGGGTGATCCTCCTGAGCCTGGAGAGCCGTTCCAGACAGGAGTGCGATCGCCACCGATATCCAAACGACGGGTCGTTTCATGATCGTTATTCTCTAGTTACTCATTCCGAGGTACATGCCACTGATATACGGGATCAGCCAGATCAGCCACACCACGAGACTGTACCGGTGGAAACCCTGCCGCGCTTCTTCGCTGCCCGTGCTCGCTACCCGCGTGGCCCAGATGGCGTGGATCAGCATCAGCCACAAGGCAATCTGCCCCGTGAAGGTGTGCGCTTCCAGTATGTCGAACGGGCCTTCAGCCAGCTGGTGCATGGCCCACGTTCCCGACAAGTCGAATGCGAAGCCCACCCAGAATGCCGCCACGTGCCACGGCTTCAGGTAGTGGGCGACTCGCTCGGCCCAAACCCCCAACGAGTAGAACACCAGCGCGAGGGTGATGAGGGCCGCGGATACGATCATGAGCGTACCTCTTCCACTCGCGCAATCCGAATGGAGTATTACTCGTATCCCTCATGAGCAGCCGCTCGCCGCGACGTGAAGATCACCGCGTAGTATGGAGGCTCAGGTGTCGAAGACAGTTCACTCATCGAGTTCAGCTTATGGCTCCTCCGTCCGCATGATCGAGTCCTGGAGGGCGCGCCTCGCGTCGGCAGAGTCGGATACGGCGAGCGCCCTCTTCACGCCTGCGGCGCCAGGAATTGCCGACTCGGCTATGGCAGTGTCGCGGGCTCCCTGGCTCCGCGTCGGCTCGGACTCCTCGGAACTGCAACCGGCCATCAGGACCAGAGCGAGTCCAACGATCACGAAGCGCATGTTCACCTCACTTCTGCTGTTGCATGCCTGTTATTTGACTCAGCCAGACGGGACCTGTTCTCCAATGTCCTCATTCCACAGCTCCGGGTTCACGGCAATGAATTCGGCCATGAGCCGGCGGCACGCCGGGTCGCCGATGACCACGATGTCCACGCCGCGGCTGCGCACGTAGTCTTCCGGGCCCCTGAACGTGTCGTTCTCCCCGACGATGACATTCGGGATTCCGTACAGGAGTATGGCTCCGCTGCACATGTCACATGGAGACAGCGTAGAATACAACGTGGCGCGCCGGTAGTCGGAGGCCTTCAGGCGACCGGTGTTCTCGAGGCAGTCCATCTCGGCGTGCAGTACGGCACTCCCCTTCTGCACACGGCGGTTGTGGCCTCGCCCGACGATGGTTCTCTCGATGACCAGAACGGAACCGATGGGGATCCCGCCTTCGGTCCGGCCTTTCTTCGCTTCTTCGATCGCTGCCGCTAAGAAAACATCCATATCGGAGCACCCCGGGCGGAGTCGTCGGCATCGTGTCGTAGGGACGTCGCCGACGAAGCTCGGCAGACTTGTTATCTTAGGCGGTGCCCTGGAGTCCGCCAACCCTGAGTCGGAGCCGCGATTGAACAGTACGACCCCGCAGACGTACAGTGAGCAGTTCGTCGCGCGCGGCGATGAGCTGGCCCGATTGAGCCAACTACTGGAAACCGCTCTCGGCGGCGAGCTCTCCGTCTGCTTCGTGACAGGCGAGGCCGGCTCCGGGAAGACCGCCCTCCTAGCCGAGTTCGCGAGCAGAGCCGCGGAGGCGGACCCCGACCTCGTGTTCGCTATCGGAGACTGCAACGCCCAGGCAGGGGCCGGCGATCCCTTCCTGCCCTTCCGCGAGCTGCTGGGAATGTTGACCGGGGACTTCAACGGCAAGCTGGCCGAAGGCGCCATCACTGACAGGAATGCCCGTCGGCTCGGGAAGCGCATCCAGACCTCGGCCCGCACGGTTGCCGAATTCGGCCCAGCGTTGATCGACGTATTCGTTCCGGGGTCCGCTCTGGCCGCTCAGCTGGGCGCGCACGTGGCGCGTCGGCTGGGGTGGATCAGGGACGCTGATGACCAGGTCGGGTGCGCGGCGACAGCTTCCGTGACGTGGGAGCGAGATCAGATTTTCGAGCAGTACACGAACGTCCTTCGAAACATGTCCGAGGATCAACCCTTGCTCCTCCTCGTTGACGACCTCCATTGGGCCGACTCGGGATCCGTCGATTTGCTCTTTCATCTTTGCCGCCGGCTCGGCAAGAGCCGTGTCTTCCTCGTCGGTGCGTATCGTCCCGCCGATGTGGCGGTAGGCCGATCTGGCGTTCGCCACCCCATGCTCCAGGTCACGAACGAAGTCAAGCGATACTTCGGTGACGTGTGGATCAACCTGGACCAGACCGGGGAGGCCGCGGGACGTGCTGTCGTGGATGCGATGATCGACCGCGAGCCGAACATTCTGGACGGGGGATTTCGCCAGACCCTTTTCGCGCGCACCCAGGGACATCCCCTGTTTACGGACGAACTTCTCCGAGCGCTGCGGGAACGCGGAGACCTGGTGCTGGATCAGGAGGACCGGTGGACGCAGGGTGCGGCCATCGGGTGGGAGGCACTGCCACCTCGAGTCGAGGGTGTGATCGGGGAAAGGATCGGACGGCTGGACGTGCACATGCAGGAAATCCTGGCGGTAGCCGCCGTCGAAGGTGAGGACTTCACGGCCGAGACCATCGCCCATGTGCTCGAAATGGATCGTCGAGAGGTCACGCGAACGCTCAGTCGAACGATGGACCGCGAGCATCAGTTGGTGGGAGTGCGAGGAGTCAAACAACTGAATGGAGATCGGCTGTCCCTGTACCGCTTCCGGCACAACCTCTTTCAGACCTATCTGTACGAGAATCTGGACGAGATCGAGCGGGTTCAGCTGCACGAGGATGTCGGCCACGCTCTCGCCCGCCTGTACGAGGCCGAGCTCGACGAGGTAGCGGGGCAACTCGCCCGGCACGCCGAGCTTTCGGGCGATGGGGCAGCCGCTATCGGGTACCTGCAACGGGCGGGCGACCACGCGAAGCGCTCTTACGCCAACGAGGAGGCGCGCCAGCACTTCGAGACGGCGCTCCTGCTGCTCGAGTCCTTCCCCGGGGCCAAGGCGGATTCCCAGAGTACCGGCGGCCTGGAAGCCCACCTGCGCGAGCGCGTCGGAGATGTGCTCGCGCTCTCGGGACAGCACGACCTCGCGCAGGATGCCTTCGGGGACGTCGCGTCGCTGTACGGCGAGGCGGACACCCTGGCCCGGGCCCGGCTGGCGCGCAAGACGGGCGACAGCCTGCGCGGCCAGAACCGGTGGAGCGATGCGCTCGAGGCCTACGCACTGGCGGAGGCCGCGCTGGGCAAAGAGCCACCGGGATCAGAAGCTGCCGAATGGCACGAGTTCGTGGAACTCCAGATGGGTGTCGTGTGGGCCCGCTACTTCCTCGGACAGACCGACGAGATCTCTCGATTGGCGGAAGATCTCCGCCCGGCGGTGGAAAGGCACGGCACAGCGACCCAACGTGGCGCCATGTACAACTGCCTGATCCTGGCAGCGTTCAGGCGCGAACGCTACGCGACCACGGACGAGACCCTGGCAATGGCCCGAGAAGCCGCTGAGTTCGCGACCGAGGCCGGCGACCTGCGATTGCTAACCGCGACGTGGTTCCAGCTGGCTTTCTGTCACCTGTGGCGTGACGAGTTCGGGGATGCGGAGAGGGAGTTGCAGGAGTGCCTCAAACTGTCAGAGAGGACCGGCTGGCGGTGGCACCGCATCCTGAGCCATACGTATCTCTCCGTTCTTCACAGGCGCCTCGGCAACATCGATGAGGCCGCGGAGTTCACCGAGCGGGCCATGGGAGAGGCGCAACCGGCAAAACTCTCCAACTACATCGGAGTGGTCTGGGCGAACCGGGCCTGGCTCGCGTGGCGTAAGGGCGACCTGGAAACGGCCCGCAGCTATGGGCTCCAGGCTGTTGGGCAGTGGGATGGGCTCGGAGCGTACCCGTTCCAGTGGACCGCTCACTGGCCGCTGACCGCCGCGGCCCTGCAAACCGGAGATCTCTCCGAGGCTCTCGAGCACGCTCGAGCCCTGATCCACCTTGCCCAGGTGAAGCTGCCCGATGATCTGGCCACGAGCCTCGAATCCGCCGTGCGCGCCTGGGACGCAGAAGACCACTCAGGGGCAGCCGCGGATCTCGAACGGGCCGTCGAGCGCGCGACGGAGCTTGGCTACCTGTAGCAGGTCGCTATACAACTCTGGGTGGAAGCGTCGTTTCCGACGTTCACAAATCAGGGGTCAGTGGGTGAGTCCGGCAGTACGGTCATGCCGTGCGCCCTCAGGGCCCGGTAGATCCGCACATTGAGCATCGCACCGGTGATGCCCGTGTGATCCTCGGCCACGTGCGGCTCGTCGGCGACCCCAAACCTTCTCGCCAGCTCGCCTCCCGTAAGGTCGCGATAGCCCATGGCCCATGCCATCGACGGGACATCCAGCACGAAGTAGTGGTACAGTGTCCGCCAGCTCGAGCCCTGCGAGCGGAACAGGTGATCCAGGAACGCGGTGTCGAACCAGCTGTTGAAAGCGACGAGCAGGACCGTCCGATCGCTCGCCACACGATGGTGGAATCGAGCCAGGCTGTCGATCGCCGCGGCCGGCGTGAGTGCCCCGAGACGCAGCCAGTGCTCTGCATCGAACGCGTTCACATCACGCGCGCCTTCGGAAACACGGTCCGGGTGCTCCGGCTGAATCCGCAAGAACAGGCTGTCGAGCGGGCCGCCGTCCAGGTCGGTCATCACCAGCCCGAGATCGATCATCTCGTGGTAGCCCGGCACGAGCCCGGTGGTCTCGACATCCACGAAAGCGAGAAGCCACCCGGCGGGGTTCTCCGTCGGAGTTTCCCGGACCGCGGGCGCCCGTTCGGTCGCGAGAACGTGGACCGGAGTGTCGCGGCTGGAATCCTGGCCGCCGGGCTCACCCGGCCCGGTGCACGCCACGCAGATCACCGAAAGCGCCGAGATGCCTGCGATGCTTGCTATTCTCGACATGCCAGGCTCTTCTTTCCGGCCGAGTCCTCCGCGTCGCACTCTCTCCACGTCCGCTGAGCCCTCGATCTTGGAATCAATGTCCCCGCGAAATGATTCGGATCATTTTCACGTTGATGACGAGGAACCGTCACAAGCGCGACGACCAGGGGCAAGCTCAGTGTCCGCTGCCCGTCGGTCCGGGCGGCCACCACCGTCTCACTCTCTGTCGGTACTCCTCGTACTCGGTCCCGAACGTACGGCCGAGCGTGGGCTCTTCGTACACGACTACGAACAGGTGGGTGATGAGGACAAACACGACCGTGTAGACAAGAAGCGGCAGCGACCGGTAGAAGAACATGGCCCCGGCCAGGGCCAGTGCGGCGCCAATGTACATGGGGTTCCGCACGAACCGGTACGGGCCTCGCACGACCAGCTGGCGTGGCGGGTCGAACGGCGCCGGGGTACCCCTCCCGATGAACGCGAACGTGAACACGCACCACAGGGCCAGCACGGCACCACACCCACCGATGACCATGCCGGCGATCTGTGGAACGCCGATCGACTCCGGCCCCGTGATCCCCGACCACGAGATCAGCCGTGCGGGCAGGTAGATCAGCACGAGACCGATGAAGATCGAGGCATATGTAACCGCCCGTGCGATTATGAACATTCCTCGGCTCACAGTCGAGGGTTTTTCGGTATCCCTTCCCCGTTTCCTCGCTTCTCATCTCCGCTGTCGTTAGCCAGCCAGCGCCCGTGGAAACAGGATGTTGTTCTCGAGGTGAATGTGCTGGTGCGTCCCCGCCTCCAGGGCGGCCAGACCGTGCCACAGCGCGCGCCACGTATTGCAGGCTTCGGCGGGTACTTCGTAGTCGCCGGTCAGCTCCCGCAGTCGCTC
>CAXMRU010000048.1:0-7116 GCA_964195715.1 Akkermansiaceae bacterium | reverse complement strand
GGTCGATCCTCAGCGGGCCAGGTTGATGTTCAGATACTCGGATTCGTCCGTGACTTCCCGCACCACGTACGGGGCGATCCAATCCGGCAGTTTCGGCTCAACGTCCTCCGATGGAAGCTCGACTTCTGCAAGCACCAGGTCTCGGTCCGTGAACTCGTCCACTTCCCACACGAGCCCGCCTTCGGGCACGCGATAGCGATGCTTGCTGACCCGGCGTCCCCAGGTCAGCGGCCACAGGACCTCGAACGTCTTCCTGTCCGTGTCCTCCTGCAATTCGATCCTCCGAATGCCGGAACCGACTTTCACCGTGCGAACGTACCACTCTTCGCCGTCCAATCGGACGCGGCGCACCCGTTCCTGCAGCCGCTCACCGGGAATGTAGCCCTGGTCGATCTCCCGGTACGGCCGACCCTCGAGGCTCGGTGGCAGGCCTGACAACAGGTATTTTCGCTCGATCTCGACGTCCGTGGCTCCCGTGATCACCAGTGATTCCCGGACCTTCTCCACGGAAGAGAAGAACGCCGCGCTCCGATCGCCCAGCCAGCTCTCGCGCAGGCGTCCGAACAGCTCCCGCTGCTCCGCCTCCAACCAGCCGGCAAGCCTGCGGAGGCCCGGCCCGGCGTCCGACGGTAGTCCTCCGGCTATCTGCCGCTCGAGTTTCGCCACCAGGCCGGACAGCAGCTGCGCATCGCGCAGGTCGCCGAGCAGGTCCTGCAGGTCCTTCAGGCTCTTCAGCAGAGGCTCGACGCCTTCCACATCGTCGGCTATCGGTTCGAGCAGGTATCTGAGTCGCTTCGCCCGGATCCGTGCGCCGTGTGCCTCCGCTTCGTCGGCCGGCGTGTGGACACGCGACAGATGAACATCGAGCTGCGCGGCGTACTCCGGAAGATACCGCTCGAGGGCAGCCGAGAACCGTACTCCTTCACTGAGACCACTCGCCCGGGCGGCCGTCTCGAGGTCGTCGAGCCGGAGACGCAACCGGCGATCCAGCTTGCGGAACTTGCGCCGCGCACGGGACACGGCCTTTCCGTATCCCGCCTTCAGCCGCGCTTCGAGCTCCTCGCGAAGCAGTTCCACGCCCGGCGCCTCGTCCAGCGTCACGTCGAGCTGCCGGGCCTCCAGCCACGCCAGATGTACTTCGGCATCGCGTCCGCCGCCGGTGGAAGAGGCCAGGTTTCGGATCTTCCGGCGGCGCTTCGGCGATACGGCCGTCGCCAGGTACGGAGCGTAAGCCTGCAGGTTGCTGCGCAGCCTGCGCAGGCTGACCCTGAAGTCGTGCAGAGCCTCCTCGTCTCCTCGCTTCTCGAGCCGACGGACGGCCTGCTCGGCCCGGTCCAGGTAGAACCGCGCGATGCGGACCGCTCCCTCGTAGGCGGGCAGATCGAGCAGACCGGAGGGTCGGCGTGCCATTAGCTCATCGCCCCAGGCGGCGGAGCTGCGCCGGGGCCAGGAACCAATGGAGCCAGGCGGAGCCGGGCTTCAGCGGTCCCGGAAACTCGAGAAGCATTGCGGATCCCTTCTTCACCACGGCGAAGTCGTGCCACGCGCCGGTGAGCAGCCAGGCGGCCCAGTCCGACATGTGGGGCTCGTGTCCGACGGCCGCGACCACGTCTTCCGGACCGCATTCGCCGAGCCACTCGAGAAAGGCCTCGCCGTCTCCCGTTCCGAGCGCATCCGCATGCTCCAGCCGGAGACCGTCATAGGCATCCGCGACGATCTCGGCGGTCTGCACGGCACGCGTAAGTGGGCTCGTGGCGAGCACGTCGATGTCCGGAACCAGGGTCCTGAGGCCAGTGGCGCCGCGCGCCATGCGGGATCGCCCTCGCTCGGTAAGCGGGCGGTAATAGTCCGACTGTCCGGTGCGAGCAAACTCGAACCGGTCCTCCGCGATCGCGTGGCGGATGAGCAGCAACTGCATCGAACGTCCCGTCATCTCGGGTGAAGCGGCGTCAGGACACCGCTTCACCGGGGGCCGTAGAAACTGGGCTCCAGCCGATCAAATGTCGAGCAAATGGTGCGCCGTGAACGCCGAAGCCCTGGCAGATCGCCCGTCAGAAGAACGCGGTCAGCGAAATGTAGAGGCTGGAAGGCACGACGCCGTATTCCGAGCCCGGAATGCTCGAGATGGGAGCTTCGGGAGGATCCGAGCCTAACGGCGGTAGTACGATCCGGCGCTCGTTCGCCCCGATCCCGAAGAAGAAGCCGCCCCGCACGTAGACCTCGTTCGACAGGGAGTAGCTGGCCGCCGGTGCGAGGAGGAAACTCCCGTCGTTCATGTTCCAGATCGTCAGAAAGTTCGCCGTGAGCAGGGGAGATACCTGCCACGAGGCCTGCAGGGCGGTCTCGTTCCGCCCGATCACCTGCAGTTCGCCGCGGCTGAACGGATCGGAGAGCAAGACCCCCAGGTAGTCGTCCGGATCGGTGGCGCCGTACCCGTCGCGCTGGTACTCGAGCACCACGTACAGATCGCGGCCGGCGAGCGGAAAGTTGCGGTCCGCACCGATCGAGAGCCGGAGCACGTCGTCCGGCCAGCGAATCTGCATCTCACCCCGGAAGGCAGTGCCGGCGGTGGTCAGGGTGGCGGCGGCCGACGCGGCGCCCTCGTCGTGCAACACTCCCGCCCACGCGGATACCTCCCAGGGCCCCGAGGCCGTCGTGATCCGACCGAGGGCCGTCATCGTGGTCCCGTCCCGCGTGTCCGCCGGCCGGAGAACGAGCTCGAGCTCGGTGAACGGACCCGTGAATCCCTGGATTCGCAGAGCGTCCACGCCGCCACGGTATTCCCGAAACGGATCGGCAGGGTCGAATGGCGCGAACGGATCGGCCGGGGTGAAGATCAGGGCCGTGGCCCACGAGATCGTCTGCCGGCCGACTGTCGCCGCGGCGGACTCGCCGAGTGGCCCTGAGACCAGCAGGCGGTCGAACCGGTGGCGCCACGACCCGTGGTCCCAGTCCTCGATCGTCCACTGGAGGGGAAGCCAGTCGATGCCCGTCGAGCTGGCGCCAAGCACCGGGCTGAGACCGAGGCCCGGGTCGGAAATGAGGGACAGCCCCTGCTCGTAGGCGATGTCGAAGTGCAGCGGCCCGACGTCAGGCGAGGCCATGAGCCTGAGGCGCTGGAAATCGGTGACCCCCGACGGGGTGAACGGACCTTCGAGGGCGCCGGTGGCCACGTTGAGGTAGTAGCCACCCAGGCGCAGATCCTCGCGCAGCGACTGCGCGCGAGCGGCTTCCGGTGATACGGCCGCCGCGGCGATCGCCGCCACCATACAACCCGCGACGGCTGTGCGTCGCCACCGCATGGCTTCAGTCGCGCCTGTCGTCGTCCACGATCGCACCGTCCACCAGGCGAACAACGCGCCGGGCGCGGTCCATCAGGCGCGTGTCGTGGGTCGCGAACACGAACGTCGTGCCGAGGTCCCGGTTGAGCTCGGCCATCAGGTCGATGAGCGCCGTGCTCGTGGCCGTGTCGAGGTTGGCCGTGGGCTCATCGGCCAGCACGAGGGCCGGTTCGCCGACCACCGCTCGGGCCACCGCAACGCGCTGCTGCTGGCCGCCCGACAGTTTGCCGGGCCGCCGCTCCTCCAGCCCCGCTATCCCGATGCGCTCGAACAGTTTCTCCACCCTCTCTCGGCGCTCCTCGGGCGGCACGTCGCGCAGCAGGAGCGTGAACTCAGCGTTCTCGAGCGCCGTAAGCACGGGCAGGAGATTGTAGGCCTGGAACACGAACCCCAGCCGCTCGAGGCGCAGGCGGGCCAGCTTCCGCTCGGACAGCTCGGTGATGTCCGTGCCGTCGATCCACACCCTGCCGTCAGTGGGGCGGGTGAGGCCGCCGAGCAGGTTGAGAAGTGTCGTCTTGCCGGACCCGGAGGGCCCTGCCAGGACCACGAACTCACCGGGCTCGATCGTTATCGACACGTCACGAACCGCCTCCACGCGGATCCCGTCATGCGCGAATACCTTCCACAGGTCCTCGGTGCGCACCGCGGCGGTGCCGTTTCCATTTCCGTTCACGCCGTCGCTCATCGTTTTTATTCCTCGAACTTCATGGCCTCGGCCACGTCGATGCGCGTGGCGCGCCAGGCCGGGTATATCGATGACAGGGAGCCGATCGCCAGGATGAAGAACAGGCTCTGCAGAATCTGATTCCAGTGGAAACGGGGCACGATCACAGGATCAATGACGATGCCGGCTGCCTCCATCTCCATGTCCCACATGGCCGAGAAGTCGAGACCGTTGCGGAAGAAACCCCACACGATCGCCGCACCAAGGACCATTCCCACCAGGCCGCTGAGAGCGGTCAGGACCATGCCCTCGATGAACACCACGCGCCCGACCTCGCCGCGCTCGAGTCCGAGCGCCCGGAGCACACCGAATTCGCGTGTGCGGTACATGACCGACATGAGGATCGAGTTCACGATCGCCGTTCCGGCGATTACGAACAGGACCAGGTGAAAGATGTAGTCCGCCCAGTCGTCCATCCTCACGGCGGCGTCGAGCTCGGGCATCGATTCGCGCCACCCGAGCACTACCGCTTCGTCGGTCCACTCCGAGAGGGCGCTCCGCATTGCCGACCGCACCGGGCCCACGTCCCGGCTGTTCCTGAGAAGCAGCGCCTCCGACGTCACCGCTCCGGGCATGGCGAGCCACTCCTGCGCTGTCGCAAGCGGGATCTGCACGAACCCCTCATCCACTTCGGGGATTCCACTCCGGAAGGTGCCTGCGACCCGCACCATCTGGCCCGTGATGTCGCCGTTCGCGTCCTGCGCCGTGAGCACGAACCGGGATCCATCCTTCAGCTTCAACCGACTTGCCAGGCGAGCACCCACGTACGCCCTGACCCGGTCGTCGGGCTCGAGCCAGCGTCCTTCCACCAGCTTCTCGTCGAGGCCTGAGAAGGCCCGCTCCAGCTCGGGATCGACTCCCATGATGGTGGCCGGCAGTGCGCCCGAGGACGAGGAAGCGAGGCCGTGCACCGTCAACCGGGGCGCTGCCGCCACCAGGCGCATCGCGACGTCGGGAGACGCCACGGCATCCCGCACCGCCTGACGCACTTCCGGTGACAACCGGTACTCGAGCGTGCGCCGTGTTCGATACTCAGGCGCCTCCACCGAGACATGGCCACCTCCCATACGCACGCCGGCGTCGATCCAGTCCTCGTGCCCGCCCTCGGCGATCGCACGCGAGAACACGAGCAGGGCCATCGCGAGCACCATCGCCGAGCCACTGAGAACGCTCCGCCGCTTCTGCCGACGGAGGTTGCGCAGGGCGAGGCGCAGCCGGATCCTCCCGCGCGTGCTCATCGGCCCGCCAGCGTATCGGCCGGCGGCACCCGCGAGCTGCGGTACGCCGGGTACAGGGCGGCGGCCAGCGCCGTAACGAACATCGCCCCCGCCGTGATAAGGATCATCGAGGTCGGCCACTCCACACGAAGGATCGGTCGCATCAGGCCACCCGCCATCGTGAAGCCTCCGTACACCCAGCTCATGTCGGGCGGGGCGGCCTTCCACCACGCCAGGATCGGCAGCGTCACTGCGAGGCCGACCGCCAGGGCCAGCGCCCCCAGCACGAGGGCCTCGATGAGCACCGAGCGCACGATGAAACCGGGGCCGCCTCCGATGGCCAGCAGCACGGCAAACTCGCGGCGACGCTCGAACGACGACATGAGCATGGTGTTGGCGACCCCCCAGATCGCCATTCCGAACACGAAGACGATGAGCATCCATTCCATGCTGCTCATCAGGTGGGCATACTCCACCATCTCAGGTCGAAAGTCCGTCCACGGCTGCACGACGGTAGCCGGACCCGCGGACCCGATCGCGGCACGGACTCCGGTCGCTGCGTCTTCCGCGGCCCACGGGTCGTCCACGCGCGCGGCGATCTCGTGGATGCGCCCCGGCGGCAGGGCCACGAGCTCCTGTACCACCTCTATGGGCGCCACGGCGTAGCCCAGGTCGAGCTCCGTGACCGTCGTCGTGAAGATCCCCGATACGATGAACAGATCGTTTCCGAGCGAGCCGTCCGCGCCCGGCGCCACGACCACGACTTCGTCTCCGGGGTCGACATCGAGCTGCCGAGCCATCTCGCGCCCGATCACGACCTCGTACTGGCCTGGTGTCGGGGCCCGTCCCTCGTCGATGTGACTCAGGAGCCGGGAAACGTGAATCTCACGCTCCGGGTCCACGCCGAGGATCACGCCGGCCGCCGTCGCCTGGCCCGTGCTCACGAGCCCGCCGGCGTACACCCGGGGAGTAGCGGCTGAGATGTTCGGGTCGGCGGCGACCTCGGCGACGAGCGCCTCAACGTCCACGCCCTCACGGCCCCCGATCGTCTCGTAGATCCCGCGGTCCGGTAGATAGTCCTCGGCGAACACCTGCAGCTGGCCGGTGACCATTCCTGTGCCATTGTCGATCATCTCCGACACGAGCCCGCGGGACAGGCCGCTCATCAAGACGACGGACAGGTAGCCAAGCGCGAGCCCGAGCGTCGTGATCAGCGTGCGACGCCGGTTGCGCCCCAGGTTACGCCAGCCGATCCTCCACGACGCCCCGCTCATCGTCCTACCTCGTGTCCCGCAGGCGGCGGAGAGAGAAGAATGCTTCGTCGAGGTCCACGTCGAATTCGAGCTCCGAGTACCGGAACTCGGTGAACTCGCCCGGCTTGTCCTCCGGCACGACGCGCATTGCCGCCGGAACGAGCCGGCCGCCCAGCTCGCGGTAGTCGAAGAACGTCATCGTGCGCACCAGCTCGCCGTCCTCGTCGTAGTATCGGGCGTAGACCGGCATCGTGTCGGACTTCCGCACCTGGTAGGAGATCCGGCCCCACACGACCGGGGCCTCGGGACGCGGCACCAGGTCGAACTCCCACACTTCAAACCCATCCCGGTCGCCCTCGTAGGCGAGCGTAATCTCGTAGTCCTCGATCAGGCGGCTCTCCTTCACCAGGTCATCGTTGGTGAAGTGCGAGCCCATCCACGAGGCGCTCATCAGGGAGGCCGGGATCTTGATCGTGCGATCCACGCGCGGCAGGTAGTTCCAGATCTCGTTTCCCACCTTGAGGGTGGCCGTGCCGGCATCCTTCCGCGGCGACAGGATGCGGACCAGCGCGTAGTCGGTG
>CAXMRU010000047.1:0-7419 GCA_964195715.1 Akkermansiaceae bacterium | reverse complement strand
GGTGGGCGACGATCTACGCTGGCGAGGTCATGATCGGAGACAGTCCCCTGATCGAGCACCGGCTGCCGGCCCGCGTATACACGATCCGCGTGGTGCGCGAGGGCTACGTCACGCAGGAGCGGCTCGTGCGGCTGACGCCGGGCCAGAGCTTCCAGTGGGTGGATATCGTGATGGAGGCCGAGGGTCCCTGAGCGAGACCTTCGGGTAGGGACCGCCCGCCGCTTCGCCTCCAGCCGCTTACCGCGTTCTCGCGCCTGGATCCTTGACCCCGTGCATGTCTTCGAAGGTCTAAGATGGATCCGGGAAGATATCTTCCTGAACTCACGCACGGCCTTCCGAGGGTGTCACGCCCCTCGCGTGGCCTGAACCTGCAGGTGAAACTCAGTGAGCAAGTCTGTCCCACGATCAGGCCAGACTGTCCGTTGGAGGGACGCCACAGCAGGCACCAGAATCGGCCTCAAGTCAACTGCCAGGGCGAAGTGCTCCAAGCGCCGGATCGTGCTAGTTCTTAAAGGGTTTTGCTCCCGTTGGAATGGATTCTGCAGGGGTCCGTTCCCGTTGGAATGTATTTTGCAAAGATTCTTCTCCGTTGGAATCTGCGGCCGACGCAGCCCCACCGTCGATCGCTCTTGAGAGCATGATTGCGCCCCAATCATGGAGGTGATGAAGCGTCTGGATCACCTCCCTGGAGAATTCAAGACTGCTGCGCGCACGTGCTGCCGGCGGTCATGCCGTCTTCGTACTCGCACATGGGAGGTTCTCGTGAAGAGTTTGGTGAGCGTCGTCCTCTTGATCGTCCTCGTGGGGGCTGCCTGCGGCGACTCCAGTTCGCCCACGGATCCGAGCCGGTTCTACAGCATCCAGAAGATCAGCGGCGATGATCAGACGGGACCCCCTGGCGAACCTCTCGCCGCCCCCTATGTCGTGAGGGTCGTCGACGACGCGGGCGGGATCGTTCCGGGGGTGGAGGTGCGCTTCAACATCCTTCCGGGCGATGGCGGGTCGTTGAGCGCCAGCACGGTGGTCACCGACTCAGCTGGTGATGCTTCGGTGACGGCGACACTCCCCAACTCCCCGAACGCTATTCAGACGGTGGAGGCGCGGATTCGCTCCTCGGCGATTCCCGTCACCTTCACCTCGCGGACCGGTCTCGAGATCGGCGGTGCGGTCAACATTCGCATGGTGTCAGGAGACCTCCAGAAGGGCATTATGCGCGACACGCTGCTCGATCCGCTGGTCGTTGAGGTTACGAACCTCGAGGGCATCGTCGTCGAGGGTGCGGCCGTGAACTGGGAGGTGGTCAGCGACAACGGCGGGTCCGTCCGCAACACCCCGACCGTGACGGATGGCCTGGGTCTGACTCAGAACCGCGTGCGGGCAGGCGACCTGCCGGGCGGGATCGATCGGATCATCGCATGGATCGAGCCCTCCGAGGGTGATCCCGACACGGTCACTTTCACGGCGAATATCACGGGCATTCCGGACACGATCATCATCGTCCAGGGCGCAGTGGACCTGGACCACGACTATAGCCAGCCGGAGCTGATGTTCGGTGACACGTCCTTCGTGGCACCGGGGCATTGGGCGCGTCAGCCGTTCAAGGGAATCGTGATTGACGCGGCGGGCCGAACCGTGCGCGGGGCTACACTCACGTGGACCGTGACGAACTTCTACGGGATGGTCGGTGACGAACCCGACGGGCCCGGAGCGGAGACCGTCATGGTGAACACCGCCGAGGACGGGAGCATCACGGTGTGGCGCAGGGCATGCGACTTCAGATTAGATCCTTTGTGCCCCAGTCCCGGAGACTGGTTCACGGCGACGCTGTCCCTGGAGCAGTACCCCCTCGTAAAACCGGTGACCCTGATGGCCATGGTTAGGTTCTGACGAAGACCGCGAGCGCCCGGCTGCCCGCCGGGCGCTCAGCTTCCTCCAGTCCCGGAGGATACAGGCGTACTCCACCGCATGGCTCAGGACTGAACAGGACTGAAGCTGTAACTCGTCAGCCGCGGAAGCGGCTCCACGATGTGCTACTCACCAGCACCAGATGTAGATACAACCCCTCAGGATGAAACCCAGCAGTGTGACGATGGCCACACCGATCAGCATCCCTACGGCCAGGCAGATACAACGTGCGCTGCACTTCCGCATGCTTCCTCCTCGAACGGAACGGTCGTGAGACTGCCCGGTCGGGTCTGGGGTCGCACACGGCAAGGCTAAAGAATTCCGAGAGGGGGATGAACAACCAAAATGTAGTGCTCAGAGGCTGGAATCGACAGTGCCGCTGGGGACGCTTCTCACCCGCTTTCACTGTCACCCCTCTCCCGCAAAATAGATATGCGGGCCCGACGCGTCCGCCTCGACTGAATCCCGACACAAACGGTGGGCAAGCGAGGGAAAGCCCCATGGGGATGAGACCGCCGCGGCCACCCTATCCGTAGTTGAGCCCGGGCTGCGATTCTCAGGCCTCACCCAGTACATTGGAGCGGCGACATGGCGTGGCGACAGGAGCGGGAGATCTGATGCCGGCAATCAGCCAGAAAGCACCATGAACAGCGAGTTCCTCGATCTATCGCTCCTCTTCCGCGCCCTGCGCTTTGCGGCGGACCATCACCGCGACGGCCGGCGAAAGGGCGTGGACGCGTCTCCCTACATCAATCACCCGATCGCCGTGGCCTCCGAGCTTGTAAGCGTCAGCGTCGAGGATCCGGAAGTGCTGGCCGCGGCGCTCCTGCACGACACGGTCGAGGACACCTGTGCCACGCCCGAAGACCTCGAGCGCGAGTTCGGACCCCGGGTGCGGGAGTTCGTCGAGGCGGTGACCGACGACAAGAGCTTGCCGTCGCGCGAGCGGAAGCGGCTCCAGGTGGAGCACGCGCCCGGCCTGGAGCCTGACGCAAAACTGATCAAGATCGCCGACAAGATCTGCAACGTGTTCGATGTTGGCCACGCGCCGGCCGAAGGCTGGTCACTCGAGCGTCGCCGCGAGTACGTGGACTGGACGGAGAGGGTCGTGGCCGGGTGCCGTGGCGTAAACCCGGAGCTCGAGGCCAGGTACGACGAGGTTCTGCGCGACGCCCGCGCCCGGGTGGATGCGGAGACCGGAGGCGACGAGTGAGCGTCCCCAGGCCGATTCCCGAATCCTATTGGGTTGTCCCAGGCCGCATCCTGGCCGGCGAGTACCCGAGCAGCGTGAACACGGCGCGCGCGCTCGAGAAGCTGCAGCGTTTCCTCGACGCAGGTGTGACTTGCTTTGTGGATCTCACGCATCCGCGCGACCCTCTCGATCCCTACGAGCCTCTCCTCCAGCGTCTCGGTGCGAACGGGGTGGCGCGCGTTCCGCTCCCGATCGTCGACATGAACGTGCCAGACTCGGCGGCGGACGCGGCAGTGATCCTGGATACGATCGACCGGGAGTTCGAGAATGGTGGTGTCGTCTACGTCCATTGCTGGGGTGGGATCGGGCGCACGGGGACGATCGTCGGGTGCTGGCTGGTGCGGCACGGCATGACGGGCGAGGAGGCACTCGCGCGCGTGGCCGAGTTGTGGGCCACTCGCCCCGACTCGAGCTGGAGCACGTCGCCGCAGACGGAAACTCAGTTCGACTTCGTCCGAGCCTGGGCCGGCCGCGATCCGGCGCTTGTCGATGGCTGACGTCGACCGCCACCTCGACCGCTACCTCGGCTGCCTCCTGGGTCTGGCCGCCGGGGATGCCCTTGGCACCACCCTGGAGTTCAAGTCTCCCGGCACGTTCGAGCCGATCACGGACATGGTCGGTGGCGGCCCCTTCCAGCTCGAGGCCGGGCAGTGGACGGACGACACGTCCATGGCCCTGTGCCTCGCCGAGAGCCTGATCGAGCGCGGTGGGTTCGACGCGCGCGACCAGATGGAGCGCTACGTCCGCTGGTGGAGGGAAGGGCACCTCAGCCCCACGGGGCACTGTTTCGACATCGGTGGCACCGTGTCGACAGCGCTGGGCAAGTTCCTGAGCTACGGCGACCCGTACGCCGGATCTACTCACCCGCACTCCGCCGGCAACGGCAGCCTGATGCGGCTCGCGCCGGTGCCGATTTACTACGCCGCCGATCCGAGCCAGGCCATCGTGCGTTCGGCCGAGAGCAGTCGGACCACGCACGGCGCCAGCACCTGCATCGACGCTTGCCGCTACATGGGTGCCCTGATCGTCGGCGCGCTGACCGGGGCATCCAAGGACGAGCTGCTTTCGGAGCGTTACGCACCGCCGGGCGCGGACGGCGTTTGGGAGCGTGAGCCCCTGTGCGAAGAGATCGACGCGATTGCAGCCGGCTCGTTCAAGGAGAAGGAGCCGCCCGAGATCCGCGGCAAGGGCTACGTGGTGGACTCGCTGGAGGCGGCGCTTTGGGCGTTCCACACCAGCGACTCGTTCGAGGACGGAGCGCTGGCTGCCGTCAACCTGGGCGACGATGCCGATACGACGGGCGCCGTGTACGGCCAGCTGGCCGGGGCGTTCTACGGCGTGGGCCGGATCGCGGACCGCTGGCTCGAGAAGCTGGCCATGCGGGCGCTGATCGAGGAGTACGCGGTCCGACTTGCGGCGAGCTGAGCCGGTCCGCGGCGGACTGAATCGGGCCGCTGCGGGCTGAGCCGACTCGCAGAGAGCTGAGCCGAACTGCTGCGGGCTGAGCGGAACCGCAGAGGGCTCAGGCGTCCATCACGGCGCGCGCGGCGATGAGCCCGTGGGGTGACGACGCCCGATCGGCATGAGAACGTAGGCTTCTTCCTCTTCCGGCAGCTGGAGTACTTCCTTCACCTCTTCGTCCACGAACGCACCGACGATTACGGTCGCCAGCCCCAGGGACTCGCACTGCAGGAAGACGTTCTCGGCCGCCGCTCCCGCCTCCAGGAGCACGTACTGCTCGGCTCGTTCTCCGTACTTGGCGGCCGTTCGGGCGACGACACCAGCGATGACAAGCACGGCGGGCGGCGTGCTTATCACGGTCTGGCCGTGCGCGGCCTGGCTCAACAGGGCACGAAGGTCCCCGGGCGCTGCCAGTTCCAGGGCATGCTCGACCGGCACGTAGCGATAGACAGCGGGTTTCAGACCGGCTACGTGGCCCACGACCACGTAGACCTCCAGCGGATACAGCGCCCCGGCGGACGGTGCAGTGCGGAAGCCGCCTCTCCACTCCCGCTGAAAGCCTTCGGGGGTCTGTTCAATCGGGTACGTTACGCCCTGCGCCGACCACAGAACCTGCCCCAGCTCGTCCAGGGTCAGCGTTCCCGGATAGTAGCGGCGGACCGAGCGCCGCTCGGACAGCGCCTCTTCCACTGACACGGGCCCGTCGAGGCGGACGGCAGGAAGCTGGATGAGGTCGGTCTCGCCCGCACCGTACTGGGCGCCTACGTCATCCTGGGCGCACGCGGGTATGGGCCAGACAGCGAACGCCAGGAGAGCGACGAGCCAGGCCCGTGAGCCCCGCACGGCCACCAGTCTTGAACGCATGAATATCCCCCCTTTGCATGAGCGGACGCGTTCGCGAAGCCAGAGCCGTGAGGTCCGAGTGGGCCGGCGTCGGGGGGATGACGAGAGGCCTGGCGTCCGCCAGCGAACGACAGAATGAAAACTACCCGCGGTGAGGGATGGCTGCCAGCGGGAAATCGCCTGACTCGGCGACAGACGCTTTCGAACCCTCAAAGCAGACGTGCAATCCCCAGCGCAACGATTAGATTGCAGACGCGCTGTTTCGGCACCTCGAGTTCGCTCTCGAGGAGAAGGACGGCGGACGGCATGGCGGCCTTCGGGCAGGCGGCCGGCCAGCGCCACGACCCTACCCAGGAGGCGCGCGATGCGACTTCACTACCTGCTCGCCCTCGTCCCTTTGCTGTGGATCGGGGCATGTCAGCCGCTCGAACAGGAATCGAAGGAGACAACGGTCGTCGATCCCGGTCTCATCCCGCTCGATTCGCTTCCGGCCGAGTGGGGAAATCTCGTTGCGGTGATCCCGCGTGTGGCACGTGACGGCCCGACGGACTGGTACGAGCTGTGGTTCAGCGAGCCGATCTCGGGACGCATCACCCTCGTGCCCGTGTACCGTCCGGAACTCCGCTACCCGTCGTCGTCGGTGTACGTCATCGAGCGCACGCCGGCGGGTACGGAGACCGTCGCCCCCGAATCCGGCCCGTGACGTCCGGCGAAGGAGATCGAGATGAAAGTTGAACAAATGAGGGAGCTCCTGAGGCGGCTCTTCATGTTGGGTGCATTGGTGCTCCTGGCGCTCGCCGTGGTCGAGAAGATTGCCAACCTTGCCGGACAGACGATGATCCGGGCCACTTTCCTTCCCTCGGATCTGGCGACGTACGCGACCACGTTGGCCGTATTCGCAATCGCCTTTTTGCTGTGGGGCATCCTGAGCGAGCTTCGGAATCGCTGAGACCGCGGTTCCCGGACAGGACCGGGGGCGCAGCAACGCAGATCAACGATCCTTGAGGGAAAGCCCAGGGCCGGATTGCACGAAAGCGAAACGGGGAGCCGCAGCTTGCCGGAGCGTGCCGCCGGTGGCCCGAATGAGTAGATTATAAGCTAGAGCGATCCCGTTACCCCCTCTTTACGGGACCTGACTCACACGCGCTTCGGACAGTCGCCCGCTCCCCCCCTCATCGGGCTGGACTACCTGCATCTTACCGGGAGCATCAGCCATGGAAACGCAGAAAGCCCACCGGATTCCTTGTCGTGCACTCGCCATCCCGCTGGCTCTCGTGGTTTGCTTCAGCTGCGGTGACGACAACGGCCCCGAGGACGAGCAGACCGGGACCACCCTCCAGGGGACGGTCACCGTGTTTCAGGCCCAGGTGGTGGCCGGCGGGTTCGAGCTGGCCTGGACCGAGGGCGTGACGGTCGCGATCGGATCGAGGTCGACCGAGACGGACGCGAACGGCGATTTTACGCTCCGCGACTTCGCAGTAGGCACGCAGAACGTGTTGTTCTCCCGTGATGGGGGAAGCGGCATTTACGTTCTGAGCGAGATCGAGCGGGGCGACTCGTTCCTGCTCGATCAGATCCAGTTCAGCGGCGGTCAGATTACCACGCAGCACACGGGCACGTGGGTGGGCACCGGCGGATCCACCGAGCCCGGTAGTCAAGGCCAGGTCGCGCTCACGATGATCATCGCGCAGAGCGGAAACTCGCTGACGGGTACGGCGAGCATCGGGGAGCCGGACAATACTTCGTGGAATATCAGCGGCACGGAGACCGGCCACACGGCCACCGGCCATCTCACGGTCACGTCCACGAGCAGCGACTGCGCGGCCGGCGGCGACTTCGAGGGCACGTTCGTGGCCGACACGCTGAGCGGGACGTTCATCGAGGTGGACCCGCCGGCCGGCTGCGGCACACCGGAGCCCGGCATCTTCCGAGTGGTGAAGCAGTAGAGGCGCGGGCTC
>CAXMRU010000046.1:0-1764 GCA_964195715.1 Akkermansiaceae bacterium | reverse complement strand
TAGATGATCAGGCGTTCGAACAGCTCGTTGGCCCGGGAAAGGGTCATGAACGACTGCCCGGGTGCGTTGCGCTGCGACGGATGGATGATCATCACCCGTGCGCCACGCATGCAGGACCCGACCAGCATCGAGGCCCACAGCGGACTGTGCCACAGGGAATCGGGCAGGATGAGCACGGTACCCGGGGGCGCCAGCGTGTACAGCACGGCCTTCAGCACGTTGATCGGCTTCGGCAGATAGCCGGTCTCGCTGTGCAGCTCGAGGGCCCTCGCCCCGCCCTCGAACTCATCCATCATCGACTGCACCCTGTCCCAGTAGTCTTCTGCGAGCGGCTTCGGCTTCAGAGGCGGCGGGATCTCCTCGGCGGTGAAGCCTTGGTTCAGCAGCAGCTCCCGCGCCGCATTCTTCATATCGAGCGCGGCCGGCCCCTGGAGCATGATGGCCCTGTCTTCCCACGTCGGGCCCATGTAGTGCTCGCCGATGCCCATGCCGCTGTACATCACCGTGCCCTTGTAGGGATCGTCCTCCGTGATGTCGTAGAACGCGATCTTGCGATGGTCGCGCATCACGTTGTCCGGCCACGAGACCACGGGGAACGGTTCGCTGGCCCAGTAGGTCGGGTCGGCCGGATTCGTGATGCTGACGTGGACCTTGATCCGCTTGCGCAGCCAGTCCTCACCGTACTGACTCGCCTCGGCCTGCAAGAGCCGGGAGCTGGCCACGGCCTCTCGCAGGGCAGCCTGGTTCGCCGCCAGCGTGTCCGCCATGTATTCGTAACCTGACGGAAAGTCGAACTCGTAGCGCATCGGGTCTTCGAGATAGCTGATCCAGCGGCGCGCCTTGTTGATCTCGTAGTAGTGCTGGTCCATGAAGATCATGTAGATCGGCAGCTTTCCGGTCTCGTCGTACTGCCGCACCCGCTCGGTCAGTGTCTTGATGTACAGGTTCACGTGGAACGCGCCTACGCGGTCGGGATCGCCGGTCCCCGTGACGCCCCGGATGTCGTGGATCCACAGGACGTGGTAGTCCTCGGCCCGCTCGACCGCGTTGGCGAGCTCGAACTGGAACTGGGCGTTGATGATGTACCACACGCCGTTGCCATCGTAGAATTTCCGTTCCAGTGCTCGTTCCAGGATGGCGTCCAGCTCGGCGTTGGAATCATGCTGCTCCGGCAGGAGGCCGAATTGAAGCGGGAGCCACACCAGGCGCTCGTCGTGCCACACTTCTTTGTTGTTGGCCCTGACGTCCTCCACTCCGTCGAGCAACCGCTGGAACACGTAGCGGACGGCCGCGAGGCGATCCGACGGTACGTGCTCCGAGTGGATCGCCCAGCGGCTGAACGCGCCCGCCGCGCGGGTCGCGAACTCGCGCGTGGAATCGTGCTTCTTCTTGACTCCTAGCAGCCGGTTGTAGGGGAACAGCACCCGGTCGAGCAGGATCTCCCTCGCCTGGGCGGCGATGGTTTCACCCTGTTCAGTGGTGCTTCCAAAGGGCAGCGCCTCGCCCGACGCGGCGATCGAGAACGCCCGCGCCAGCTCGGCGTGGAACGCGCGCACCTCGGCCTCGGCCGTGTGGGTACCGCCGAACAGGGGATCCGCTCCGCTCAGGCGCTCGCGCATCTCCTGGATGTCCGCCGTGAAGTTGGCGACGGCCTGCTCTCGCGTGCGGCCCCGCTGGTCGATACCCGGTGTGACGAACCGGTTGATCCACCAGCCGGTCTCCTCGAGGTTGGCCAGCGCCTCCTCGAGCGCGGGGTCCGTCTCC
>CAXMRU010000045.1:0-11122 GCA_964195715.1 Akkermansiaceae bacterium | reverse complement strand
GGCGCGCAGATTCGGACTGTTCGGGCCGCTGGTGCTCGATCCGTTCGACAACCTGGCTGCCGTGGCAGAGTTCGAGGGACCGGTGCTGGTGATCCACGGTGAGCACGACTCCATGATCCCGCCCGCGCACGGCCGGGCGCTCGCAGGCAGTGCCCCGCTCGGTGAACTGGTCCTCGTGAACTGCGGTCACAACGATTGCCCGAGGCCGTGGCAGACCGTCCGCTCGTTCCTCGCCCGTCACGGGCTGCTGAGCGACCTCGGCAGAGACGGCTACCCTACCGAGCAGGGTGACAACTAGCTCGCCGTCATTCGACGTGCACGTGGATGGTATTCCCCTGGACGTAAACCATTGACGACTTCGGATAGACCGTCCGGCCACCGATCTGGATCGAACCGAAACTGCCATCATCCTTACGCTGAATCACGTAACGGACGACTCCATCGTGAATGTCCGCGCCGGAAACGTCCTGGAACAGGATCTCATCGGCGGTGACTGCCATCCAGTTTGCCACGGTAGTCGCTCCCTCCGGGGTGTCGCCTGCTTTGCGGGCTCGAACACATGATAACCGGGTACCCCAGGTCTCACACGTCGCGGAGGCGCTCAATCGGTACGCGGCTCGGGCTGGTTGGCGGTGCGGGTCAGTTGGCGGCGCCGGTCGGTCGACCCGCCGATGCACGAGAGCCCGCTGAATCGCGGGCTCCCTGCGTTTTCCTGCCTTCGACCCTCATCTCGGAGGGCCGCGATCGAATCACTCCACCTATCTCTTCCCGGGGGCGATGCGCAGCTCGGCCACGACCCCGGCGTGATCGGACGGCCAGAGTCCGCCAGACGTCTTGTCGGCTGGATCCTCTCCGACCAGGAATGCATGGGAGGAGCCACGGAACACGCCCTTCTCCGCCGTGAATGCATCGCGATATAGAACGAAGTCGATGCGGTGGAACAGCTTCGATGCACCATTGAGGAGGTCGTCGTCCTGGTTGGCCGTGTATCCGCGGCCGAGCGGTCTGCCGATCGTCCACGCGTCAACGAACCCGTCTCCGAGCAGGTTCGCGTACGTATCCGTCGTGCAGCCGGAAGCGTCTGAATTGAGGTCGCCCGTCAGTACGACCGGATACTCAGAGCCGGCCACGATGCTCCGCAGCTCATTGGCCTGCTGGTCGTGGATGAACAGGAGGCCCGGGTTACCCGTCTCGCACGGACCCGTATCCGCCGGCTCCAGGTGCGTCGTGAAGACCCTGTACGGAAGGCTCTTCAGCGTGATGTCGACCGATGCCCAGCCGCTGAATTTCGGAAGGTCCCCTCCGGGCAGCGGCAACGGCAGCGGCATCGCGAAGTTGCCATAATTGGATTCCAGAACCGGGACGCCGTCCCGCACCAGGAGAACGTCGTATTCCGTGTACGTGATCGCGTCGTGGATCGTGCAGTCCGGCGTGTACGAGATGGGAAGCTGGATCGTGAAGTTGGTGGACACAGCGTTCGTGGGAACCGAGTAGTCGAGCCCCCTGGAGTCCAGCTCCGCTGTCAGGATGTCGAGGAAGACCAGGTCGTCATCCACACTGTTGTAGAGGAAGTCGAACGTCGACACCTCGTTGAGACCGATCACGTGCGGATCGGACGCCTCGATCTGATCGACGATCGCCTCCGCGCGGGACGCGAAGTCCGTTGCCTGTACATGGGCCCAGACTCCCGCGACCCCACATGCGATCTGTGACGGATCGGCGATGGCCAGCAGCTGGTTGAGGTCCGCACCGACGTAGACGTTCCACGACATGACGCTCAGTGCGGGCGAACCCGCGCGATCGGCATCGAACGCGGCGGCGTCCCATGATGGCGCGTTCGCCGGGTCCAGAGGCCCGCCGTCCTCGCATGCGCCGAGAGCGAGCGCCAGCAGCAGGGCCGGCAAGACTGTGAGAGACAGACGTTTCATGGTTCACCTCCGGTGATGTGGTCAGGGCTGCAACGGTTGTTGGCTGCAGACAGACCATGCCGGAGGCGAGTCAAGAACGAGTCAAGACGCTGCTGCGGGAGAGGGACAGCTAGGCGACGCCGGAAATCAGGGACCGGCGCTGAAGAAGTAGTCGGCGTGGAGCCTCGTGACCCGGAACGCGGACACCTCGCCGTCCACAGGATCGGCGGGCCCGTCGACGACCCCGTGGATTGAGGTCACGGACACGGCGATCCGTAAGTCCTCAATTTCGCCTTCCACCGTGAGTAACTCGGCCGGAATTCTCGTGTTCGGCGGGCGCGACCGGGCGTAATCGAGCGCTCGCTCGATGAGCTGGGTCAGGGAAAGCGAGAGCACTTCCTCTCCGTTCCGAAGCGTGACGACGGCAAGCCCTTCCTCATCATACGCGAAGGCGACGGGCGAACCCTCGACGCGGACCGTGTCGCCCAGCGTGCTCCTGTCTCGCACGACGTAATCGTACCCGGAGATGCGAAGCGGCGGGCCGTCCCAGTCGACGGAGAAGTTGAAACCCTCACCCTCGCCCGGAGTCCACGATCCCACGTAGTCCAGGCCGAGTTCTGCGGTTATCAATGCTGCCCGTTCGTCAGCGTGCCGTCGCTCGGTTGGCTCGGTTCCCCCGGCAATCGTGTCCACCTCGGCGAGGCGGCCCTCCGGGAACCAGGACTCGATCGATGCCGTCCCGTGATTCTCCGCCAGGTAGCGCAGGACGGAGCTGATCTCGCGCCGGTCGTCGAACGAGACCTCACCTGGAGGGGTGCGCACACCTCCCTCGACCAGCATCCCGTTCCGCTCCAGCAGGTTCTCCAGCCTCGTCGTCTGGCTGCGGCGGGATACCGCGTATGCGCTCCACGGGCCGGCAAACGTCACGACGGCCAGGATCGCCAGGGTCGCTGGAACGACCTTGATGTTGCGGCTCCGACTGAACGCGTAGAACAGCGAGACGCCCGCGAGCCACAGCGACAAAATTACCAGGAAGTAGCGTGGTTCGGTCACGGCGTACTGCTGGATCCGTTTCCAGATCGCGAGCAACAGCATCGCGTTGGCCGGGATCAGTCCGAAGTAGAACCAGCGGGCGTAACTGCGCACCCACTGGTTTTCCTCGCGTTCCTCGATTGGGTACAGAAGCAGAAGCGACAAAATGCCGGCAGCGGCCACGCTCGATACCAGGTAGCCGATCCAACCGCTCGGCCACACCCGCGTGACAAGGATACGGACGAGGTAAGCCGTGATGATCAGCAGGTAGACCGTTACCAGCGGACTCAGGATGTACTGGCCGAAAACCTTGAAGACCGGAGGGTAATCGGTACGTCGATCCAGGGCCTCGAGGTCATCCGGGATGCCCGAGATGAAGAACCACGTGTTGAACAGGAATGCGATCACCACCCAAAGGCGGAAGTACGTATCTCCGTCGACGTCCACACCGAGGAGGTTGTCCACCGCAAGCAGCGCGATGGCGAGGCCGACGTACAGGACCGCGGAGAATATGGCGGCCATCAGGAAGCGCAGCAGGATGCTCCGGTTGTACTGCCAGAAGCCGTTCCACTCACGTACGCCCAGGTATGGAGAGACAGCGACGAGAAGATGAGCCGCCACCGACAGCTGAACGTAGCGCAACAGTTCTACGGGCTCGGACCACGACAGGCGGCCGATGTAGACAGCGACAAGAAAGGCGACCACTGCCAGTCTGACGATCCAGCGCGCGCGATCGGAGGTCCCGCGTCGCTCTGCCACGAGATCGATGGCCAGAAAGAGCGGGATTCCCAGCGTCGCCACATAGAGGAAGCCTGTGAGGATATCGTCGTCGATCGACGACTCCGGCAGAAGCACCCCCGCCGCTGCCGCGATCGCTGCGGAAAGGAGCACAAGAGGAAATCGGCCTGCGGAGGTATGACCCACGCGGACGAGTTGCTCGATCGACGGGAGTCTCATGATTTCAATATAGGCGTTCGTGCGGCCTCGGCCACCCTGGACTTCGCGGGCTTACTGCTACCGAGGCGAAGGGCGCCGGATCGAGTGTCTACGGACCCGTCAGCGACTCGATCGTGATAGCGACGTCCTCGACTTCCTGCGGGTCGACGGTGATGTCGTATGGGAGAGTCGGCGTCGCGGTGATCGTCACGCCGGTCGGCGGCACCAGGTCGAGCTGGTAGGCGCCGGGCACGACGAACAGGAAGCTGGCCGTTCCGTCCGCGGCCAGGGTCTGGTCTTCGCCATCCAGACTCGCCGTGAAGTCCTCGAGAGTGATCCCGCTCGGGAGCGAAACACCGCTCGCCAGCTCGACGGTCACGTTGACGGTGGCGGAGAAGGTCAGGTCGATCCCGAGGATCGTCGGGTCCATCACCCACTGGCCCGAGTTGCCGGCCTTCTTGCCGAAGCTCTGCTCCACGTCGAAGTCGATGAGCACGATCTTCTGATCGCTGGTGACCTCGATCGGTCCCTGGAAGATCACCTTGATGCCGGTTTGGGCGAAACTCGGCATCTGAAGACTTCCCGCCGAGTCGCCCTCGCACGTAACATCGGCCGCGCCCGGCGACATATAGGTCTGGTCGTGGCCCTCGCCCGCATCCACCCCGATACAGGCTTCCGAGACGATCACCCTCAGCTGCGAGTAGCTGCCCTGCGGGACCACGGTCTCATCGACGAGCGTCACGAAGTCGTTGGTGAGGTCCGTGAGATCGCCCATCCAACCGCCGTCATCCAGCACGAGCGGGCCTCCGGCGCCGCCCACCAGTTCGATGCGCTCGATCTTCACGACGGCCTGTTCCACGTCACCGTCCGCGTCCGTGAGAAGAATCGACAGGCGGCTCGTCCCATCCGGCGCTGTGGAATCACATCCGGCAAGCGCCAGAACCGCCAAGAGTCCCGGCAGAGTCCTTCGTAACATGCTCGACCTCGGTTAGTATCTGATATCACGGCCCGGTGGGCCTGCGTTCGCTCCAGGAAGAACAGCAACAAACGTTCCGAAGGAACGAACGCGTAACTGACTATTGTACATCATATTACACAACACAACGCTGTGGTGCCCGCGCAACACTACCAGGTCCTGTGCCGGACTTCCGCAACAGGCGCCGGCTCCTCGCACCTGATCTCGTCAGTATTAATAGAAGTACACCTCCGAGATGGGCACACTCGAGTCCGTCACGTCAGTACCGCCCAACACCACCACGTGCGCTTCGCCCGCGGCGTCCACGTATTCCAGGGCGGCGTGGTTGAAGAACGGCACTCCGCCGGCGGCGGCGATCGTCTGCGAGCCCGTCGCGCCGCCGAAGCTGCCGAGACTGCCATCCACGTTGATGGTGGCGAACGAGTGCTCGGTCGAGGATGTGGCCGCTCCGTTGTACAGCCCGCCGCCCACGAGAATCCAGCCACCGGCCGCGACCGCCGTGTGCTTGGAGCGGGTCTTGATGAGCGTGCTCGAATTCAGCGTCCACGGGGCGTCAGCGACTTCGCCGGTCCGCAGGTCCAGAGGCGTGTAAAAGACATCGCTCGTACGAGTTCCCGTCAGCGCGGCATCGTCTGGTGACACGGCACCGGTCTCACCGCCAAGCACGTAGAGTACACCGGCCTTCTGCGTCAGCGGAGCGTAGGCCAGCGGAACAGGAAGTGACTGCTGGCTTTCCCAGGCGCCCAGAGATCCGTCTTCCTGGATACGGGCTCGATAGACCTCTGCGCTCGGCTCGTCGCCCGCGGCGGCCCCGCCGGCTACGTACAACCACGACCGGAAGACCGCCACGCCCATGGAGTGGAGCGGAACGGGAAGCGCCGACTCCTCGGCCCACGCCGCGTTCGTTCTGTCCAGCTCCACCGCGCTGTGAAACACGCTCGTCGTGGGTGCGCCAGTGTCATCGATTCCGCCCACCACGTAGAGGTGCCCGGCTTGCAGCGTATCGACGAGGGCGTTGAACGGCGTGGCCAGGGCCGCGCCATGGAACGCCCGACCCGCCGGAAGTGATTGCCCATCCGTCCACACCGATAACTCGCCGATCGCGTCGACTTCCGCGTATCGGATCGTCGTCTTGGGAGACAGAGCGCCATCGGCTCCACCCGTAACGAAGACGAGCTGGCCGGCGGCCGGTCCTGTCTCGATGGGGAGGAAGACGGCACCCAGGCCCTGAAGAGGCTCGGGCAGAGGCGTCGTCGCGGTCCAGTTGATCAAGGACGGGCTGAAGCTCGCGGACTGGGCAAGCCGAAACGTGATCGAATCGGTCGCCCCCGTAGGAGTTTCTACCCATACCGGACCCGTTTCGGCGTTATTCGGCACGGTGGTGACGATGAACTCGTTCGTCCAGTTCTGGGACAGCGCCACCGTCGCTTCCACCGGCTGCCCGGCGGCATCGCTGAAGAAGACGTGACCCAGGCTGGCGAGATCACCGAATGCCTTCCCCTCGAGGATGACCGTACTACCCGTGTTCCCACTCGGCTTAGAGACGCCGTTCACGACGAGAAGCGCCGGGCCGACCGCCTTGTACGCGTCGGCCAGGACATCGCTCTTTCCGCCGGGGTTGATCACGGTAACATCGTACAGGGATTCGACCTCGAGACCCTCCGGCGCGAAGGCCAGAAGCGTCGTGGCGTCGACGAACTCCACTGTCCCGGACGGAATGTCGTCGAATGCGACGCCGGCCCCCTGCTCGAAGCTGGAGCCCGTGATCTCGACACGTGTCCCGACGTTTCCGCTGTCAGGAGATACCGCGAGCGCCTCCGGCTGCAGACCGGAGGGAGGCCCGGTGCCATTATCATCTCCGCACGCGACGGTTGCGACCGCAGCAAGCAGACTGACGAATACAAGTGTCTCTCGTCGCATTCTCATCTCCAGCATCCAACTACGCCTTCCGTTGAACGGTCGGTTGACCGTTTCGTCTCCGCGCCGGCACGCTCTTCGTTCGAGGGTACGACGCACATTCGCCAGCAAATGATTGTAAGAAGCAACGATCGTGCCGCGCGTAAGGCGCTGTTATTCATGCCTTTGCGCTACATTGCCCCGGTCGGGACTCAGTATTTTTGTCCGTTACCGACTCATTGTGCATGGTGGGGAGACGATGCTGGGAAGATATCTTCCCGTAAGCCAGGGGTCCGTTTCGAACCGCACGCGCTGCCTGTCCCAAGGCACCCTCGCGGCGAACGCCCCGGCAGGTAAGATTCCGGCCGTGCCAGTCTCTGATCCGACGACCGAACTATTGAGCGCGATCTCCTTCGTCGCCGCGGAGTTCGCTTATGACGACGCCCGCGTGCTCGGGCCCGTCGATCTTGTCGTGCGCACCGGAGAAACCGTTGTTCTCCTTGGCGAGAGCGGCTCGGGAAAGACAACGGCCCTGCGACTCATCAACGCCCTGCTCACGCCCACGGCGGGAGTAGTCACCGTGCTCGGCCGGCCGACCGCAGAGTGGGACCCCGTCGAGCTGCGCCGGTCGATCGGCTACATGATCCAGGACGTGGGTCTCTTCCCCCACTTCACGGTGGCTCGCAACATCGGGCTGGTGCCGGAGCTGCTGGGATGGGATCGTCCCCGGGTGTACGGGCGGGTCGCAGAACTGCTCGAGCTCCTCCGGCTCGATGCCTCCCTGGCGAACCGGCTGCCACACGAGCTTTCCGGCGGCCAACGGCAGCGCGTAGGGGTGGCCCGGGCACTGGCCGCCAATCCACGGATCCTGCTGTGTGACGAACCATTCGGCGCGCTGGATCCGCTCACGCGCGCTGAACTGCAGGAAGAGTTCCGGGCGCTCACCGTGACCCTCGAGAAGACAGTCGTCTTCGTGACGCACGACGTGCGCGAAGCCATCCGGCTGGGGGACCGCATCGTGGTCATCGAAGCAGGAACGATCCGGTTCGATGGATCGATCGAGGTATTTCACGAAACGACCGATGCGCTGGTCACGGCTCTCCGGGAGCACGCATGAGCTTCTTCGACTTCCTTGCCGCCAACCGGGCTGCCATGCTGACCCGAACGCTCGAGCACCTGGGCCTCGTAGGACTGTCCGTACTGATCGCCATTTCGGTTGGAGTACCGCTGGGCATCATGATCACGCGACGAGCCGGGCTGCGGGGGCCGGTTCTCGGCTTCGCGAACGTGTTCCAGACCATCCCGAGCCTCGCGCTGTTCGGTTTTCTGATCCCACTGCCGCTGCTCGGCGGTATCGGAGCTCGTTCGGCCGTCGTAGCGCTGGTTGTGTACGCGCTGCTCCCGATCATTCGGAATACGTATACCGGGATCAGCGAGGTGGATGGTGCGGTGACGGAGGCGGCCCGCGGCATGGGCATGACCGACCGCGAGATCCTCCGAATGGTGGAGCTGCCGCTCGCCGCGCCCGTGATTCTCGCTGGAATCCGGATCGCGACGGTCGTCGGTGTCGGCGTTGCCACGATCGCGGCAGCGATCGGCGCCGGCGGACTGGGCGTATTCATCTTCCAGGGATTGGCGCGGGTCGACACGGTCACGATTATGGCAGGCGCCGTGCCGGCGGCGCTCATGGCGCTCGCCCTCGACGGCGGGCTGCACCTGCTGGAGCGACGGCTCGACTGGAAGCGGAAGTGAGGACTCCGTTCTGGGGGTTTCCGCTCCGCGTTCTCTTCGGGTTCGGGATCCGTCGCGGCGCCGCGCGCACACTCCTGTCTCTGCTGACCCTCGCGCCGCTAGCGTGCGGGACGGGAGCGGATGTCGTCGTCGGCTCGAAGAACTTCACCGAGTCGATCATCCTCGGAGAGATCGTCGCGCAACAGCTCGAAGGGGCGGGGCTCACCGTCGACCGCCGCTTCAACCTGGGCGGAACCTTCATCTGTCACGAGGCCATCGGGGCCGGACAGATCGATGTCTACGTGGAGTACACCGGGACAGCACATGCCGCGATTCTCGAACTTCCTATCGAGCGGGACCAGGCGATCGTCCGCCGACAGCTCGATTCGGTCTATGCCACGCGGTGGGATCTGGAATGGACCGCACCGCTGGGGTTCAACAACACCTTCGCCATGCTCGTTCGAGGTGACGCCGCCGCGCGGCACGCTCTCAGGACCTATTCCGATGTCGGCCAATTCGCCGCCGAATGGCGTCCCGGGTTCGGGTACGAGTTTGCAGGGCGGGCAGACGGGTACGAGGGCCTCTCCGACGCGTACGGATTCCGCTTCGATCGCCAACCCGCGGTGATGGACCTCGGGCTGACCTACCGCGCGCTGGCGCAAGGCCAGGTAGAAATCATCGCCGGCAACTCTACGGACGGACAGATCGCGGCTCTCGGCCTGTTCCAGCTCGAGGATGACCGGAACTACTTCCCCACGTATGACGCCGTGCCGGTCGTTCGCTCCAGTTTCCTCGAGGCTCACCCCGAGGTTCGCGGGCATCTCGAAGCCCTGGGCGGCACGATCGACGAGGCAACAATGCGCCGCATGAACTACCGGGTGGATGTTGAACGGCGTCCGATCCGGGAGGTGGCCCGCGAGTTCCTGGCCGGGATGTCAGCGGACCCGGGTCGCTGAGTCCCGCCCGGGTGCCGCGTCGGTCCGGTCCGTCCTCAGTCCTCCGGCGATTTCAGCTCCACCAGGATCCCGACCATCTCATCGCCCACGTTCTCGGGCTGGTGCTTGTCCGCCGGCGTCCAAGACACCTCGCCCTTCTTGTTCTGGCCGTCGGCGGTCTCGCCGTCTGGCAGATGCATGCGAATGTGGTTGTCCGTCAGCGCCACAAAGACCGCATCCGGGTGCTCGTGCATGACGGATTTCGCATCGGCGCCGTACGTGATGCGGAGCACCCGCACCTGATCGTTCTCGAACACGATCTGGTAGTGGTCGGGATCGACGTCGGTCGGGTCCTGCGCGATCGCGGGCGCCACGGCAAGCAGGAGCAGCGCCAACATCGCGAGTGTGATCCGGCTCATTCTCTGCCTCCTTCAGTGGGAGCGGGGAGGTTCTGTCGTTAGTGCACCACAGTACCCAAAACCAGGGCGGTATTGCAGTCCGGGTGCCAGGTCGCTCGCGCTCAACTCTCACACAATCTGGGAGACGAGATTCAGCGGCTGAAGCGCATCCGACAACAACGCGGAGCGCCATTTCCTTGCCTCGCCGCGGCGTCGTGGGCGAGATTCGGACCCATGACACAGAAGCCCTCGGGTTACCAGCGTCTGTTCGCCGACCTCAAACGGCGCGCGGTGTTCAAAGTCGCGGCTGTTTACGGCGCGGTTTCGTTTGCCGTCCTCGAGGTGGCCGATCTGGTATTCCCGGCACTCGATCTGCCCGAGTGGACGATCACGTTCATCGTCGCCCTGGCCGCCCTCGGCTTCCCGTTCGCGCTCGTGCTGGCATGGGCGTTCGAGAAGACCCCGGAGGGTATGCACCGCACAGCTCCGGCGACGGCGGGCGAGCTGGCAGCGATCGTCGCGCAACCCATCGGCCGGCGCTGGCCCGCCGGTATCCTCGCCCTGGCCGGGGTCCTCCTCCTGTACGGCGGAGGGTGGTGGGTGATCGGTCGATCCGGCGGAGCGGTAAAGGCAGCCGACGACTTGCAGGTCGCCCGGCCCGCGGCCGTGACCGCGGTGGCTGCGGCGGAACCCGCCGACCGCCGCACGCTGGCTGTCCTCCCGTTCGAGAGCATGAGCCAGGACGAAGAGAGTGTTCTCTTCACGTCCGGGATTCACGACGACATCCTCACGCAGCTTTCCAAGATCCGGGCTCTCGGCGTGACTTCGCGCACTACGGTGATGGAATACGCCGAGACCGATATGAGCCTCCCCGAGATTGCGGCTGAGCTGAAGGTCGCAAATATCCTGGAAGGAGCCGTACGGCGGGCCGGAGACCGGGTCCGGATCAATGTCCAGCTCATCGGAGCCGAGGCCGATGAGCACCTTTGGGCGGAGACGTACGATCGCGAGCTGACGGCCGAGAACGTTTTCGCCATCCAGAGCGAGATCGCTGTCAGCGTCGCGCGGGCCATGGAAGCGGAGCTCACCCACGAAGAGGCACAGGGCCTGCGGGACGTGCCTACCCACAGCCTGGCCGCCCTCGACGCCTACCACCGCGGGAGAGTGCTCTTTGCGGCAAGAACGGACGCCGAGGATCGGGCGTCCGTGACGCAGTTCGAGCGCGCGGTCGAGCTCGACCCCGAATTCGCCATGGCGTGGGTCGGGCTGCTCCGCGCACAAACCTGGCTCATCCGAACCGGGACCGAGTCT
>CAXMRU010000044.1:0-4421 GCA_964195715.1 Akkermansiaceae bacterium | reverse complement strand
AGCGCCCGGTTGTCTCGCCAACGCGGCCGGCGACCGGCTGGTCGGAAGGTTTTCTCTAATGCTGGCTGGGTGGCGGCCACGTTGGTGTGCATCACGGCGGCCTGCAGCGACAGCGAGCGCGACCTTGAGCTCGCAGGTAATGATTCTTGACGCGCCCCCAGCAAGACCGTACTCTTCCGGAGTTGAGACTGAGTTTCAAATTCCGTAATCGTTTCATTTACATAGAGATGCTTCAGGTTGCCATGTCCACCATCCCCTCTGGTGTGCGGACGGAGCGCCGTTTCGTGTTCGCTGTGCGCTCACGCCTCGAGACGCTTCCAATCCGTCGGTTCCTGCTCGCGATCTCCTTTAGCTTTGCGGTGGCGTACCCGCTTCAAGGCCAGGAGCCCACGGAGCCGCTGGAGCACAGAGTAGAGAGGCTCGAGGCACAGGTCGCCGAGCTGCGCGGCCTGCTGGCCGCGGGGGCAGACAGCGCTCAATTGGAGGAGGTCCGGCGTCAGCTCGACGCGATCGGCCGGGAGCTTGAGACCCTCCGGCTCGGAGAAGGGATCACGGCGAGCGCCGACACGATCGACTGGGGCTTCGGCCCGGCGGCCTCGAAGGTGTACCGCGTCGGCGAGGGAGTCTCGATCGGGGGCTACGGAGAATTCCTGTATGTGAATCCGGCTTCCGCCCGGGAGGATGGATCGCCCTCGGAAGTCCGGGCCAGTATCGACGCGCTGCGCGGCGTGGTGTACGTGGGATACAAGTTCAGCGATTCCTTCCTGTTCAACTCCGAGGTCGAGTTCGAGCACGCCAGCACGGGGGAAGACGGCTCGGTCTCTCTCGAGTTCGCCTATCTCGACTGGCGGTTTCGTGGACTCAAGGGCAGCACGGGACTGCGAGGCGGTCTCCTCCTCCACCCGATGGGATTCATCAACGAGATCCACGAGCCACCCACGTACCTGGGCTCACTGCGCCCCGAGACGGAACGGCGAATCATACCGACCACGTGGCGGGAGCTCGGCCTCGGACTGTTTGGCGCTGCCGGGGACCTCGACTGGCGCGTGTACGCGGTCGCGGGGCTCGACGGCACGGGCTTCGATGACAGCGGGTTGCGGGGGGGACGACAGAAGGGATCCAGGGCCCTGGCCGAAGACTTCGCCGCCGTGGGACGCGTGGACTGGCTTGGTGCGCCTGGCCTGGTGGTCGGCGCCTCCGGCTACTACGGCGGTTCGGGCCAGGGGATTGAGGACCCGCTCGATCCGGACGGAACTGTCAGGGCGGCGACCTTCATCGCGGAAGGACACGTGGGATACCGGGCGCGCGGCTTCGATCTGCGCGGCCTGTTCGCCCTGTCCACGGTGGGCGATGTGGCGTCGCTCAATGCGGTCAACGGATTCACTGGAGCCGAGTCGATCGGGGAGCGGCTCATCGGGTGGTACGTGCAGGGTGGCTACGACGTCCTGCGCTCCGCACGAACCAACGTGGAACTGAAGCCGTACGTCCGGTATGAGGCCATCAATACCCAGGACGCAGTCCCAGGCGGTTTCGCGGCCGATCCGGCGAACGACCAGCAGCTTCTAACCCTGGGCGCCCAGGTTCTTCCGATCCCCAACATCGCGGCCAAAGTGGACTACTCCATCCGCTCGAACGGCTCGGATACGGGCGTGAACGGGCTGAATGTCTCACTCAGCTACATGTTCTGACGTGTCCCGGACCTTGCGGGCCGCCGCGTATGCGGGCGTCGTGATCGCCCTGGGGGCTCGCCCGCCGGTGGCCGACGCCCAGGTGCTTCTGACGCAGGAAGAGGCTCTGAGTCTGGCCTTCCCGCCGCACGCGACGGTTGAGCGACGAACGGCCTATCTGGATGAAGAGGAGATTGCCGAGGTGGGCGAGCGGATGAGGCCCGCGAAGGCGAAGGCCCGCGCCGTCGTCACCTACTACGTGGGACTACTGGATGGGACGCCGCTGGGAGCCGCGTACTTCGACGCGCATCGAGTTCGGACGCTGCAGGAAGTCTTGATGGTCGTGGTGGACCCCTGGGGACGGGTGTCTCGGATCGAGATCCTGGGATTCGCCGAACCCCCGGACTACATGGCGCCTGATGGATGGCTGGACCTCTTCACCGAGCGCGGCCGGGAGCCGGGGACGTCCACTCGTGGAGACATTCCTATCCTCACGGGCGCAACGTTGACGTCGCATGCGGTGTCCGACGCGGTGCGGCTGAGCCTGGCTCTCCACTCGGTGATCCAGCCGTTCGAAACGCCGGCGAAGGCCGCCGCGGACGCGGATCCTCGACCGTGAGTAACTTCGAACGCTGGATAGTGTGGGCGTCAGCCGCGGCGACCGCTCTCACGGGCCTCGCTTTCTTCTGGGCGAAGTACCTGATCGAGCCCGCTGAACCGTGGGCCGTGGTGAACCACCCCCTCGAGCCGTGGTTCCTCAAGACGCATATCGTGTTCGCGCCCGTCTTCGTGTTCGCGGTCGGTCTGATCGTGGCACGTCACATCGTGCCCCACATCAAGCAGAAGATCGTGCGCGGCCGCCGCTCGGGCCTCGTCATGGTCTGGACGGTTCTGCCCATGGCCGTCAGCGGCTACCTGATACAGGTCGTGGCGTCTCCCGGATGGATCACGGGGCTTGTGGTCCTGCACGTGGGGACAGGCGTCCTGTTCGTGGCGGGACTTGCCGGGCACGGAATCGCCCTTGCGTTGACGGTGCTCCGACAGAGGAAGCTCCGGCTGCCACGGACCGCTGCGTCATAGAGCGTCGTCGGGTCCCACAGCGCTTCCCTGCTGCGCCCTGCAGTTCATTCTGACCAAGTGACAGTATCAGGGCAGTGACCTGACCTCCTGAAACGAGACCGATCCTGGAGTTAGTATGGGGATCGATCTAGACAGAAGAACAGGGGGCTGAAGATGGGACAGAAGCGGTACACACCTGAGCAGATTATCGGCAAGCTGCGGCAGGCGGAGGTTCGGGCTGCCGAAGGCAAGCGGGTGGCTGAGATCGTGCGGGAGTTGGGGATCACGGAGCAGACGTACTACCGGTGGCGACGGGAGTACGGGGGCCTGAAGGTGAGTCAGGCGAAGCGTCTGAAGGAGCTGGAACGGGAGAACGGACGCCTGAAGCAGGCGGTGGCGGACCTGACGCTGGACAAGCTGATCCTGGAGGAGGCGGCGAAGGGAAACTTCTGAGCCCCGAGCGTCGGAGGCGCTGTGTGGTACACGTGCGCCAGAAGTTCGGGGCGTCGGAGCGTCGGGCCTGCCGGGTCCTGGGCCAGGCGCGCAGCACGCAGCGGCGATCAATGAGAGAAAGAGGGGACGAGGAGGCGCTGCGCGGGGACGTGGTGAAGCTGGCGAGCCGGTATGGGCGGTACGGATACCGTCGGGTGACGGCTCTGCTGCGTGCCGAGGGCTGGGAGGTGAACCACAAGCGGGTGGAGCGGATCTGGCGGCAGGAGGGGCTGAGGGTGCCCAAGAGGCAACCGAAGCGTGGCCGGCTGTGGCTGAACGACGGATCGTGCATCCGGCTGAGGCCCACGCACCGGGGCAGCGTGTGGTCGTACGATTTCACGGCGACACGGACGCACAACGGGCGGGCGGTTCGGATGCTGACGGTGCTGGATGAGTACACGAGGGAGTGCCTGGCGATCGTGGTGGCGAGAAAGCTCAAGTCCGACGACGTGCTGCACACGCTGGCAGAGCTGTTCGCCCGGCACGGAGCGCCCGAGCATCTGCGCTCGGACAATGGACCTGAGTTCACGGCAACGGTGGTGCGAGACTGGCTGAAGCGGGTGGGGGTGCAGACCCTGTTCATCGCTCCTGGCAGCCCTTGGGAGAACGGCTACAACGAGAGCTTCAACGGGAAGCTGAAGGACGAGCTCATCAACCGGGAGATCTTCTACTCGCTGCGAGAAGCGCAGATCTTGGTCGAGCAATGGCGCAGGGAGTACAATACGATCCGGCCGCACAGCTCACTGGGCTATCGGCCGCCCGCTCCCAAGGCGACCTGGCCCACTCGAGAGTGGATCAGACGGCCCGCACTTCAGGGGCCTGGACAGGTCCGGAGGGTTGCGGCCGGACTAACTTAACTTGTGGTATCACTCTTGGGGGCAGGTCAACCGGAGGAACGTCCGCCCCGAGTTTATCAGGGTCAGCAACTCCCAGACGGAATGGCCCGATTCACAAGAAGAGCGGGAGGTAACATTCCACAACGGCTCGTCTCGGCGGGAATTTATCCTCTCCCGATCCCACCAGAATCTGGCCCCGTGGACCTGAGCGAAGTCCATCAGTACATCACTACCAGACTGTCGAGCCAGTATGAGAGGATTGAAGTGCGTCTTCAAGGAAAAAGCTGGGTTTTACCCTATGGTTATCGCTTCACACATACCGGTGACCCAGTCTCGCAGGTCATTGTGCATTTCAGTGACCTAAAGG
>CAXMRU010000043.1:0-2760 GCA_964195715.1 Akkermansiaceae bacterium | reverse complement strand
CGTTGAACGCCTCCTGGATTCCCGCGAGGGTCTGCAGCACGGCTTGGAGTCGGGCGGGCTGGTTGACCTCCCAATCCTTCTGCGGCGCGAGACGAATGCGCGCCCCGTTCGACCCGCCGCGCTTGTCGGAGCCGCGGAACGTGGACGCCGACGCCCAGGCCGTCGAGACCAGCTCCGAGATCGACAGGCCCGAGGCCAGTATCCTGCCCTTGAGGTCCGCGATGTCCTCGGCGTCGATCAGCTCGTGATCGACGGCGGGCACCGGGTCCTGCCAGATCAGTTCCTCGGCCGGGACCTCCGCGCCGAGATAGCGTGAGCGGGGGCCCATGTCGCGGTGCGTCAGCTTGAACCAGGCCCGGGCAAACGCGTCCGCGAACTCCTCCGGATGCGCGTGGAAATGCCGCGAGATCGGCTCGTAGATCGGGTCCATCCGCATTGCCATGTCGGCGGTCGTCATGATGGTCGTCGCCCGCTTGGACGGATCTTCCGCATCCGGCGCGAGGTCCCCTCCAGCCACGTCCTTCGGCGTCCACTGCCAGGCGCCGGCTGGGCTCTTCGTCAGTTCCCACTCGTATCCGAACAGCATGTCGAAGTAACCCGTGTCCCACTGAGTCGGATTCGGCGTCCAGGCACCTTCCAGGCCGCTGCCGATGGCATCGGCGCCCCTCCCGCTGCCGAAGCTGCTCTTCCATCCGAGACCCTGCTCTTCGATGCCGGCGGCTTCGGGTTCGGCGCCGACCAGCGCGGCATCGCCCGCACCGTGGCACTTGCCGAACGTGTGGCCCCCGGCGGTTAGCGCGACGGTCTCCTCGTCGTTCATCGCCATGCGCGCGAAGGTCTCGCGGATGTCACGGCCCGACGCGACCGGGTCAGGCTCGCCGTTCGGACCTTCCGGGTTCACGTAGATCAGGCCCATCTGCACGGCGGCGAGAGGATTCTCGAGGTCCCGGTCGCCGGAATAGCGCTGGTCGCCCAGCCACTCGCTCTCGGCGCCCCAATAGATGTCCTCTTCCGGCTCCCACACGTCCTCGCGTCCTCCGGCAAAGCCGAACGTCTTGAGTCCCATGGACTCGATGGCGCAGTTTCCGGCGAGGATCATCAGGTCGGCCCAGGAGATCTTCTTGCCGTACTTTTGCTTGATCGGCCACAGCAGCCGGCGCGCCTTGTCGAGGTTCACGTTGTCGGGCCAGCTGCTCAGCGGCGCGAAGCGCTGCGTGCCGGATCCCGCGCCCCCGCGGCCGTCGCCGATGCGGTAGGTGCCCGCGCTGTGCCACGCCATGCGGATGAACAGCCCCCCGTAGTGACCGTAGTCGGCCGGCCACCAGTCCTGCGAGTCGGTCATCAGGGCGTAGAGGTCCTTCTTCAGCGCCGCCAGGTCGAGCTTCTTGAATTCCTCGGCGTAGTCGAAGTCCTCGCCCATCGGGTTGGTCTTCTCGGATTGCTGACTAAGGATTCTCAGGTTCAGCTGGTTCGGCCACCAGTCACGGTTCGAGGTGCCACCGCCGCCCGTTACCGGGCACTTGCTATCGTCACTCATAAAGTCTCTTCCTTTCGTTGCCTGAACTTATCGCCTTGCTGCCATGAATACAGTCGCATACCTGGCCAGGGCTGTAGCCTCGGGAAGCGATACTTACCGCACCAGTTCCAGCGCAACCTCCAGAAGCTCGTCTCGCCCTTCGCGAACGCCCTCGAGCGACCGCTCAGCGGGCACTGTGGGTTGGACCCCGACGAGGTGATGCTGCGATCCGTCGTGCTTCACGACGAGCATGCCCGTGAACCGGACGCGATATCCGCCGGGAAGGCCGAACGGGTTCACGTTGCCGTTCGTGCCCGCCGTCGGCTGCCCGACGATCTCCGCGAGACGATAGCCTTCGATGAAGCCCATGAACGACTCGGCGTAGCTGATGGCCCGCCCGTCCGTGATGAAGACAACCTTGCCTTCGATGTGCGGTTTCAGGGGCTTCATCCCCCACGACGCGTGCTCCCACGTGACCTCCTCGAAGTCCGGGTAGATCACCTGCGGGATACGCATCCACGCCGACGACGTATCCGGCTCGGTGAGCAGGTGTGAGATGACCTGGTGGTTTCCCTTGGGATACCCTCGCAGGTCGAACACGACGCCCTTGGCCCCGGCGATCGCATCGAGATTCTCCTGTATATCAGGCCACGGCGCCGCGCCCAGGTTCACGTACCATATGCCGGGCTCCAGCTCGCCGATCTGCGGCGGCCGATCTTCCCCGGGCGGCATCTGGGACCGGCGCTCTAGAGAAACGTCCGACGTGGTCCCGTCCCTCTCCAGGACAAGTTGCACGGATGCCTCCATCTCGCCCCTGCCGATCGCCAGCAAAGCCCGGAACCGCATCCACTGGGGAGAGCCCGAGATGTAGGCTTCCTCGTCGGCCAGGGCCTCGGCGGCCGGAATACCATCGATCGAGACCAGGATGTCCCCGGGCTGCACCGCCGGAACGTCGCTGGCAGTGACCACTACGCGCCGCTCGACCCAGCCGAAAGTCAGTGGCAGGTGACCGAGCCCGGAGTCCAATGCCACATGATTCGCTCCCGCGTGACCGTCGTGCAGCGCCGCGGTCAGGCGCCTCAGGGTGAGCAGAAATTCGGCCTCTGATCCGTCGGAAAGGGCTGACTCGAGCGCGAGCGTCAACTCAGTGTCCCAGTCGGTCGGCACGACGTCGAAATAGGGATAGAAGTGCTGGAAGACGTTCCACGCGATCACGATGTCCCCCACCCGGACTGCCTCTTCAT
>CAXMRU010000042.1:0-14257 GCA_964195715.1 Akkermansiaceae bacterium | reverse complement strand
CCGGTCGATGTAGCCGATCCAGCCGGCGCCGAGCTCGATCGGCAGAACGGCGTTCACTGGATCCGACACGGCACAGTTGGCGCCGTTGGCGTCGCAAGCTCGCTCGCTCGGAAACGTCGGGTGGAAGGACGGCACGCCCGGCGGGTTCGTGTTCGGAGACGACTGGGCAGTGATCTCGGGCACGTCCACCGTCGGTGCAATGATGTAAGCCACGACGATGGTTCCTACACCACCCGGCTCGACGCTGAACGGACCGGAGGACTGGTAGAACCGGGTGTCCGACGCCTGCTGGAAGATGAAGCACAGGGGCCGGACCGTCGTGCGCGGATCGCCCGTAATGATCGACGCCTCCACGTTGCACGGCGGGTCACCCTGGGCCGGATCCAGACGTCCCGACAGGTAGCGCCACAGCTGCTTGTCGCCGAGCGGGTCGATGAACTGCGCCCCAGGTGAGCTTGGGTTCTGGGTGTTGGAGAACAGCGTGAGGCCGACCTCCTGGCCCGTATTCGGGTCGACCGGGCTCTTCAGGTACTTCACCCCGATCAGTCCCGGTGCGTCCGTGAAGAACGGAGGAAAGAACAGGTCCGGAGGATAGATGAAGTCCGGAGCACTGAATCCGCCGTGATACGACAGACCGATGTCGAACGGCAGAATCGCCGTGGAGAAATTCTCACCCGCAAGCGCCGTCACGTCCATGTCCGTCCCGAACGCGGCGAACATCTCATTGATCGTGTAGCCGCCGACCGGGAGAACGTTGTCGCCCCCGAAGAACGCGGCCTCGTTCAAGCTCCGGAATCCGGCATCGTCCGTGACGTTCGAGAAATCGTAGATGAAGTACAGCACCGACTCGTTGCCCGACGGGAAGTTCCAGGCCAGGCTGCGCTGAGTGACCGTGATTCCCATCGGGTGCTGCCGGTTCGTGATCCGGACCGGGTCGCCTTCCCAGTACTGGACCCATGAGTCCTCCTGAGACGCGAACCGGTTGTCATCTCGATCGGTCAGCGATTCGTCGAACAGGTCCGTATTGGTGACCCTCGCCTCCTCCGGCCAGGCCGCCGCGTCGTCCGGGTCGGTCGACACGAAGATGTCGGTCAGACTCGTTCCGGACCGCTGGTTGCCGCGCGCGTCGAAGAAGTAGCCCGCGACCGTGTCGTTGGCCCACGGCCCGCCATCATCGCCGATGATTCCGGCGATCTGGAGACCTGTGTTGAAGATATAGCCATTGGGCGATCCGGTGGGCCAGAAGCCGCCGTTGCCCGTGGGGCTGTCGAAAACGTCCTTGCAGACCTCGCCCTGGTTGACGAGCCCGCACTGGAGCTGGTTCCCTGTGAGCACCGCCGTCGGACCGGCAAACAATCCGAAGGACTCGGGACGCTCACCTTGCGAGCGCTTCGCCTCGTCCGTCACGTCTCCGATCGCGGTTGTTCCCGCCGCGACCAGCAGTGTCAGCAGCGCCCCACCCCAGATCAGCCGTCTACCGCCCCGGCTGAGCCATTCAAACGCTCTGAGTCTCATTGCCACTCCTGATCTTTCGGGTGGTGGGGGCAGCCGTTGGCGGCTGCCCCCCCTATTTCAACAGCCATTCCGTTCGCTCGGCTAGAAAGCCACCCGCAGGCCGAGCCGGAGCTGCTGATCCGAAGTCTTGAACGCCACGTCGCTACCGCGGAGCACATCGTGGAGCTGGAGGAACGCCGTCTCCTGCTCCTCCACGGTGAAGATGCCGTTGCCGTCTCCGTACCGCTCCTCGGCGCGAAGCAGCATGTACTTGTTGAATGCGTTTTCCGGAGACTCGGCGATGATGTCGAAGTCACGGATGACGTTATCTCCGTCCAGCTGCGTGTCCGTCAGGCGATCGGACAGGAACTTCGTCCTGAACTGGTCGTTGAACTCGTTGCCCGTCTCCAGGAAGACTTGCGTCTGCTGTGTCAGGTTGAACGGGTTCCGCCAATCGACGAACGCCTGCAGGTTCCACCCCCTGCCGAGCTGGAAGCCCTTCGTGAACCGAAAGTCAATCCCGGTCGTCCACGGGGTTGCGGTGTTGTTGATGCTGGTCTGAAGCTGCGCATCCAGACCCGCGTTGCTGGGCGGCCCGGTCTGGCCGTTGCCCGAGTTTTGGAGGAGCGTGACGGGAAGTCCGCTACGCACCCGCAAGACGGCGAAGAAGCCGAAATCGGACAGGATCGCACCCATCGTGCTTCCCTGCCTGTAATCCACAGGGAACGCCAGGCTCGAGGTGAACCCAATGTTGTGCCTCCGGCTCTGGTCGAGCGTCAGCATCACCTCGGGCGGGTTGGGGGGCAGGCCCGTGAGCACGGCAAAGTTGCTCACCGCCCGCTGCACCAGGTTCTCGTACGTGAACGGGTCGGAAGAGGTGCCGCGCGCGTCGACGAAGGTGTACGTAAGGCTCCCGATGAACAGGTTGGTGACCGCCTTGTCGAGCTTCATCTCGAAGCCGTTGGTCTCCGTGAAGTCCTTGTTGGTGACCACGTTCATGAACACGGTCTGGCCGGCGACCGGGTCAGTGAACGGCAGCTTGCGTGTGGTCAGCGCACTGCGCTGCTTCTTGTTGAACGCCGACACGTCGATCACCAGGTCCTGCCCGATGAGCTGCCGATAACCGAACTCGAAGGTCCGGGTGGACGGCATATTCACGTCACGCGCAAACGTCGCGTTCGTGTTGGTGCTGGTCAGGTCCGTATTCGAGTCCTGCAGGAAGCCGACCGTCTGCGCCGCCGTATTCGCGATCCCCGAAGCGAACGAGGTGGTCGTGAAGAACGCCGGCGTCTGAACGAATCGCCCATAGCTCAGACGGAACGTCGAAGTCGGCGTCACCGGGAAGCTGGCGCCGATCCGGGGGCTCCACTCGGACTTGGTCTGTGTCGGGACGAAATTGGACTTACAGACCGGTGCACCGTTGCACGGCGTGTCATACTTGTCCACGTACGTCCCGTCTGAGGAAAACGCGAGGAATCCCGCCTGCAGACTATCGGGAACGTTGAACACGAAGCCGGGCGTAATCGGTAGCTCGGTGTCCGGATCGAGGTAGTCGTAGCGAATGCCCCCTTCGATCACCAGGTCACCGATATCCAGCCGATCCTGCAGGAACGCTCCGATGCGCGTCGGTTGCGCGGCCTCGGGCAGCGGGACCCCGATGTACAGCGGCACGTTGTTGGCCTGCATGTCGATCTTGATGTACTCGCCGCCCAACTTCACACGGTTGAACCGGCCGATCTGCCAGTCCAGGGTGCCCCGGAGCTGTAGCCGATCCTCGTCGACCTTGCGCAATCCCCCGTTGCCCGGGTTGCTGATATCGTAGTCGATCCGGGTGCCGAACGGGTTGGCTCGCAGGTTCCGATCCAGACCCGGGATAGACTGGGCGACCCCCAGGTCGTTGCGCTGCGGGAACGCGATCATGCTGTCACGCGGGATGGCGTTGGAGCGGTACGCGTTCAGGTAATCGTCGGTCACGTCGAATGCGCTGAAGCCCGTGACCGTCTGGTCATCCGGCAGCAGGAAACCCACGTTGCCGAACGCGAAGCCGAGGAACGGATCCTGGTTGTCGAGCCACCACCCTGGGTCGAGCATCCCTGTCGAGGTGCGATCCGTCTGATAGCTTGCCCGGAGGTCCATGGCGAGCTGCTGGTCGGCCGACTGCATGAGCGTCTGGAACCAGCCCAGCGTGAACACGTTGTTCGTCGTGAGACCCCCATCGACGTCGTCCGGATTGAACATGCCGTTGAAGCCGGCGCTCTGTCCGAAGTTCTGGAAGCGGTTGCGGTTGTACGAGAAGTTTATCCTCGAGCCCCGCGGCAGCTGCCAGTTCACATTGGCCGTGAACAGGCCCGTCTGGCTCCAGTTGTTCGGGAACGTCCGCCCGTTGTCCCACGGCACGAAGTTCGCCGCGCCGACGTTCACTAAGTCGAGGGCGCCCGCCGCGTTCGACGAGCGTGGCTCGCTGAAGATCGCCGGCTGCCCGCCCTCACACAGCGTGGAGTAATCCGCCCCACCGCTTCCACCCGTCGGGCAGGTCTCGATGCCGTCGACCACCCAGCGCGTCGGATAATCCTGTGTGCGATTGCTGGTCAACCCCTGGACCGTGCCCGCGAGGAAGAACGTCACTGGACCGGCGATCGGGCCGCCGAGCGAGAGCTCGGCACGATTGAAATTCCTCCGCCAGGAATTGGTCACCTGGTCGGTCTGGAACTCGAGCGCGCCGGTGAACCTCGGTCCCCCGGAACGGGTCACGAAGCTGATGACGCCGGACTGCCCCTCGCCGAACTCGGCGGAAAAGGCACCGACGTTCACGTCCACCTGCTCCAGTGCGTTCGTCGGCACCTGAAGGTTGCCGGACCGCCCCTGTCCGAACGAGCGCACCAGGACGCCGTCTACGAAGACGGCTTCCTCGTTCACGCGACCACCGCGGATCGTGGTGCCCTGGTTGGTCTGGACCACGCCGGGCAGCAGTACGACGACGCTCATCGCGTTGTCCAGCGGCAGCTGGTCGATCACATCGCCCCTCACGATCGACTTGGTCGAAGTCTGGTCTCGCGGAACCAGCGGGTTCCGCTCACCCTCGACCGTGATCGCCTCGAGCTCGACCGCCGTTTGCTCCAGTTCGAAGTTCATTGTGGTCGTCTGACCCGCCAGGATTCGCTGGCCCTCAACGACGAACGCCCGGTAACCGATGAACTGAGACCGCACGTTCTGAAGGCCCGCCGGCACTTCGTTAATGAAGTAGAATCCCTGGTCGTTGGTCAGATTGCCCAGCGTCGTGTTGTCTACAACGACCTGCGCACCCGCGATTGGAGCGCCCGTCGTCGCGTCCGTTACACGACCCTGGATCTTCCCAGTACTCGCCTGACCGAACAGCGGACTGGCCACGAATAGCACCAGTGCGGCCGTCGCCAAGCCCGACCTAAAAGCCCCTCTCAACCAATCACGAAGCATGGATCAACCTCCTCAGGGCAGTCAAGGAGAAGTGCCGACCGCACCACCACACCTCCACGAGGCAGAAAGTCCACCTCGTGGCGCTTACACCGCGTTGGTGCGCACGAATCGGCCAGTAAATGAGAGACGACTGAATGGAAGGCCGGGGTGGCCTTCTGGGTACAAACGAAGCTGGAACCGATAACACCCTCCCGTCTGGAGGAATCGGATCACCGGCGGCAACATGCCGGCCGGCTCTTCCTTCTCTTCGCACCTTCTTGTGTCGACCCCGAAGTGGAGCCGCGATATTATTGCGCGGACCCGGAAAGGTGGCTGGGGGCCCTTTATCTACTTGTCGTGTCGGGAGAACTGCAGTCCTGTTCTCCGCGTGGGAAGCATATGGACCCACCGTATCGGTGTCAATAGCCCCCGGCCTCCTTGCAGCGCCCCCGACGACGGCATCGCGAACCGGCGTAAGTAACGCTGCCTCATGTTGGTTCGGAAAGCTGAGGCCCCGCGGTGTCCGTGTCAACCTGGGCCGGTATCCCCGTCCGTTGTCGAGGGGCAATTGTCGGGTCCCCCGGCAGCTTCGACGACCAGTCGCAGGAACCTCCGCTTTCCTCTTTGCATAACGTACGACCCCTGGGAAACGTGACACTCTGGATCCTGGACGACTTCGCCGTCGAGCTTCACCCCTCCCTGCTCGATGAGTCGCCGCGCCTCGGAAGTTGACCTTGCCAGCCCGGAGCGTGCCAGTACGTGGCCGATCCACAGCGTTCCTTCGTCTCCGGCGGAGAGCACGCACGTCTCGAGCTCTTCGGGCACGTCGCGGCGGCGGTGCACTCGGTCGAACGCATCGCGAGCTTCGGCTCCCGCTTCAAGGCCGTGATACCTGGCCGTGATCGTCTCGGCCAGCCAGCGCTTCACGGCCAACGGATCGTCGTCCGCCTTCCCGATCCACTCCACCCGCTCGACACCGGTCGCGCCCGAGGCGAGCCGGACCCACTCCTCGAGCAGGGAATCCGGAATCGACATCGTACGCCCGAACATGTCCGCTGGCTCCATGGTGAGCCCCACATAGTTGTCGTACGACTTGGACATCTTGCGCTCGCCATCGGTACCGCGAAGGAGCGGGAGCAGGACACACACCTGTGGCTCCTGTCCCGACCTCTCCTGGAGCGTCCGGCCGAGCAGGAGGTTGAACTTCTGGTCCATTCCCCCCAGCTCGATATCCGCCTCGAGGGCGACGGAGTCGTAGGCCTGCATCATCGGGTACAGGAATTCCACCAGGGAAATCGGCTTCTCGTCCGCGTAGCGGATCGCGAAATCGTCGCGCTCGAGCATGCGGGCGACCGTGTACTGGGAGGTGAGGCGCAGAACGTCCTGCAGCCTCAGTCCCGCCAACCACTCGCTGTTCTGGCGGATCTCGGTCAAGCCCGGGTCGAGGATACGGAACACCTGCTCCCGGTACGTCTGCAGGTTGGTCTCGATCTCGGACGTCGTGAGCATCGGCCGGGCGTCGCTCTGCCCGGATGGATCGCCGACGAGGGCCGTGAAGTCGCCGATGACGAACACGACACGGTGGCCAAGCTCCTGAAAAGTCTTCAGTTTGTGGATCGATACGGCGTGTCCAATGTGGAGGTCGGGCCGCGTCGGGTCGAAGCCCTGTTTCACGATCAGGGGTTTCCGCTCGACGCGCGAGCGTTCCAGCTTGGCCGCGAGCTCGGATTCGGGGACAATCTCCGCGACCCCGTCGCGGATAAGGTCCAGCTGCTCATCCACCGGAAGAAACATTCGCCGTCCACGTTCGTAGAAGTGGCACCGTGATGCATCAGGTCACCTGGAAGCGCACAGCATAGATATGGCGGAGAGCACAGGCAACAAGATATTCCGGCTATCCTGGCCGGGTCCTCGGGCCCGCTGGATCGCCCTGACCGCAGTGCTCGCCGGCGTTGCCCTCTGTGGCGGGCTCGCGTGGGGCGTGTGGTCGCACATCTGCGATCAGTGTCCGTCGATCGCCCAGATCTACGCGTTCGAGCCCAAGGAGGCCACGCGGGTGTACGCGGCGGACGGCACCTTGCTGCGCGAGTTCGCGATCGAGCGGCGCACCGCCATCCAGTACGCCCAGATCCCGCGGCACGTCGTCGACGCGTTCGTCGCCGTGGAGGACAAACGTTTCTGGTCTCACCAGGGCATCGATTACCTGCGCTCCCTCCGGTCGGCCGTCGTATTCGCGTTCGCGGGGTACGGAGCGGCCGGTGGCAGTACGATCACGCAGCAGCTCGCCGGGAACATGTTCGCGTCCATCGTGGACCGGCAGGACATCTCGGTCCGGCGGAAGCTGCGGGAGATGAAAGTGGCGCGCTCGCTGGAGCAGGCCTACACGAAGACCGAGATCCTCGAGGCGTATCTCAACCAGATCAACTTCGACGGCGTGTACGGCGTCCAGAACGCCGCACAGCGTTACTTCGGAAAGAACGTGCGCGACCTGAATCTGCCGGAGGCGGCCACGCTCGCGGCCATGCCGGTGGCGCCCGCCCGGTATTCTCCGATCCGCAATCCCGAGCGTGCGGTGGCACGCCGGAACCTCGTGCTCAGCCTCATGGCCGACCAGGGGATGATCACGGAGGATGAGCAGGCCGCAGCCAGGGCCTACCCCCTGCTCGTCCGACCGAACGCGCGAGACAGGATACCTGCCGCGTACTTCGTGGAGTGGGTGCGCCGCATCCTGATCGATCGGTACGGAACGCAGATCTATGAGGCGGGACTGCGGATCTACACGACGCTCGACCCTGACATGCAGGCCGTGGCCGATTCCGCCGTGCAGGCGCAGCTCGAGTGGATCGAGAGACAGCCGGGATTCGTGGCGCCGACATACCGCGAGACGCGTGCGTGGCCGACCGACAGCCTCGCCGGACCGAACATGCCTTACATCCAGGGCATGTTCATCGCGGTCGACCCCACGAACGGCAACGTCCTCGCCCTGGTCGGCGGACGTGACTTCCAGGACTCCGAGTTCAACCGTGCGACGCAGGCCGAACGCCAGCCCGGCTCGCTGTTCAAGCCGTTCGTGTACACGGCGGCCATCGAAAGCGGAATGCCGGCCTCGGAGATCATCTTCGACACGCCGATCGAGTTTCCGCAGCCGGATAGCTCGATCTGGTCTCCCAGCAACTTCACGAACGACTTCAAGGGCCCGGTCACGATCCGGGACGCGCTGGCCGCATCCATCAACGTGGTCGCCGTGAAAGTCGGCCTGCGTGTGGGCCTCGAGACCGTGGCCCAATACGCGCACCGCATGGGAATCACGTCGCGCATCGACCGGGTGCCGTCCACGTCGATCGGCTCTCCCTCGGTGAAGCCGATCGAGATGGTCGAGGCCTACACGACGTTCGCCAACATGGGCATCCGGGTCACTCCGCGCCCGATCCTGCGAATCGAGAACGCGGATGGCGAGGTGCTCTGGGAGGCCCCCATCGAGAGAGAAGAAGTCCTGGACGAGCGGACTTCCTGGATCATGGTGTCGATGCTCAGGGACGTCGTCGATCGGGGCTCCGGCATTCGGATCCGCTCATTGGGCGTGCCGTGGGAAGTGCCGGTCGCCGGCAAGACGGGCACGACGAACGAGAACACAAACGCGTGGTTCATCGGCTTCACGCCCGAGATCGTCACGGCGACGTGGGTCGGATTCGACCTGCCCGCGCGGATCAGGGACGACGCGCAGGGAGGCCGGGACGCAGCACCGGTGAACGCAGAGGTACTCAAGTATTTCTACTCAAACCGTGAGGCGCCCGCGCCTTGGGCCCGGCCGACTGGTCTGATCGAGCGGCGAGTGGACCGAACCACCGGAATGCTGGCGACGATCTGGTGTCCGCCCGAGGCCGTGTACACGGAAGTCTACATACCGGAAACGGAGCCCCGTGAGAACTGCGACGTGCACGGACCGTCGGGGATCCGTGAATGGGCGGACAGCCTGGGCATCGCGGCCGACTCGCTCGCGCCACCGGTGGCAGACGACTTCGAGTTCTAGGAGCCTGCTAGTCCGCTGTCACCCGCTTCCAGACCAGCGGCGGATCCTCGGGCGGAGCGTCTCCGAAGCCGTACGCCTTACCCAACCGCCGAGCGGCCAACGCCGCCGACTCTTCGGAGCGGGCGTGAATGACGGCCACCGCCTGGCTTCGCTCGATTCTGTCTCCTCGCCGCGCCAGCAGCTCAATCCCCACGGCCGGATCCACGTCGTCCTCCAGCTGGCGTCGGCCGGCGCCGAGCTCCACGGCCGCCACACCGATCTCGTAGGCGTCTGTGCAGGTCACGTATCCGTCGACCGGAGACTCCCACGTCACTCGAATGGGTGCGTCCGCGAGTGTATCCGGGTTCGACACGACGGCCGGGTCTCCTCCCTGCCGCTCGACCAGCCGGGCAAAACGCGCCAGCGCCCGTCCGTCGTCCAGCATGGAAGCCAGGTCCGAGCGAACCTCCTCCCTCGGGGCTCCGCGGTCGACCGCCAGCACGCTCTCCTCCGCCAGAGCGAGAGTGACTTCCCTCAGGTCGGCTGGACCATCCCCGTGCAGGCACTCCACCGCCTCTCGAACTTCCAGCGCGTTGCCCACGGTCTCGCCGAGCGGCTGCTCCATCGCAGTGAGCAGCGCCGTGGCCCGTACGCCCTCGGACTCCGCCAGGCCGACCAGTGTCTCTGCCAGGACGACGGCCTGGGCCGGATCCCGCATGAAGGCGCCGGACCCGTACTTGACGTCCAGAACGAGAGCCTCGATCCCCTCCGCGACCTTCTTCGAGATGATGCTGGCGCAAATGAGAGGGATGGAGGGCACGGTCGCCGTCACGTCCCGCAGGGCATACAGCCGACCGTCCAGCGGGGCGATCTCCGGAGTCTGGCAAATCATCGCGCACCCGACGTCCGCGAGAACGGCCTGGAACTCGTCCAGGTCGAGGGCAGTCCGGAAACCGGGGATCGACTCGAGCTTGTCCACCGTGCCCCCGGTGTGGCCGAGGCCGCGGCCGGACATCATGGGCACCCGCAGTCCGTATTCGGCCAGGAGCGGGGCCAGCACCAGGCTGACCTTGTCGCCGACACCACCGGTCGAGTGCTTGTCGACCGTGGGCGGGCCCCCATCGGAACGGAAGTCGAGCCGTCGCCCCGAGTCGATGATGGATCGTGTGAGCGTCGCGAGCTCGGCAGCGCTCATGTCGTTCAGAAGAACCGCCATCAGGAAGGCCGACATCTGGTAATCAGGAACGTGGCCGGCGCCGTACTCGGCGAGGAAACCTCTGAGCTCCTCGTCGGTGAGCTCGGCGCCGTCCCGCTTACGCGCGATCAGCTCCTGGGCGAGCATGAGCCTCCCGTGTGGGGGGTGATCGTGTGCAGGCGATCAGTGATGCAGGCGGTCCCGTCCCTTTTCGACGACCTCGGCCAGCCGTTCGCCGGTGCGGTCAGCTTCCTTGCGCGCCCGCCTGGCCAGGCGGCGAGTCTCGCGCGACGCCCTGTCAGCCAGCTCACGAGCGTCATCTCGCGCGTCCTCGAGGGTCTCGCCCGCAGCCCCCGTCCAGTCCTCTGCCTTGCGTACGATCTGTCGGCGAGTACGGGCTCCGCTCTGCGGGGCGATGAGCAACGCGGCGGCCGTTCCGATGACGGCTCCGATGGTCAGGCCTGCGAGAAAACCGATGGCTTCCCGGTATTCGTTATTCTCCATCATATCCTCCGTGCGGTGCGAGAAATGAGGTCAGGCAAACTGATGCAGTCGTTCCCATATACCAATAACCTCGGTCGGGCTGAAAGTGCCCCGGCTTGCCCGGCCGCGCGCTTGCTCTACTTTCAGGTCGCTCGATCGAACACATGGAACTGGAAGGTCCAATGAGCGATTTTCGCCTCGAAGGTGAGGTTCGAATTCCGGTTCTCGCCCTGCGCGCCCTGGTGGCGGCGGCGGAGCGAGGCGGTGAGCCCGTCGCCGCGGCCGTCCGCGAGGCGGGACGCGCCGCGGGCGAGGACATCACGCGCCGCATCACTCAGGTCGTGTCAATGTCCGAGCTCGACACGAACGACTTCTGGTCAGCTGTGAACGCCGAAACGGGCGCGAGGGGCCTCGGGACCTTCCAGTGGACGAGCTCGGTCGGCGGTCACGCGGAACTGGTCGTGTTCGATGCCGCCGACGCGGAAGACGTGGTTCGTTCGCCGACAGGTCATCGGGCCGCACCCTTCACCGAGGGACTGATCGAAGGCTTGCTCGGTGCGGCGGCAGAGGAACCCGTGGGCGCGGTCCAGGCTCCACCCGACGGGGGAGAGGGAGTGCGGTTTGTCGTGGGCTCGCCGACGGCCCTGCGGCATGTACGCATGCGGCTTCAGGCCGGCGCATCGCTCGAGCAGGCGCTGGAGGGAATCTGAACCCGGTCCCCGGTCGGGTCCTGGCGCTGGACTACGGTCGCCGCCGAATCGGCGTCGCGGTCACCGACCCGCTGCGCACGATCGCGTCTCCACACTCGACCGTGGCCAACGCAGACCCTGTGACCGAACCTCCCGAGGGGCTCCTGCGACTCCTGGTCGATCTCGAGCCCGCGCTGGTTCTCGTGGGTGTTCCGGTCCACATGAACGGATCGGAAGGGGAGATGGCATCCGAGGCGAAGCGGTTCGCCACCCGGCTGGGGGCCGTCACGGGCCTTCCAGTCGTGGGACGGGATGAACGGCTGACCAGCTACGAGGCCGAGGAGATGTTGCGCGAGATGCAGCTGCCGCGTCGCAGGAGACGTGACAAGGGGTTGAAGGACATGCTCGCGGCAACTGTGCTGCTCAGAGACTACATGGCGGACGAGGAATGAAACGGTCCACGCTCGCCGTCCTCGGGGTCCTCGTCGTGGCTCTGCTGGCGTCGGCCGCGTGGTTCGCCACGCTTCCTCCATCCGGAGCTCCAGCAGCCGACGAGGTTGTCGAGATCGTGGTCCCCGCAGGGGCCGGCGCGCTGAGCATCGGACGGCAGCTTCGCGACGAGGGCCTGGTTCGCTTCCCGCGCCTGTTTGCCCTCGCGGCCCGCGCTCGGGGTGTGGAGGGCTCACTCAAAGCAGGGCGATACCAGTTCAGCGGAGGCATCGGCTGGGAAGAGATCCTGGACGCGATGGCGAAAGGGGAGGTGGTGACATACCCGCTCACCGTCCCCGAGGGCTTCACCGTCCGCGAACTTGCGCCGCGCGTGGCCGAGGCCACGGGAACGACCGCCGATTCCGTGCGCCGGCTCGCCATGGACTCGGCTTTCGTGGCCGAATCCGGCGTGCCAGGACCTACGCTCGAGGGTTACCTGTTTCCCGAAACGTACCGGTTCGCGGAGGGGCTGGACCCCGCTACCGTACTCCTGGAGATGACGGGACGGTACCAGGCCTACTGGACGCCGGAGCGGCGCGCCCGACTCGACAGCCTGGAGCTCGACGAAAGGGGCCTGGTTACCCTCGCCAGCATAGTGGAGGAGGAAGCCCGTATCGGGGAAGAGCGCCCGGTGATCGCGGGTGTGTATACGAACCGCCTGGAGATCGGGATGCTCCTGCAGGCCGATCCTACCGTTCAGTATGCCCTCGGCGAGCCCAGGGGGCGATTGCTGTACGCCGACATCGACCGTGTGGCGGACGACCCGTACAACACCTACACGCACGCCGGACTCCCACCGGGTCCGATCTCCTCACCGGGAGCGGCGGCGCTGGACGCCGCGTTGTACCCGGCCGACGTTCCCTATCTCTTCTTCGTCGCGGAACCCGACGGTTCGCACGCGTTCACGCGCACCGCGCGCGAACACATCAACGCCAAGAACAGGATCCGCGCGGCGACGGACGGCCAGTGAGCAACGGCGGACGCGGTGGTTCGTCGAACGGACTGGCGGCCCGCATCCGGCTCATGGTCCTGACGACACCCAGCCCGGCGTGTGGAAACTCGTTGTCATCCGTCGTTTCGGAGTGCCTGGAAGCGGGATGCCGCGCCTTCCAGCTCCGTGACAAGGACGCCTCCGGATTGGAGCTGTACGAGCAGGCCCTCGAGCTGCGCGAGCTGACCCGGCCCTTCGGGGCGCTTCTCTTCGTCAACGATCGGCTGGACGTGGCCCTGGCGGCCGGGGCCGACGGCGTTCACCTGGGGCCGGATGACATTCCGGTGGAGGTTGTTCGGAAGCACGTGCAGCGGCCCTTCCTCGTTGGCTACTCCACCGATAACCCGGCCATCGGGCGGGCCGCGGCCCAAGCGGGGGCCGACTACCTCGGAGTGGGGGCCGTGTACGGCACGAAGTCGAAGATCGGGCTCGAGGAGGAAGCGGTAGGTCCGGCCCGCGTGGGCGACGTAGCCCGGGCCACCGGGCTGCCGTGTGTCGGAATCGGAGGCATCACACCGGAGAACGCGCGAGCCGTGGCCGCGGAGGGAGCCGGCGTCGCGGTGCTCAGCGCCGTGATGCACGCCGAACGCCCCGGAGAAGTGGTCGAGCTGCTGCTGAGGGCGGTGACCTCGGCCACCGCCCTCCGGGACACCCAGGACGTCTAACAGCTTGCTGAAGAACCCCCGACAGCCGGGGTTCTTCAGCACCCTGCTCCGCTCAGTAGGCGTCGAAGCCGAACTTCTGGCCCCCGACCGATGCCTCGTACATCAGGCCGCCCTTGGCCATCGTGAAGACGGCCACGCCGTGGCTGTACCCGGCGTCCGCAGAGGCGCCCGCCGTCAGCGCGACAGCCGAGACCTGGGCGTTGAACTCGAAGTTGCCGCCCGTGAATTTGTCGAGGTCGTTCTGGGCCTTGAAGAAAATGATCTGGCTGAATGACTGGCCGCCCAGCTGCAGGCCCACCGTCACCTGTGTCATGGACGTCTTGCCGATGGCCTGGCCTCCCGTGATCACTTCGCCGTTGCCGTGCGCTCCGCCGATGCCGATCCCGCCCTTACCGATGGAAGGAAAGACCGCGTACCCGGCCGCGCTCGAGAACCAGCTCCCGATCCCCGAATCCGTTTCCTTGAACCACTCGATGGTCTTCTGGGTCTTCTCGCTCGGCGCCTGCTGAGCCGCGACGTCTCCGTAGGTCGAAAGCGTGATGACGGCCAGCCCGGCCGCGACCTGCAACATCTTCTGCATTCTGAGTCTCCATGTTGGTGTAGGCGGACCAGTGTCTCCACGGACAGCACGTCCGTCAAGCCGCGAGCGGCCCGAAACACTTCAAAAGTCCTGAAATACGATCGCCCCGTCCCGGAGCGAGTCCGAGCGGGGCGATCGAGATGAGAGCCGGCGGCGACCTACTCTCCCACGGCCTGAAGCTGCAGTACCATCGGCGCTGAGGGGCTTAACTGCTGGGTTCGGGATGGGAC
>CAXMRU010000041.1:0-10099 GCA_964195715.1 Akkermansiaceae bacterium | reverse complement strand
TGACGGCAGCGGCCGGCGAGCCGGTTGACTGGCCCTACGATCTGAGCGCGGAGGAGCGCCAACTCGGTCCCTTCGGCATCCTGATGAAACACGTCTCCCCGGCGCTCGAAGAGATCGGTGACCCCAGCCTTCCCGATTGGCAGCTCGATCCGGTGAAGCACTACGACCAGAGCACGTTCAACGAATTCCTGCGCCAGCAGGGAGCTTCGAGCCAGGCCCTGGAGCTGCTGGCCCGGACCTTCTGGTTCGGCGAGGGAGCGGACACCACCTCGGCCCTGCAATACCTTGTGGCCGACCTGGCGCTCTTCTTTCAGGGGCAGGGATTCTACGCGTTTCGCGGTGGGAACGACCTTCTGCCCCGGGCCCTGGCCGCCCGACTCCAGGACAAGATCCATTACGGCTCCCCGGTGATAAAGATCAACCACGGTCCGAAAGGCGTCGAGGCAGTGTTCCGGCGGGGTAGTGCCTACCAGACCGTGGAGGCGGAGCATTTGATATGTGCGGTGCCTTTCTCCCATCTCCGGCACATGGAAGTCAGCCCTCCCTTTGCCCCCGAGGAAGAAGTCGTGATTCAGGAGCTGGCGTACGCCAGTGTCGCCCGGATCTATTTGCAGGTTTCAAGCCGATTCTGGGAGAAGGAAAAGGTCAGCGGCAGCGCCTATACCGACCTGCCCATTATGGAGGTGGTGGAGGAGCCGTTCCCCCGGCCGGAGCCCCCCACCCCCCGCGCAATCCTGGGGGCCTTTGTGCAGGGGCCCGAGGCGCACCGCGTGGGGGGGATGGAGGCGGGCGAACGAATCGAGTTTGCGCTCGAGCACATGGAGAGGGTCCACCCTGGACTCCGCCGGTACGTGGAAGGGGGCACCTCGAAGTTCTGGGGACACGGGGGCTATTCGCAGTTCGCCCCCGGTCAGATGACCTCCTGGCTCCCGCTGGCCGTACGCCCGGAAGGCCCCCTGCATTTCGCCGGAGAACACACCTCGCGGCTGGCTGGCACCATGGAAGGCGCGCTCGAATCCGGTCAGCGCGCGGCACAAGAGGTAAACGAAGCTTCCTGAAAGAGCGCACAAGACCAGGGCTTCAAGCAGTCGGCCAATCGTTCATCAATTCGATATGGTCCCAGCGCCCGGTTGTCTCGCAGACCCTGAATGCCTGCGGCGACACGCACGCCCGGCGCCGGGAGCACGGTTGAGATTTCGTCCTTCCCATCTACCAGAAGGAAGTCCGATGTTACCTTTGAATCGAGGCGATGACATCTTCGAACGCGACGCGAATCGGGGTATAGTCGATACCCAGCTCCTTGGCCGCCTTGCTGCCGTCGGCCCGACCTCCTTGTTGCATCGTCCTGACCTGATCGATGGCCATACCCCACGGCGGCGGCTTTCGCGTCACAGTTGACAGCGCCGTCAGGAGTGCCGCGCCTGCCACAGCGATTGTGTCGGGAAGCCGCAACCTGGGAAGAGGAACCCCAGAGATCTCCCCGATCAACTCATTGACCTCACCGAACGTCAGATTTCTCTGCGACCAACAGGTACTTCTCTCCAATGTTGTCGTCTGCCTCAGCCGCCCTGACGATGGCTGTTGCGACGTCCTTTACGTGGACCCATGGGAATGTCACGTCATTGAAGACCGTAACCGGCATCCGACGTTGTACCACATCCCGGATGTATTGCCCCGCGGTTTTGGGGTCATTCGGACCCGTGATACCTCCCGGATAGACCATAACGAGCGGCAGATCCTTCTCCCGGTGGAGGTTCCATGCGACCAGGTCTCCTGCATACTTAGTCCTTCCGTACTCGCTGAAGCGAACGGGGCCAATCGCGCTATCCTCGGTGTAGGGGCAGTCCGTGGGTTTGCCGAAGATGACAACCCCACTGACGTGGACGATCTTTTCAGCCCCCGTTTCCAGCGCGCACTCCATGACACTCCGCGTTCCTCCGATGTTGACATCCGAGTAGACGCGCTTATCGCGTTCCCAGAACGAGTTGTTCGCCGCGATGTGGATGACCCACTCGCAGCCCCGCATGCCCCGTCGCACAGATTCCTTATCGGTCACGTCGCCTTCGACCAGCGTCAATCCCATCTGTTTCAGTTCTTTGACCGGACTGCTCCTTCTGACGAGACAACGCACCTGGTGCCCGGCCTCCGTCAGCCGCTTGACCGTGTGCTTACCGACAAATCCACTGGCCCCTGTCACAAACACGTTCACGACGATCATCCCTAACTGTTGCCGCAGGAAGGCACCGGGCGTCGCTGGGACACATTGTGACGCAAACGAGCCCTCACTCGACCTCCTACTTGCGATTGATGTGGCGGGGGTGATCGTAAGGTGACGCGCCGCGCCAACGGGCGCCAGTCAGTTCGGCGCCCACACCTGCTAATCTCAGGGCGACCAACCGACCCGGCCAACCGGTCGGCTGACACGACGGCCAATGCCACCTTGCCCGGGGCAGGGGAGTGCCCGGACGGCACAGGTGCTCATCTGACGTGCGTTCACGTCTCCAACAGTGTCAGCGTCAGTGACAGCGCCCACCGTTTCCGGCTGCTGCTGGCCAGCGTCAAGCACGCCGATAGCCTCAGAAACCACCGCCCATCAGCGCCTGTCAGCGCATGGATTCGGCATGGGGTTGTTCGCAGGCTACGCCTGCTCAGGGTCTCACCGCTTGCGCGGCTCGACGGCAGGAGGTCGAAAGTAGTCTCGCACAGCGGCGGGCGGGATGAGGCACATACGCCATGCGGACCGAGGCCAGGACCTTGCGGACCTCCGCGACCGGGACGAGAATCCGATAGGAGGGTTCGCATGACAGTCGATCAGCATGACCACGTCCGCACCTTCATCCTGGTTCCCGAGCGGAATCTGGGCCACGCCATCGCCCACAAGCTCCGGGAGGACCCGGCGATCCAGGTCATCGGAGTCTCCACGGATCCGGACAAGGACGCGTACTGGATCTACGACGCCGACCCCGATGTGATCATCGCCGATTTCCAGGCGGGGGGACTCCAGTTCCTATTCACGGAGCGTCTCCCGGTCGGGGACCACCGGGTCATCTTCTTCGCTCCCCGGTCCGAAGAGGGGTGCGATGCCTGCTACGAGGCCCTGGTTCACGGCGCCCAGGGGATCATGTGCAGGCCCGGCTCCGCCGAGGAAGCCTCGCATTGCGACGCTCTCGTCGAGTCGGTCCGGGAAGGGACTCCGATGCGGCCCGCGGACTGCCCGGCCGTGAAGCGCTTGCGGGAAGAGGGGGCGGGCTAGGCCCGCTCTACGCGCACGGCGCAGACCTTGGTCTCGGGGATCTTCGCCACCGGATCGTAGGCGGCGTTGGTGAGTACGTTCGTCGGCGCCTCGTGGAAGTGAAACGTCATACTGATGGTGCCTGGTGGCGAAACCTCTGTCACCAGGGCGCGCGCCTCCACCTCGCCCCGCCTCGACGTCACCCGGACCCGGTCGCCGCTGGCGATGGCGAGTGCCACCGCATCGCGCGGGTGGATCTCCACCAGCTCCTCGGCGCGCAGCGTCTCGAGGCCCGGCACGCGGCGGGGCATCGTCCCCGTGTGATACTGGTAGAGGCTCCGCTCTGTCGTGAGCACGAGAGGGTACTCGGCGTCGGGCTCCTCGTCGGGCGGGCGGTACTGCAGGGGGAAGAAACGACCACGTCCGCTCGGGCGGGGGAACGTCTCGGCGTGGAGATACCGCGTTCCCGGATGCGAGGCGTCCGGGCAGGGCCACTGCAGGCCGACCTGCTCGATCCGGTCGTGCGTGATTCCGCCGTAGATCGGCGTGAGGGAGGCGATCTCGCCCATCACCTCCTCCGCGCTCGCGAAGTCGAATCCGGCAACCCCCATGCGTTGCGCGATCGCGCAGGTGATCCACCCGTCGTCCCGGGAATCGCCCACCGGCGGAATCGCCTTCCGCACCCGCTGCACGCGTCGCTCAGTGTTCGTGAACGTCCCTTCCTTCTCGGCGAAGCTCGCCGCGGGCAGGACCACGTCCGCATACTCCGCCGACTCCGTCAGGAAGATGTCCTGCACGACCAGGAAGTCCACCTTCTCCATCGCGTCGCGCGCGTGCGTCGCGTCCGCTTCGCTTAAGGCGGGGTTCTCACCGACCAGGTAGATCGCCCGGATCGGCCCGGCTGTGACACCGCGCAGGATCTCCAGGTGGGTGAGGCCCGGAGCATCGTCGAGCTCGACGCCCCATGCTGTCTCGAACTTCGCCTTCACCTCGGGAAGATCCACCTTCTGGTAGCCGGGGTAGACGTCGGGAAGCGCCCCCATGTCGCACGCTCCCTGCACGTTGCTCTGGCCTCGCAGCGGATTCACGCCGCCCGAGGGCAGGCCGACGTTGCCGGTCAGCAGGGCGAGGTTGCTCGTGGCCAGCACGTTGTCCGTTCCGTGCGTGTGCTGGGTGATTCCCATGGCGTAGAGAAGGGCCGCCGGCGAGTTCTGCGCGTACATACGCGCCGCCTCGGCGATTTGCACGAAGGGTACACCGGTCTTCTCCTCGACCATCGCCTCGTCGTAATGCGCGAGCGAGTCCCGGAACGCCTCGAAGTTCTCACAACGTGCTTCGATGAACTCCGAGTTGTGCAGACCCTCGTCCACGATGACGCGCATCATGCCCATGAGCAGCGCCACGTCGCTTCCCGCCCGGTTCTGGATGTAGAGGTCGGCGTAGCGGGCGAGTTCGATCTCACGAGGGTTGGCGACGATCAGCTTGCCGCCTGCGCGGATCGACCGCATGACCTGCAGCGCGACGATGGGATGCGCGGCGGTCGTGTTGGTGCCGATGGCGAAGATACAGCGCGCGTCGCCGATGTCCTTCGACGAGCTCGTCATCGCCCCGCTGCCGAAGCTTTGCACCAGGCCCGCCACCGACGGCGAGTGACAGAGGCGCGCACAGTGGTCGACGTTGTTGGTGCCCATGACGGCACGGGAGAACTTCTGGATGAGGTAGTTCTCCTCGTTGGTGAGCTTCGCCGAGGCGATGGCGGCGAAGGCGTCTCCGCGAGAGGCCGAGAACCGCTCCGCCACCAGATCTAGCGCTTCGTCCCAGGTCGCCTCCTCCAGCGTGCCGTTACGCCGGATGAGCGGTGTCGTCAGCCGGTCCGCGGAGTTCACGAAATCGAATCCGAACCGGCCCTTCACGCAGAGACGGCCTTCGTTGGACGGATTCTCGCGCTGCCCTCGCACCGACACGAGCCGGTTGCCGGAAACGCCCAGGTGGATGCCGCAGCCGCAACCACAGTAGGTGCAGGTCGTCGTTACCTCGCGCTCGGGGGTCTCGAAACCGGTAAAGGAGAGCGAACCGGTCGGGCAGCGGACGACGCACTCGCCGCAGGAGACGCAGTCCGAGTCGATCCACTGCTGGCCCGGCGCGCTTCCGATGGTCGTGTCGAACCCGCGTTGCACGAAGTCGATGGCCGCCACCCCGACGATCTCGTCGCAAGTGCGCGCGCAGATCCCGCACAGCACGCAGATGTTCGGGTCGAACTCGAAGAAGGGGTTCGAGGTGTCCACGGGAAGCAACCGGTCCGGCCGCCGAAACCGGTCCAGGCGAGTCTCGTCGACGCCGACGAATCGCGCGATCCTGCTCAGCTCGCAGGCGTCGCCCTCCTCGCAGTCGACCGTTCCGCGGTGGTGGTTGACGAGCAGGAGCTCGACCGCTCCGAGTCGCGTCTCTTTCACCGCTTCGGTGTCAGTCCTGATCTCCGCTCCCTCGGTCACCGGCGTGTTGCAGCCGGTCACCAGGCGTCCATCCACCTCCACCAGGCAGAGGCGGCAGACGCCGGCGGGCTCGAGGTCCGGATCGTGGCACAGGTGCGGGATGAAAAGGCCATGCTCCAGCGCCGCTTCCAGCACAGTCGCGGAGGAGTCGACCGCGACGGTCGATCCGTCGATGGAAATCTCGATCTTCTGGCTCATGGCGCGGCATCCACGGTTAACACGGCATCGAAGCTGCAGGTGTCGCTGCAGACGCCGCACTTGATGCAGATGGCCGCGTCGATCACATGGAGGTGGTCGCGATCGCCGGCGATGCCGTCCACCGGGCAGAGCACGGCGCAGGCGGTGCAACCGTTGCACTCCTCCTCGTCGATTTCGAAGGCGATGAAGTCGCGGCAGGCCAGCGCCGGGCAGGTGCGCGACTGGACGTGCGCCACGTACTCGTCGCGGAAGTACCGGAGCGTGGTGAGCACCGGATTCGGCGCGGTCGCACCGAGCCCGCAAAGCGATCCCCGCATGACGTTGTGGCTCAGTCCCTCGAGCAGCTCGATGTCGGAAGCGGTGCCCTTGCCCTGGGTGATGTCCTCCAGGATGCGCAGCAGCTGCCGGGTGCCGAGCCGGCACGGACCGCACTTGCCGCAGGACTCGTCCGCCGCGAAGTCGAGGAAGTAGCGGGCGAAGTCGACCATGCAGGTCCGCTCGTCCATCACGACGATGCCGCCGGACCCCATGATCGTTCCCGCCTCCTGGAGCGACTCGTAGTCCATCGGGATGTCGAGCTTGTCCTCGGGCAGGCAGCCTCCGGAGGGACCTCCTGTCTGGACCGCCTTGAATCGGTGGCCACTCGCGATTCCGCCGCCGATGTCGAAGATCATCTCCCGCAGCGTCGTGCCGAGCGGAACCTCGATGAGTCCGGGCCGCTTCACGTTGCCGACCAGGGCGAAGGTCTTGGTGCCCTTGCTTTTCTCGGTTCCGTACTCGGCATACCAGGCGGCGCCGTGCTGGAAGATGAGTGCGACCGACGCGAGGGTCTCCACGTTGTTGATGACGGTGGGGCAGCCCCAGAGCCCGCTGACCGCGGGGAAGGGCGGGCGGGCGCGAGGCATGCCTCGGAGCCCCTCCATGGAGGCGATCAGCGCGGTCTCCTCGCCGCAGACGAACGCGCCCGCACCCTCCTTGACCTTGATTCGGAAGGGGCGGCCGGGACCCAGTGCGTCGGGGCCGAGGAAGCCCGCCTGCTCCGCCTGCTCGATGGCTACCGCGAGTCGCTTCAGCGCCAGCGGGTACTCGGCGCGGCAGTAGATGAATCCCTCGGCGGCCCCGATGGTGAGGCCGGCGATGAGCATCCCCTCCAGCACCGCATGCGGATCGCCTTCGAGCAACGAGCGGTTCATGAACGCGCCAGGATCGCCCTCGTCGGCGTTGCAGATGATGTACCTGGTGTCGCCCGGCGCGTCGATGCAGAAGCTCCACTTCCGCGACACGGGGAACCCCGCACCGCCGCGACCGCGCAAGCCCGACCGATCGAGCTCCCCGATCCGCTCGTCGCGATCGAGCTCGAGCGCCCGCTGCAGCCCACTGTATGCACCCCGGGCGAGGCTGTGCCGGATGTCACCGGGATCGATGACGCCGCAGTTTCGGAGAACCCGGCGAACCTGCCCCTTCATCATGGGCGTGTCCATCAGGTCCGGAATGCCCGGGATCGAGCCGGGCCCGGTCGTGGCGAGCGCGAGCTCTTCGGGAAGCTCTCCGCCCGCGACGTACGCCGCGATCTTGCGCGCACCCTTGATGTGGACCGATCCGAAGCAGACCGTCGCCGCCCCGGGCAGAGAGACGGTGACCAGCGGTTCCGCGTAGCAGGGGCCGAGGCAGCCTACCTCGACGAAGCGGCACTCGAGGTCTCGTCCGGCCAGCTCTCCGCGAAGGACGTCAAGCGTGTCGAGAGCGCCGGCGGAGCGGCCGCAGGTCGCGGTGCCGACGGTGATGACGGGGGCGTCGCTGGCGGTGAGACGATCCCACTGCTCTTCCGCCGCCTGCCGCAGCTGCTCGAAACCCGCCGTCATTTCCGTGCCTTCCGGAACTTCTTGCGCACCTTCTTCGGCGTGAGCTTTGCGGAGACTTCGTTGTTCACGCTGATACACGGCGCGAGACCGCAGCAGCCGATGCAGGCCACCGTTTCCAGCGAGTACTCCATGTCCTCGGTGGTCTGCCCCTCCAGGATTCCCAGCGTCCGCTCCAGCTGTTCCAGGATGAACCGCGCGCCGCCGACGTGGCACGCCGTGCCGCGGCAGACCGCCACGCGGTGACGGCCGACCGGATTGAAGCGGAACTGCGAGTAGAAGGAGGCGACGCCGTAAACGCGGCTGCGCGGTACGCGCGCATGGCGAGAGACCGTCCCCAGCACGTCGGGTGGCAGGTAGCCGAGGCGTTCCTGCACCGCCTGTAGCAGGGGTATGAGCGACTCCGGCCTTCGCTCGAAGGCGGTCAGGACGGGGTCCAGGTTCGTCGTTGCCATGCCGCGACTCCCGGTTCGCTGCGTGCCGGTGTAGCCGGTGTAACCAGGATTCTCACTGGGGTGGCAAGATAGGCCGACGTGCAGTCTGCGACCAATGGTCCCGGCGTTTTCCGCAACGAACACTGTGCCTGTCAGTGCCGGCCGGATGCTTCGCACTGGGGGTGCTCCTGTTCTACCGCCATAGTTGCGGCTCCGAGTAGCCAGAGCCATCATCTTGTATCGGAAATCCGAGGTTCGCATCTGCAGTTATGGATCGACCTCATCCACCAGGTGCGGACGCCACCCCCGACGTCCAGGTAGCGTCTCATCAGCGCGACCTCTCCCGCCCCCCAGGGGAGGCTGCAGGCGAACAGGGAGGTGTACCATGCGTTGGCGATATGCGATTCTCGTTGTCCTGATCCCGTTCCTGGCGGTGAGCTGCGATCAGCAATCTGTCGCCCCGGCGACGGAGGAAGCAGCGGCCCCCACGGGGACACCCGACGACAGCCTGCAGCCGGCAACCGGGTGGAAGTCACCACCCGGAGATTTGCTGGAAGTGCTTCACGCGCCGCAGCTCCCCCGGGTGTGGACGGCGCCGACCGGCGAACACCTGCTCCTCGCCGATGCGGTGCTCTATCCCTCCCTCGCCGAGCTGGCCGGGCCGATGCACAAGCTGGCCGGCAGCCGGGTGAATCCTGCCACCAACGGCTTCCACGGTCAGCATGGGGGTACTTCCCCCCGCCTGGTCAGGGTCGAGGACGGAGTCACGACACCGCTCGATCTGTCGACGGACGCAGAGGTTCTCGGCGTGAACTGGTCCGTGGACGGCCAGCGCTTCGCACTCACCGTCGGAGGCGCCGATCACATCGACCTGTGGGTCGGCTCGGTCGGGGGCGAGGTGTCGAGGATTGAGGACCTGGCTCTCAACCCGCTGCTGGGCACCGCCGTGAGCTGGCTGCCCGACCAGGAGCGGCTGCTCGTTCGCCGCATCCCGCAGCGTGGACCGGCTCCCGAGCCGCCGGCTATTCCGGCAGGCCCGGAGGTCATCGAAGGCGCGGGGGCCACGGCTCGCTCCACCTACGAGGCTCGCAACCTGCTCGAGACGGCTCATGACGATGCCCTGTTCGAGTACTACACCGCTTCCGAGCTGGTCATCGTCCATCCGGCCACGGGCGAGATCGAGGTCGTCGGGGCGCCCGGCTTCTACACCACGGCCGAGTTCTCGCCGGACGGCGAGTATCTGCTCATCGAGCGGCTGGTCGGTCCCTGGTCTCACGAGGTGGCCTGGTGGCGCTTCGCCCACGAGATCGAGGTGTGGAACGATGAGGGGGAAGTGGTAGCGAACATCGCCTCGCTGCCCCTGGCCGCCGAGGTGCCGATCCACGGTGTGCCTCTGGGCCCGCGTTCGATCTCGTGGCGTCCCACCGCCCCGCACACGCTGTTCTGGGTCGAAGCGCTCGACGGCGGAAACCCCGTGGCCGAGGTGCCCCACCGCGACCGGCTCATGCGTCTGGGCGCGCCCTTCACGGCGGAGCCCCAGGAGGTGTTCCGGGCCGAGCACCGTATCCAGCCCTGGCGGAACGCCTGGGGCGCCGAGGGCGGCATGCTCATGCTCACCGAGCGCGAGCGGATACGCCGCTGGCGCTACGTCTGGCTCCTGGACGTGGACGAGGGAACGTCGCGCCCGTGGTTCGATCTCGACGAGGGCGACCGCTACGGAGATCCCGGGAATCCCCTGTTCCGGCCGCTGCCCAACGGTCGCTGGGTGCTGCGCCAGCAGGGAGACGCGGTCTACTTCCGCGGCAGCGGCGCCACCGAGCAGGGCGACCGGCCCTTCCTGGACCTGCGCCAGCTGGGCACGGGTGAGGCCGAGCGCCTGTTCCG
>CAXMRU010000040.1:0-4314 GCA_964195715.1 Akkermansiaceae bacterium | reverse complement strand
TCCCGCGAATGGGCCTCGGCGAGCGATCCGCACACCTGCCGCAGGATGTAGCTCGTGCGTTCCGCGGGTATCGGCCCGAACCGCTCGACCATGCGTTGAAGGTCCATTCCGTCGAGGTATTCCATGACGTAGTAGAACGTGGCATCCTCGCTCTGCCCGAAGTCGTAGATCGTGATTGTGTTGGGATGGCTGAGGGTGGCCGAGAGCTGGACCTCCCGCTCGAACCGCGCGATCGCTTCCGGGCTGCGAGCCGCCTGCGCCTCCATGACCTTCACTGCGGTCGGTCGTCGGATCATGGCGTGCTGGGCCTTGTACACCTTTCCCATGCCGCCCTTTCCGAGCTCACCTTCGATCACGTAGTTGCCGAGGCGCGACGCAGCGTGCAGCTGGCGCCGCATCGTGTACAGGGTGCGCGTGACGTACACGGACACGGCGCCGAGCACGCCTATCGCGATCGTCTGGTCGGTGATCAGCTGCTGGGCAGACGTCTCGGCCTGCGCCTCCCAGAACGCGGCCACTTCGGGGACGAGGGCCGAACCGACAGCTGCGGCGAGCGGGTACAACACCGTGAAAACCACGGCCAGCGTGACCTGGAACGCGAGCGGCCACGGCAGGAGGGCCGCGGCCAGGAAGAGGAACAAGGCCGCGCCCCACAACTGATCGTCTGCGGGATGCAGAATCGCCGCGAACGCCACGTCGAGGATGGCGGAAGCGATCAGGGTGGCGAGCACGATGAAAGCCACCGTGCGGGCGCTCCACCAGTTACGCCACACGAGGGCGAGCCCGATTCCGAAGATGCCGATGAACGCCAGGTAGACGTTGGGCACGAGGAACGTGTAGGGGCTTGCAAGAGGCTCCGGATTCAGGAAGCCGAATCGCACCAGCATGTTCACTAGTGCGCTGAGCGCGACGCCCACCGCCAGCGCCGCCCTCGCCCGTCGCCACATGACGGCTCGGAACTCCCGATCGAATGTAGTGCCGGCCGCGGTCGGGCTCGGCAGCACGCGGGTCACTGCCACTCTGCTGGGCATTTCGGCTATTCTGTGGCTCCGTGCGCAATGGCGACGGGCGCCCTCGTCAGGCGCCCGGATTCACCGCCTTCACATCGTCGTCGACGTAATCCTCGTAGTCCTTGAAATTCTCCCGGAAGCGCCGGGCCAGGTCCTCGGCCGCCCGGTCGTACGCTTCCTTGTCCTCCCACGTGTTCCGCGGGTTGAGCACCTCGGGTGGGACGCCGGGGCACGACTGCGGGACGTGCAGGCCGAACACCGGGTGCTCCTCAGTCGGGACGTCGCGCAGCGACCCGTCGAGCGCCGCATGCACCATCGCTCGCGTGTATCCGATCTTCATCCGGTGTCCCACGCCGTGTGGTCCGCCGGTCCAGCCCGTGTTGACGAGCCAGCAGTCGACGTCGTGCTCGGCGATCTTCTGACCCAGCATATCGGCGTACACCGATGGATGGAGCGCCATGAACGGGGCTCCGAAGCACGCGCTGAAAGTGGCCGCGGGCTCTTTCCCGAGCCCCTTCTCGGTGCCCGCCAGCTTGGCCGTGTAGCCGGACAGGAAGTGATACATCGCCTGCGCGGGCGTCATCTTCGAGATCGGCGGCAGGACGCCGAAAGCGTCCGCCGTGAGCATGATCAGGTTCTTCGGGTGGCCGGCCGTCCCCGTCGTCGAGGCATTGGGGATCCGGTCGATCGAGTAAGCCGCCCGCGTGTTCTCGGTCAGCGTGTCGTCGTCGAGGTCGAGCACCCGGGTGTCCGGGTCGAGCACGACGTTCTCCAGGATCGTCCCATACCGCCGGGTCGTGTCGTAGATTTCCGGTTCGGCTTCCTCCGACAGGCGGATGACTTTCGCATAGCAGCCGCCCTCGAAGTTGAACACGCCGTGATCGTTCCACCCGTGCTCGTCGTCGCCGATCAGGGTGCGCGTCGGGTCTGCCGAGAGTGTGGTCTTCCCCGTACCGGACAGGCCGAAGAACACGGCCGAGTTTCCATCCGGCCCCACGTTGGCCGAGCAATGCATGGGGAGCACTTTCTTCGCCGGAAGGAGGTAATTCATGATCGTGAAGATCGACTTCTTGATCTCTCCGGCGTAGCTGGTGCCCCCGATCAGGACCAGCCGATGGCCTAGATCCACCAGGATGAACACGGTCGAGTCCGTTCCGTCAACTTCGGGAGCCGCATGAAAGCCGGGCACCTGGAGGACCGTGAACTCCGGCACGAAATCGGGCAGGTCCTCGGGCGGAGGCACGATGAACATGTTTCTGGCGAACAGGCTGTGCCACGCCGCCTCGGTGATGATCCGGATCGGCATCCGAAATTCGGGGTCGGCGCCCGCGTAGCAGTCCTGTACGAAGATCCCGCGTCCCTGGAGGTAGGCGGAGAGCCGCCTGTGAACCGCGTCGAATTGATCGCGCGCGAACGGGCGGTTCACGTCGCCCCACCACACCTTCTCCTCGCTGCTCGGCTCACGCACCACGAACTTGTCGTTCGGCGATCGGCCGGTGTGGTCGCCCGTGCGCACTACGAGCGGTCCGTTAGCCAGCATCGCCTCGTTCGCACGGATCGCGTATTCGTAAAGCGCCGGAGTAGTGAAATTCCAGCGCACGATGCTGGCGGCCCGGATGCCGTGATTGTCGACGCCGAAGCTGCTGATCTGCGGTCCAATCTGCTGCATGGCGACTATGCCTTTCCGTGTAAGGTCGATCGCTGGAGCTTGATGGACAGTAACATACGGTCTGGCCGCGCCTTGCTGAACCCCGGCTGGCAGTGGCCGCCGGGCCGGGGTAACTTGCCGCGCTGGATCTCACCCATAAACCGCGAGCCGATCGAGGCTTGAGCCATGATCACACTGACGGGCAGTGACCTCTCGATAGAGGAAGTCGTCGCAGTGGCGCGGGGCTGTGAGAAGGTGGCGCCGCTGGACGCCCCGGTGCGCGAGCGCATGAGTCGCAGCAACGCCTGGATCGAGGACGTTGTAGCTGCCGGAGACCGGCCGATCTACGGGGTCAACACCGGGTTCGGACCGCTCGCCACGGTGCGCGTTCGGCCGGACCAGGCCGGGCGGCTGTCACGGAACCTCATCCTCAACTGCTGCGCCGGCGTGGGTCCTCCGCTGGGCGAGGATGTCGTGCGGGCGATGATGGTGATCCGTGCCAATACGCTGGCCCGGGGGAATTCCGGGGTTCGTCCGGAGGTGGCCGAGTCGTTCATCCGGATGCTGAACAAGGGCGTTTGTCCATACGTGCCGTCGAAGGGGTCCCTTGGCGCCAGCGGCGATCTGGCTCCCCTCGCCCACATCGGCCTCGTCATCACGCGTGATCCGGACGAGGACGGCGAGGACACGGGCAAGGCGTGGTTCGAAGGAGAGCTTCTGAGCGGCGCCGAGGCGATGGAGCAGGCCGGCATTCCTCGCATCGTGCCGAGGGCGAAGGATGGCCTGGCGCTGACGAACGGAACCACGCTCATGCTCGGGGCCGCGACCCTCGCCGTGAGCGATGCCCTCGACTTGATGGAGCACGCGGTGGCGGCGGGGGCACTCAGCCTCGAGGCACTTCGTGCCCGCTCGAACTTCCTGCACCCGGCCCTGCACGACGCGAGCGGCCAGAACGGACAGGCGGAAGTGGCGTGGAACCTGCGACGCCTTCTCGAGGGAAGCCGCCTCCTGGATTCGGATCCGGAGAGGGTTCAAGACGCCTACAGCCTGCGCTGCATTCCACAGGTCTACGGCCCGATCGGGGACGCCGTGCGCTTCGTTGCGAGCCGCGTCGGCAGCCTGCTCAACGGCACGAGCGACAACCCGCTCGTATTCATGGATCTGCCGGATGGAGCGGGCCCCGACGTGATCTCGGGCGGCAACTTCCACGGCCAGGGACTGGCGCTGTGGCTCGACCTGCTGGGCATCGCCGTGGCCGAGATCGGAAGTCTCAGCGAAAGGCGGACATTCCGGCTCCTCACGCCCGATCTGTCCGAAGGTCTCCCGTCCATGCTGGTCCCGAATCCGGGCCTCGACAGTGGCCTCATGGTGGCCCAGTACACTGCGGCCGCCCTGGTATCGGACAACAAGACCCTGGCGCACCCCGACAGTGTCGATTCGATACCGTCGAGCGCCAACCAGGAGGACCACGTGAGCATGGGGGCCAACGCGGCCCGGCACACGCTCGAAATCCTTGAGAACCTGCGCCACATCGTGGCCATCGAGTTGCTGACGGCCGCGCAGGCGATCGACCTGCGAGAGGCGGGTCCCGACGGACTCGCTCCCCTGACGCGTACCGTGTACGACAAGATCCGGAGCCGGGTGCGATTCCTGGAG
>CAXMRU010000039.1:0-9066 GCA_964195715.1 Akkermansiaceae bacterium | reverse complement strand
CAATCGGGGCGGCGAGATTCGAACTCGCGACCTCCTGAACCCCATTCAGGCGCGCTACCGGGCTGCGCCACGCCCCGATGCGGAGTTTCGCGGGCTACTCCGGGGTGGCGCCGGACTTCAGACTGCAAATCCGGCACAGATTCCTCCAAACCTCGCACACAATGTCGCACACTGGTGCTGGAGGACCCGCGTTTCCGAGGCGCGAAGATACGTGGAGGCGCTCGGGAATGCTACTACGTTGAGAGTCGTATTGGCTCGGACCGGACTTGCGAGATGTGCGTGTGGCGGTGTTTGGCTATCGGCGGGCAGGGATCTTATCGCCCCCCAGGGTCTTGAGGAAGCGACGGCGACTGACGCTCATTGGGGACTCCGCCCCCGATTCCCTACAGCAGCCGCCCCAGCAGCCTGAGCCACGAGCTGACCTGGTTGAACACCAGATACTCCGAGTGGACCCGCTTCTGTGCGCTCAGCCCCCACAGGTCGCGGTATCTATGCTCTCCCAGCATGGCCGACATCATGCTCGCCAGCTCGTCCGGATCCTCCGGATTGCTCACCAGACAACCGTCCACGCCGTCACGGACCTGGTGACGCGGTCCGCAGGCGCGCGAGTTGGTGAGGATCGGGATCCGCTTCCACATCGCTTCCGTGACCGTGAGGCCGAATCCCTCGCGCAGCGAGTTCTGCACTACGATCGTCGAGGCCCGCTGCAGGGCGTTTACGATGAGGGCGTTTTCGCGACGCGACGACATGGGGAGCGTCACCACCGCGATGTCGTCCTGCATCTCCGGAGACAGCGACAGATAGGCGTCGTGCAGATCCTCGATGACCTGCCGGCCCTCCGGGTCGTCCTGGATCGACGCGGGGTCCGGCCCGGCGAGGACCAGCCGCACGAGGTCGAGTCGTCTGCGGTAGGCCCAGGCCTGCTCCCCGTCGTGTCCGTTGGCGAACCGTCGTTTCAGCTCCACGAACGCGTCCATCAGAGGTCGCCAGCCCTTCAGTCGGTCCCAGCGCGACACCTGCGTGATGATCGGGCGCGAGAGCAGGCCGATGTTGTCCCACATGTTCGCCGGCCGGAATGAGCCGTCTCCCTGCAGCCGGTTCACCACGTTGTCATACGGAGGCGGAACGAGGGGGCTCGGGCTGCGCACCAGGGCGGAGTTCGTGAGGATCCCCACCACCTTGTGAAGGTGAAGCTCTCGGTTCTTGTCTCCGAGCGGATCGATCGCGGGAGTGATGACCGAGGCCCGCTGGGTGAACGTCTCCGGCACGTATTCGGTGGTCGAGAAGACGCCGTGGTTGTAGGCGTCGAGGAACGGAGCGAGGAAATCCCACGCCGCCCGGGTCGAGGCGTTCTCGAGATCCAGTCCGATATGGCAGCGCCACACGGCCGTGGTGTCGAGGTGCTCGCGGATCATGCCCGCCAGGGCTACCGGCTGCGGGTCGTGCACGATCAGGATATCGCCGGGGTTCATCTGCTCCGCCAGGAACGAGACGTTCGACGCGTTCTCGCGCTCGAACAGCTCCCGGGCCCCGGACGGCAAATCGGGTGATCCCTCCCCGTGGATCATGTTGTGGATCTGCTTCGTCAGATCGAAGAACGCCGGCTCGGAGGACTCGATCACGGCCCACTCGGTCGGGAAGCCGAGATCGCGGAGAAGCGTGATCATGGTCGGTAGCATCTCCGCCACTCCGCCCCCCTGAGCGGTGGAGTTCACCATCCAGATCGTGCGCCCGCTCAGCTTCCGCCGGACTCCCCGCGCAGTCTCCTCGAGCTCCTCGACGTGGTGGGCGAGGTGCGCCACCGCCTCGTAGTCACTCAGGGTGACGGACTCGGGGACATCGACGACGAAAGCCATTCACTATCCTCCCGTGTGCTCGGTTCGGTGGCGAAGAAGCTTCGTGAGCAGGCCGGCCACCTCCGTCTGACTGGCAACGCGATAGACGGCTGAGGTCGGGCCGGGACCGACCTTCACCCCCACGTCCTCGGGCGCGAGGACGCGGAACACGGCCTCGTCCGTCACGTCATCGCCGACGAAGAACGTCGCGGTCGCGCCACACGTGATCCGGTAGCTTTCCAGTGCGTTCCCCTTGTCCGCCGTAACCGCCATGAATTCGAGGACTTTCTTGCCTTCCTTCACGTGCGCGGCGAGCGGGCCGGCTCTGTCCAGCGCCTCCTGCCGCGCTCGAGCTTGCTGCTCCTCCACCACGTTGCGCAAGTGAAATGCCACGCTGAACGGCTTAACCTCGAGCTCCGAGCCCGCGAAGCGATCCACTATCGGGCCGAGCTGCCCGGTGAAGAGCGCAATATCGGGGTGAGTCTCGGGGCAGTCGTCCGCGCCCGCTTCCGCCCCGTGGCTGCCGATAATGGCGAGCCCGGGAGGCCTCGGGCCGAGCCTCTTCTCGACGTCCTCACGGGCCCGCCCCGAGATCACCAGCACGGGCGTGGCGGGGAGTGCCGCCAGGCCGTCGAGCGGCTCGATCGCATGCGGATCCGGCTCGGCGGCAGCAGGATCGGAGACGATCGGGGACAGGGTGCCGTCGAAGTCACACGCGACCAGAAGCACCCCGCTCCGCGCCACCCGCCGAAGAGCACGGTCGAGATCGGACCTCAATTCTCGAGCGCTCCGATGCACGCCCGCGACCAGCGGTACACGTCGTTTCGACGCACCGTGTAGCGCAGCGCGCGCATCCGGGTCGCCGCCTCTCCCGGACTGGTATGCACGGTGCGCCGCAGCGTCTCGGCCAGCTCGTCCAGGTTGAGGGGATTGATGAGTATAGCCTCGGTGAGCTCGGACGCCGCGCCGGCAAATTCGCTCAGCACCAGGATTCCATCGTCTGAGGTGCGCGACGCGACGTACTCCTTCGCGACCAGGTTCATCCCGTCACACAGCGGCGTGACGAGCATGATGTCGGCCGCGGCGTAGGCCGTGACGAGCTCCTCGAACTCCACGTGGCGATACATGTACACGACCGGCGTGTACCCTGGCCTCCCGTACTCCCCGTTGATCTGTCCGACGAGTCGCTCGACGCGCTCGCGCTGCTCCGCGTACTGGATCAGCTCCTCCCGGCTCGGTACGGCGATCTGCAGGAACACCGTATTCGCCGCATCCTCCCCATGGCGTTCGTGGAACGTCTGAATGGCACGGAGCCGGTGGTCGATTCCCTTCGTGTAATCGAGCCGATCGACACTCAGCAGGATCCGGCGAACCGGAGAGAACTGCTTCCGAAGCTGCTCCGCCTGACCGGAGACGCGCCGGGCAGTACGGTCGAACAGCTCGGTGTCAATCGAGATCGGCGCCCACTGGAGCGTTACCCGCCGACCCTCATAGTCGAGATCATCGCCCGCCTCCCGCGCGGGCGAGTAGCGCAGGGCTGCGTCACGGAAGTTGTTCACGCTCTGCTGGGTCTGGAACGCCAGTACATCCGCCCCCAGCAGCCCCACCAGCACGCTCTCTCGCCATGGCAGATAGGCGAACAGCTCGACCGGAGGAAACGGGATGTGGAGAAAGAACCCGATGGTTGCGTCCGGCCGGTGCTCACGGAGGAACTGTGGGACGAGCTGAAGCTGGTAGTCGTGCACCCAGGCGAGTCCGGAAGGTGTCAGAACCTGTGCCGCCTCGTGGGCGAAACGCTCGTTGATGAGCCGATACGGATACCACCATCGCCGGTGGTACTGGGGTGTGCGGATGGCGTTGTGGTACAGGGGCCAGAGCGTGTTGTTGCAGAAGCCCAGGTAGTATCGATCCATCTCGTCCTGGTCGAGCGGTACCGGGTCGAGCCGCATGCCATCATGCGCAAAGGGTGGCGGTGCGAAGTCCGGCGCGCCCGTCCACCCGATCCACACACCGTCGCGCTCGCGCAGGATCGGCACGAGAGCGCTCACGAGGCCACCGGAGCTGGTCACCCAGCGGTCTTCCTCCTCGTCACGGCTGACCGGCAACCGATTCGAGACTACAACGAAACTGCTGGTCTCCTCCATGACGTGCCTTCCGTCGCCCGGGTCGGGCTCCTATGTCGTCGGAAGCGCTCCGAACCGTTGGCGCCGACATCGTAACCTTGAGGCTCTAGGCCCAGGATGAAAGCCTGTGCCGTAAGTGCTGGGTGATGTCGGCGGGAATGTGACACACTGAAGTGACACGCTCAAGGCTGTAGGGTCGTTTAAGTGTTTCTCACGAGGGGACTTACGAGGCAGGAAGGCCAGGCCGTTGGCGACCCCATTCAGGCGCGCTACCGGGCTGCGCCACGCCCCGATGCGGAAATATGCGGGCTTCCTCCAAGGTAGCGCCGGACTTCAGACTGCAAACCCGGCACAGATTCCTCCAAACCTCACACATGATGTCGCACACTGGTGCGAGAGAACCCTCACGTTTCCGGGCGCGAAGATACGCGGAGGCGCTCAGGAAAGCTACCACACTTCGTCCGCACACCTGGTGCAGTTGACAGGACGAGGCGTTCTATCGTTCGTGGACGGCGGATCGACAGCACCTGGTTGGGAAGCGCGGGCGGCCATCAAATAAGTCAGGGAATAGATGAGACGAGTCGGAGGCACGGTCGTCATCGGAGCTACCCTCGGTGTCATGCTCCTGCTGCCGTTCGCCACAGATCACGCATTCGCACAGCAGGAAATCCACCGCGAGGCGATCGACAACGCCTACCGGGAATGGGTCGATGCCACGAACGCTAAGGATCTGGATCGCTGGGCGTCCTTCCTGGCCCCGGACCCACTCTTCCTCCCGCCGAATCATCCTGCGTTGCGTGGTGAGATGGAGATTCGAGACTTCTACGCGCGCCTGTTTGTCGACAGTCGCTTCTCTTTGAGTTGCCGCCAACAGCAGGTAAAGGTGGCAGAAGCCCAGGACATGGCCTGGTCTACGGGGAGTTGTGATGCCGTCTTTACAGGTTCCGACGGTGACGCAGCCAGAGGCTCGAGCAAGTGGACCAAGGTGTGGATACGACAGCCGAATGGCGACTGGAAATGCGCCCTCAACAGCTGGAACATGAACGGTCCGAGCGCGCAGACCACCTCCCCTTACCTCCCTGCGGGTTCCGGCAGCGGGCTCCCTCTGGTCCAGCCGAACGACAATCGGGTCCCGGCGGGTACGCTGCAGAACGGTGTGCTCGACATAGGGCTGGAGGTGTTACGGGCGGACTGGCGACTGGAGACACCGCTCGGCCCGGGCCTGCGCGTGGCAGCTGTGGCGGAGGAGGGCGGGGCTCCCACGATCCCGGCACCGCTGATACGGGTAGAGACCGGCACCCGCATCAGAATGCGGGTCCGCAATCGACTCGACGGCGCGCCCATCACCGTCTTCGGGCTCCACACGCGACCGGCGGAGGACGCCGACCCCTTCGAGGTGGACCCCGGGGAGGAGCGGACGCTGGAGTTCGAGGCGGGAACACCGGGGACCTATCTGTACTGGATCCGCGAGGGACCTGAGCCAGACCCCGAGTCGGAGGAGGCTGAGTTTGAACAAGAGCAGCTCGCTGGGGCCTTCGTCGTAGATCCCGCTGGCGGTTCGCCTCCCGATCGGGTTTTAGTCATGAACATCTTCTCAGAGGCGGCGGACGAAACGGTCTCTCCGACTGGCTGGGTCGAGGGGTTCACCATCAATGGCCGCTCGTGGCCCTTTACGGAGCGCATGGCGCTCAGCGTAGGAGATGAAGTCCGGTGGCGGGTCGTTAACGCGAGTACCCGTAACCACCCGATGCACCTTCACGGTTTCTTCTACTCCGTCTTGTCGCGCGGGACCGCCACGGCGGACACGATCTACTCGCCGGACGATCGTCGGCTCGTGGTGACGGAGTCGATGCGACCGCGAACCACCATGACGATGGAGTGGACGCCGACACGGCCGGGCCGCTGGCTCTTCCACTGCCACCTCTCATTCCACGTCACCTCTGACATCCGGCTTCCCGGTGCTGCAGAAGCGGATCCCGAGCACGCGCATTCGCACATGGCAGGCCTCGTGATCGGGATCGAGGTGGCGCCCGGACCCTCCGACCTGGTTTCTCGCGGGCCGCCCATCGAATTAGACCTGTACGCCAACGAGTATGGGGATCGAACCGGTTACCGGTACGGCTTCGCCGTCGATCCGGACTTCGTCGCGGACAGCCTGACCGATGTGCCGGGCCCGCTCCTGGTCTTCAATCAGTTTCAAACCGTGAACGCCACGGTCCACAACCGTACGACGGTCCCGACGGGAGTCCACTGGCACGGACTCGAGCTGGATGGCTGGGCCGACGGCGTTCCGGATTGGAGTGCCTCCGATGGCCGTGTCTCGCCCGCCATTGCACCCGGGGATTCGTTCACGTATCGGCTTTCGCTCATGCGGCCCGGCACCTTCATCTACCACTCTCACCTCGACGACATCCACCAGCTCTCGGGCGGACTCTATGGACCGCTCGTGGTCCTTCCCGAAGGTGAACGGTTCGATCCCCGGACGGACCACGCCATGGTCTGGGGGTGGAACCACCCGGACGGAGCGGGCATGGACCAGAGGGACCTGAACGGACGGCACGATCAGCCGGATGCCACCGGTCAGGTCGGAGAGGAGCACCGCTTCCGGGTCATCAACATCGCTCCGGCGGATCGCATCTCCGCCTGGATCACAATCGATGGCGACGTCGTTCCGATTACGCTGCACGCCAAAGACGGAGCCGACCTGCCGCCCAACCAACAGATTCCGGTAGACAGACTCCCTCGCCTTGGCGTGGGGGAGACCGCCGACTTTACGTGGACGCCGACCGCGCCGGGGACGTACGAGCTCCATGTGGGCTTCGCGCCCGACCCGGGGGCGAATCTGGTGCAACGCTGGGTGGTGCGAGAGCGCTAGCAGCCCTGCGGACTACCCGATCCGACCGCCCCCATCACCATACGCGCGGCCAGTTCTGCTGCGCGGTCATTATCTAACCGGGATCCGGTCAGGACTCGCCACGTGTCGAAGCTGACCGAGAGCCTGAGGGTCGCGTGGAGCGCTTCCAGGTCGGCCCTCTCTACTGACCAGCCGAGGGCCAACGTGCGGACTATTTCCTCCATGTACGGCGACCATAGAACATCCATGACCTCGGCGAGAGACGGCAGGATTGGAGCGTCACGCAGGACGTTCCCCAGCATGCCTTCCTTGAGTTGATACCACCCGTACAATTCCATCAGCGCACTGAGCAGGCGCTCTGAAGGATCGTCGATGTCGGCCCACTTCGAAGGGTCCGGGAAAGGGTTGCTGCTCGCCCAGTGGGTCGAGCAAGCCATGAACAGGTCAACCTCTGTCGGGAAGTGGTTGTAGACCGTCATCCGGCTGACACCGGCCAGCCTGGCCAGTTCCGTCACCTTGGTGTTCGCCGGCCCCACTGTGCCGTGCAGCTCTACTGCGGCCTCGGTGATTCGCCGACGGGTTTCCTCTTCCCGTTGAGCGCGCGCGAGCTTGCGATACGGTCTCGAGGCAGCATCGGAATTCATATTTTCATTATACAGTGCGTCTCGTGAACTTGACAAGCCAGGTCAGCCAGTTTAGGCTGGCGTATAATGATTAGACACTGTGTCAATGGAAGTGGAAATCGGCCAGGTTCGCCGGGCAGCGTTCACCATCGTGAAGTGAGGTCAGCATGAGCTCGAAGCACATCGGGATATCCGTCGCACTCGTTCTTTCGCTCGTAGTCCTCACGACAACGATCGCGCGGGAAATTGACTCCAGGTCCCGCTCATGTACTACCGTACTTGAATCGCAGGTGTGCACATGGGTGGAGATGGACGGAATCACCGTCGTGGAGTTGGGCGCCACCATCCCGCTCGAGCTCATCGAGGCGGTGCCCGCCGACGCAGAGATGACGTGGCCCCCGGAACAGCTGGCAACAGTCATTCTGCCCGCCGAGGCTCGAAATGCGCTCGGCTTCGATCACCTGGGGATTAATTGGGAGGCGCACGGTCATCCGCCTTCGCCGTTTCTTACCCCACACTTCGACTTCCACTTCTACACCCTGACTCAGGCCGAAGTCCAGGCGATCGACTGCTCGGATCAGTCCAAACCCGTAAGCCTTCCATCGGGCTATGTGCTTCCGGACATCGATATTCCCGGGATGGGCGTGCTCGTAGGCCTGTGCGTGCCTCGAATGGGGATGCACGCAATGGCGGAAGAGGAGATAGAGTCAACGGATCCGTTTGATGCCAGTCTGATCGTGGGCTACTACGGTGGCGAGGCGATTTATGTCGAACCGATGGTGTCCCGCGAACGACTGCTCGAAAAATCAGGCTTCGAGCTCCCGGTGCCAACGATCGAGAGTCTGCCCGTTGGAGTCCACTATCCAGGAGAATTCCGCGCGGAGTACGATGCGGCGGAAAGGCAATATCGACTGGTCTTCACGGGCTTCGATACTGATTAGCCGTGCCCTGATCGGCGCGCGCATCCAGCCGCGCCCGCAGTCGAGTTCCTGATCAGGAAAGGGTGGAGAATGTCGAACATCATGACCATCGTGCCGGAACGGGCCAGAGGAATCCGAAAGCTCTTCTTTCGCTGGGTTCGGGGCCAGTATGGCGGCGTCGTGCCGGGTGTGTTCCAAGTGCTCGCGGTCGACCTGCGGGTCGCACGGCCGGCTGGCTCGTTGTACAGCTACCTTCATCTTCGAAAGTCGTCATCTCTCAGCCGACTACAGCGCGAGATGCTGGCCACGGTCGTAAACGGCAAGGTGGGTGGGGCTCCGTGACTGGGTCTGCATACGGCGGCAGTTCGCCGCCTGACCGGCGATGAGCATCTCGACTTCGAGTTCGCCACCACGTGGCCGGAATACGACCTGGATGCCGGGACCCGAGCGCTGCTCCGTTACGCCAGCAAGCTGACGGAGACGCCGAGCCTCGTGGGCGAGGACGATGTCGCGTCACTGAGGGAATCCGGATGGAACGAGCGGGAAATCTGGGAGATCACGGCTCTCACGTCCTTCTTCAACTTCAGCGGCCGGATGGAAGCAGCCTCGGGTCTGCCTCCGGACCAGATTCCCGACGGCGCAGCGTTCGCCGAGGCACGAGGCGATTGAGAAGCGACTGACGATTCGAGCCGCAGCGACCGGCTACTCCCC
>CAXMRU010000038.1:0-1685 GCA_964195715.1 Akkermansiaceae bacterium | reverse complement strand
AATGAGTGCGCCCGATCTGAAACGGGCATTGAGCACCGTGCGGGAGCGGCATGATGACATCACGAGGGCCTGGCAAGAGCACTTCGGCGGTTGAGCTGACCAATGTGTCGGCCCACGGCATGTGGCTTCTCGTGGACGGGCGCGAGATTTTCCTCGCGTTCGACGAGTTCCCGTGGTTCAGAGACGCCTCGATCGCTGAGCTCGGCCGGATTGAGCGCCCGACGCCCGATCACCTTCGTTGGCCGGACCTCGACGTGGACCTCTCGATCGACTCGATCGACCATCCGGAGCGGTATCCCCTGGTGAGCGGCGCGGGCGCTGAAGTGCGGGAGTCGCCCGAGCCGGAGTAGGGTCGAAGCTGGCTTGCCCGGCCACCTCACCAGCGAGTCAGCGCCTCGAACCGGTCCGCATTGTCCTCCACCCGTGGCCCCACTCTTGCCCCCATCCCACTGCTCGCTCGCGCGAAATCAGGCTTCGAGGCGGCATTCCAAAACGCGTGGACCCGCTTCCGAGGCGAGTGTCCGGGGATGGTAGGCCAGGCGGATCTGCCCGACGTCTTGCCGCTATCTCACCAATCGGACTAAACTTAGCGTACAGGCAGCGACCCGAAGAAACAGCTGGGAGATACGCGTGCGCTCGATCCACGTAAGCACCCCGCCCGCCTTCGTTTGCGTCCTGAGCTTCCTGCTCGGATCCGTGGTATTCCTCGCGGCATTTGCCACTCCGCTTGCAGCTCAACAGGAAGGGGACGCGCTCCGTCTCACGCCGGCCCGCGTTCTGACGCTCGTGAAGGGCGACCGCGCGGCCGAGGTGCGGGAGCCGTATCGCGCCGTCGTGGTGGAAGACGGACGGCTGTTCCTCACGGACACCCGCAAGGGCGACGTGCTGTGGTTCGACGAGAACCTGGTGTGGAAGGGCAATCTGGCCGCCCTGCACCCGGCGCGGGACCTGGGACGCCCCGTGCGGACGGTTGCGGACTCCCGTGGCCGGATCTACGTGGCTGACGCCGAGAGCCGGCGGATCTACTGGTTCGAGGACGGCCAGTTCGGCGGCTCGTGGGGCGGGCGCGGCGACGATCCGGGCAAGTTCGACTCCCTGGATGACATCGCCATCGACGTGGACGACATGGTGTGGGCGGCCGACGGCAGCCGGGGCGTCATCAATGTGTTCACCCCCGAGGGCCTGCTCGAGCGGGTGACCACGGGCTTCACGGGAGCGGGTTTCGAGAAGCCCACCCTCGTCGCCGTGGATCCAGCCCGGGGCGTGTATGTCTACGATGCCGACCGGAAGACGGTCTTTGCGGGCGACATGGACGGCACGCACCGCTGGACGTTCGACCTTGTCCAACTGGGTGGTAAGGGGCTGTACGACCTCCATGCCGATCCGACCGGAGCCCTGTTCCTAGTCCTCGAAGACAAGTCCCGCGTCGCGATCCTCGAGCCGTCGGGCGAACTGAGGGGCGAGATCTTCGGTCCGTCCGGCCGTCCCGCGCGCTACGAGCGGCTCACCGGGCTCTCGATCTCGGGTCCGCGCGGCGTCATGACGGTGGTGGACCAGAAGGACCTGCTCGTCCAGGAAGCCCGCGTGGAGTGGGCCGATGGCACGGCGTTTCTGGAGGCGGCTCCGCGCTCCCATGCGTCGTTCGTGATCGACACGATTCACGGCCAGGTGCTGGCCGTGGCTCC
>CAXMRU010000037.1:0-4229 GCA_964195715.1 Akkermansiaceae bacterium | reverse complement strand
GACCCCGTCATACAGGGCCGCCAGGTAGAACAGCACTGACACAGCACGTGGTCTCTTCACATCTCACTTCCCTTCTGTTGGAGCCCCTTCCCCACGGATTCCTTGAATCTGGAACGTCTCCACCGCGTGAACTCGTCACTGTAGAGCCGCACGACGAGCTGCCTGAAGCCATCGGCCAGTTCCGCCGGGCTCATGTTCGCCGGCCGGTAATTAACGTCGAACAGGGTGCACTTCGTCCACTCCCCCGGTTCCAGGATGCGCCCTTCCCTGTCCAGGCGCTCGTACAGGGGCGTGCCCGGAAATGGTGTAAGAATCGTCACCTGGACCTCGTACAACTCCGATTCCCGCACGAAATCAAATACCTGGTCGAAGATCTCGGTCGTGTGGCCGTCGAGGCCGATGACGAAGCAGCCGTTGACGGTGATGCCGTGTGACTGGATTGCCCGAATGGCATCCCGGTACTCCGGGAATCTCTTGCGTTTCCAATCGCTTCTGAGCTCGAGCCCCGCCAGGCCCAGTTCGACGGGACTCTCCAGGCCGATCAGGACCTGCGCGCACCCGCTCCTGCTCATCAGGTCCAGCAATTCGCCGTCACGTGCCACGGACAGGTCGGTCTCGGCGAACCACCGGAGTTTCCGGTCCCCGAGCTCGGTCAGGAGCTCCTTCCAGTACTTCTTATTCACGAACGCGTTGTCGTCCGCGAACTCGATGAAGGGTCGATCCCAGACATCGAGGATTCGATCGATCTCCCGAACGACGCCGGCAACTGGCTTCTGCTTGTACGTGTCGGTGAGGAGCACGGAACTGGCGCAGAACTCACACCGGTGCGGACAGCCCCGGCTCGCCTGGATAGTCAGCCGGTTGTACCGCGAGATATCGAGCAATTCGAACGCCGGAACGGGAGCCTCGCCCAGGTCGTAGTCGTGCGTTCGAGCATCGTACAATGGCTTCAGGCGGTGGTTCGCGCAGTCCGACAGGACCTGGCTCCAGCACGGTTCCCCCTCTCCCACCACGACCGCGTCGCAGTGTCGGCTCGCTTCGTCGGGCAGCGCGCTGACGTGCAATCCTCCCATGACGACGGGCACCCCCGCCTCCCGGTAACGGTCGGCCAGTTCGTATGCCTCGAAGATCTGCGCGCTGTACGAGGAGATCGCGACCAGGTCGAAGTCATCGGGCAGCTCATCCAGAGCGCCCGGATCGGGCACTTCCAGGTAGCACACTTCGTGCTCGGGCGGCGTCAGGGCGGCGAGAGTCAGAAGACCGAGGCTCGGCAGCGAGGCGATCGTCTTGCTGCGCTCCACGAAGCCCGGGAGCGTGAGACCCAGGCGCAGAAGTTCCTCGTCCACGACCCGGATTCCACTCAACGCGATTAGGCCGATCTTCATCGGATCGCGAGCCTCCACACGAAGACGGCGATAGCCAGCGTCACGGCTCCCGCAGGAACGAAGAACAGGTGGCGGAACGACTTTCGGAGTGCCGATACGTAACACACGAGAGGCATCGCAACGGCCCCCACGAGCAGCAGATACGCCGGAAGCCGAACTCCGACCTGCATGTCGAGCGCGTCGACCGTGAGGGCGAAGGCGAGGTTGAGAAAACCGATGCCGAATAAGGAGATGTGCCCGAGCCGGAGCATGCGGCGGCGCCAGTCCGTGTACCCCCCGAGCCAGGTCTCGTCGTGGAAAAACAGCCCCGTGGTCGCTCCAGCCAAGCTGCCGAGCAGGAACCCGATCCACGCGGCATACAGGTTGATCGTCATGTCACTCGCCGTTCCGTTCTCGAGACGAGCGTCACCGTAGTCGCCGGGCAACGTCGCTCGTGGACACGAGCGGGGGGGGTAGGTTTAATTTAGTGGACCCGTGAGCTCACGGCGAACGGGCGATCGTCGCCGAGCTACCGGGGCTAGTCCAGATTCAGCTTGCCCAGTATTTCCGCAAACCGTGAATCCCGTCGGAGAGCGTCGCCGGAGGGGTCCGTCTTGAGGCGGGCCAGCTGGCCGGGATCGGCGACCAGGACGGACTCGAGCCGAGCGAACGCCTCGTCCTCATCGCCCAGTTCATAATAGACCAGACTGACATCGTATGAATCCTCGTCCACTCCCTCGATAAGGTCGAGAGCGGACTCTCTCCGTCCGTTACGGGCGTAGGCGTATGCCAGGCCGAGTTCCACCGTCGGGTCGTCCGGGTTGAACTCCCGTGCCTTGAGGAACGCATCCTCGGCTTTCTGGTCCCGGCCAGTCATGGAGTAGCACCAGCCGAGATTGTACCAGGCATACCAGTCCGTCGGCTCGAGCTCGATCACCTTTTCGGTCTCGGCAATCGAGCCTTGGTAGTCGCGTGAGAAAAACAGCCGGTCGGCGAGGCGATGACGATTGGTGATCGAAAGGGGATCCAACTCGACGGCTCGACGCCCTTCCACCACCGACTCGTCGATGCGACCGAGCAATTGAAGCAGCAAACCGTACTGTCCGTGGGCATAACCGGAACCCGGGTTCAGCTCGAGCGCCCGCAGAGTGGCTCGCTCCGCCTTCTCGTACTTCCCCTGCGACAGCAACAGCTGCCCCAGGACCAGGTGGGCTTCGGCCAGGTCCGGATCCAGCGCCAGCGCACGCTCCACGGCTTGTGTACCGGAAGCTTCCGCTTCGGCGGGTGAAACGTACATCCAATTCCACTGCCGCGTGTAAACATCCGCCAGGGAAGCCCAGGCGGGAGCGTACCCGCTGTCCGCCGCTATGGACTGCCGAAAAAGCTCCGCAGCCGCCTCCAGGCCCTGCCGGTTGCCGGTCCGGGCACCCTCGAGGAGATACCGCCCTCGCGTGTAGTAGTCGTACGCATCGAGGTTCTCCGTGGGCTGCGCTTCGATCCGCTGTTTGACCTCCGGTGTCAGCGTCGCCTGGAGCGCGAAGGCGATCTTCTTGGCGAGATCACTCTGAATCGCGAACACATTCGCGGCCGTAAGCTGCTGATCGTAGGTCTCCGCCCAGAGGTGCTCATCGGTCTCCGCGTCGATGAGCTGGACGTTCACCCGTACCCGATCGCCCGCCTTCTGGACGCCACCCTCGAGGATCGTGGCCACTCCCAACTCGGCAGCGATCTCGGGGATAGTCTTTGTCGTCCCTTCGTACTGCATAACGGAGGTGCGAGAAATGACTTTCAGGGAGTCAATCTTCGAGAGCTGCGTCAGGAGATCATCGTGGATTCCGGCAACGAACGCGAGGCTCTCCTCGTCGGTATGCACGGTGCTGAACGGAAGGGCCGCGATGGAACGGAGATCCGAAGCCTCGGCCGACCGCAGTCCCGTTCCGGGCCCGAACAGCATCCAGCCCGCAGCCACTACGCCCCATAGCGCGAACGCGGCCACGCCGCCGCCGATGGCGTTACGCCACGTGAGCAGTCCGTCGGCCGTCTGGGGAGGGGAGTCGGCCGGAGCGTCGCCGGATAATGCGTTCGAGCCCACGCCTACCTGGACGAACGCCGTGGCCAGAACGACCGGGAGGCCAATGACCAGCAGGACGATGGCGAAGGGAAACACCCACTCGGGCAGACCCATGTTCTGAGCCAGCACGTCTACCACCTGAAGGACTACCCATCCCAGGACGAGGTAGATGCCCAGCACCTGCCATAGAGAGCGGCGGTGGACTTCGTGGACGAGTTTCTTCATGTCGTGATCGCACCTCGGGTGCCCAGGGTTCTCAGACTAATGACGCTGAATTGCGGCCATTTTGGAAGGGGTGGGCTAACGGACTTACTGACCCTCTGCTCGTTCAGCTCTCGTGCGCTCGGCGCTCGAACTCGGCGAACGAAGTCGGAGACCGCCCGAGCAACAACTCGAGATCGGCCGCACTCCCGGCAAAGCCGCTCCGATCGTACCAGCGGAACATCTTCAGCAACACATCGATCGCGTCGTCCCCGAGACCTGCGGCGCGGGCCTCAGCCTCCCAGTCCATCGGATCTATGGCAACCGCCTCGACCGGCCGCCCGAGAGAGGCCGCGAACACCTCGGCCATGCGGCTGTGCGAGATGGCCTCCGGGCCGCAGAGCTCGTACGACTTGCCCACGTGACCCGATTGCGTGAGCACGGTCGCGGCGGCCGCAGCCACGTCCCGCAGATCCACTACGCTGAGCTCCGCCTCCACGTCATACGGAACTTCGAGCTTTCCATTCGCCCGGATGTCCGGAAGTTGAGCCAGGACGTTCTGCATGTAGGCGCACGGCTGCAGGATCGTGAAG
>CAXMRU010000036.1:0-2381 GCA_964195715.1 Akkermansiaceae bacterium | reverse complement strand
GGGACTCCGGATCATCGCCATGGACATCCCGCCCCAGGACGTGATCACGCGGGACAACGTGTCGGTGACAGTGAACGCCGTCCTCTACTTCAAGGTGCACGACCCGAACCGGGCGATCCTGGAGATCGAGGACTTCCTGTTTGCCACCTCGCAGCTGGCGCAGACGACGCTGCGCTCCGTGATCGGCCAGGCGGAGCTCGATGAGCTCCTGGCGGAGCGAAAGAAATTCAACCACATCCTGCAGCGCATCATCGACGAGGGCACGGACGCCTGGGGGATCGACGTCACGGCGGTCGAGGTCAAGGACGTGGACCTCCCGCAGGAGATGAAGCGGGCTATGGCCCGGCAGGCCGAGGCCGAGCGCGAGCGGCGAGCGAAGGTCATCAACGCTGACGGTGAGCTCCAGGCGGCCTCACGGCTGAAGGACGCGGCGCGGATCCTGAGCCTGGCGCCTGCCTCGCTGCAACTGCGCTTCCTGCAGACTGCGTCGGAGATCGCGGCCGAGAACAACTCCACGACACTGTTCCCGCTTCCCATGGATCTTTTCTCTCCAGTCAAGAAAGCGTTCGGGGAGGGGAAGGAAATGAGCGATGAAGAGAAGGCGGAGATCAAGGATATCGAGGCCCGAGCGCTGAAGGCCGCGGAGGATGCGACCGGGCTCAGCTCGCCGTCACGTGTCTATCTGGGCATGGAGGAGACAGATCTCCTGGGCGAAGGTCTCCAGGATTCCGGGCTCGGCGCCGAGGCCAAGGAAGACGTCCCGCTCGATGTGGACCGTGAGCAGGATTAGCAAGTCGAATGGGGCACCCGCAACCAGGTACTCGAGTGCAGTGAGCGTAAACAACGACGGCAACCTCCCCGTACCCACGAGCGTCTCGCGAGAGCAGCTCGAGAAGGTCATCCATCGAGCGGCGGAGCTTCAGTTCTCGCAGGGTGAGGCGCACGAGAGCCTGGATGCCGACGAGGTCCTTCGGATAGCCGAAGAAGTCGGGCTCGAAGGTCGGCACGTCAGGCAGGCACTGGCCGAGATGCGGGCGGACGCGATGCTGCCCGCGCAGCCGGGGGAGCGCTCCGTCGCCACTCGTCTGTGGGGCGAGGCCACGGTGGTCGGGAGCCGGGTCGTGCCGGGCGCTCCGCATGAGGTGCTAAGCATGCTGGGTGAATACCTGGCCGAGCAGGAGAGCCTGCGCTCCGTGCGAGATCGTCCCGGGCAGCAGGTGTGGGAGCCGGCTTCCGATCTCATGAGCAATCTGCAGCGCGGCCTGGACTTCGGTGGACGTGGGTACGAGCTGGCCAAAGCGCGGTCGATCAGCGTTATGGCTCAGCCTCTCGAGGAGGGCCGCACACTGCTCACCGTCACGGCGGACATCAGGAACCAGCGCGCGGGGCACGCCGCAGGTTGGTACGGGGTCCTCGGCACGTTCGGACTGGGCTCGGCACTGGGGGCGATCCTCGGGGGGGGAGCTTCGGCGCTGATCGTCCTGCCGGCGGTCACCGGTGGCATCGCCGCCGTGGGCACCCTCGGGACCGCCAAGACACTCGCCCGGCGACGCAACCGGCTCGAGCTGGCGGTGCAGGGCCTGCTCGACCGTATCGAGACGGGTTCGAACATGGCTTCCGACAAGCCGACCCTGCGACAGCGGATCACCGACATGTTGGATTGATCGGGCGAGACGCAGCACTCTACGATCCAGGCGGCGCTTGACGGCGCACCGTCCTGGCAAAACACACCATTCACCGGAGGAGAAGGACGTGAGCGACATAAAGAAAGTCGGCGTGATCGGGTGCGGTCTCATGGGGCGGGGCATCGCGCAGATCAGTGCGGCGGCGGGATACGAAACCATTGTCCGTGAAGTGAACGAAGACCTGCTCGAGGCCGGCATCGGCACGATCCGGAAGCAGCTGGACCGGGCGGTCGAGAAGGGGAAGCTGGAGGCTGCCGACCGAGACGCCGCGTTGGACCGCCTCACCGGAACCGTGTCGCTGGAAGACCTGGCGGACTGTGACGTGATCGTCGAGGCGATCGTCGAGGACATCGACGTGAAGAAGGACGTGTTCGCCGCGCTCGATCGGCAGTGTCCACCGGAGACGGTTTTCGCTTCCAACACGTCCAGCCTCACCGTCACCGAGATGGCCGCATCTACCGGTCGGCCTGACCGATTCGTCGGTCTCCACTTCTTCAATCCCGTGCCGATCATGAAGCTGGTCGAGGTCGTGCGTACCGGCGCCACGTCGGACGCCACTTTCGAACAGGCCATGGCGTTCGCCCGGTCCCTCGGCAAGGTGCCGATCGCCTGCACGGATAACTCGGGCTTCGTGGTCAACCGCCTGCTCGTGCCCTACATGCTGGACGCGATCCGGGCGTACGAGGAAGGGATCGG
>CAXMRU010000035.1:0-5385 GCA_964195715.1 Akkermansiaceae bacterium | reverse complement strand
CAAGCTGCCGGACGTGGTTCATTTCGTGGAGGAACTGCCGGAATCCACGACAGGCAGCTCGCGACGCGCCGAGATCGCCCGCCGTATGCGGCTCGAGCTCGCAGCCCGACGCGACGAACAGGCCGATTGAGAGACGGAGAGACTCTTTGCACCATCCCCCCCGGGCAAGCCGGGGGCGAGGTCGAAGGGCCTCTCGCCCGCCCGAGCGGCGGGTTCTGCCGAGAAACAAACGAGCAGTAGAAGAGAGGAAAATGAACGAATTCAATTTGCGCGCGCCGCATAGGCCGGCCGCGCCCGCCGACGCGCATTCACCGCACGCGGCCCTCCTGATCGACTTCGACAACGTCACGATGGGGATCCGGTCCAACCTGGGCCAGGAGCTCCGTAAGTTACTGGATTCGGAGATCATCCGTGGAAAGGTGTCGGTTCAGCGCGCTTACGCTGACTGGCGCCGTTATCCCCAGTACATCGCGTCTCTATCCGAGGCGTCGATCGACCTGATCTTTGCTCCCGCGTACGGGTCGACGAAGAAGAACGCCACCGACATCCGGCTCGCGATCGATGCGCTGGAGATCGTGTTCATCCGGCCGGAGATCGGGACCTTCATCCTGCTGTCTGGCGACTCGGACTTCTCGAGCCTGGTGCTCAAGCTGAAGGAATACGGCAAGTACGTGATCGGCGTCGGCATTCAGGAATCGAGCTCCGACCTGCTGGTCCAGAACTGCGACGAGTACTACAGCTACACCAGCCTGTCGGGACTGACGGCCGCCTCCGACATGAAGAACATCGAGAAGCACGATCCGTGGGAGCTGGCGGCGACGGCGATCCAGCGCATGACCGAGCGGGGCGACGTCATGCGATCTGACCGCTTCAAGCAGGTGATGCTCGAGCTCGATCCGAGCTTCAGCGAGAAGTCGATCGGGTTCAGCAAGTTCAACCGGTTCCTGACGGAGTCGGCTTCGCGGGGCATTCTCGGTCTGCACAAGGCGGCCAACGGGCAGTACGAAGTCACCCTCGGGCCGCGCGTCGATGAATACTCCGACGGTGGCTCCGGGTCTGCCGGCAGTTCGAAGGTCTCGGGCAGCGTGTCGGCGCCGGAGACGCCGAAGAAGGAGCCAGAAGAGAGCCGCGGCCGTCGCCGAGGGCGTGACGATAGCCGGAAAGCCGATCGAGCGGACACCTCCTCCAGCCGACGTGGTCGGACACGCGGACGGCGCGACAGGGATCTTTCCGGGGAGGCCCCGCCATCCGTAGACGAGGATCGCCTGCGGGAGGCCTACGAGCTTCTCCGGTCCGTGGTGGCCGAGAAGGCAGGCCGTGGCGGCGCCGTGCGCGACTCCGAGGTCAAGCGGCAGTTGGTCGCGAAGTACCCCGACTTCGACGAAGCGGCACTCGGCTTCAGGAAGTTTTCCCGCTTCCTGCGCCAGGCGCACGACGAAGAGATCATCAACCTCGAGCGAACGGGCGAAGGCAACTACAGCGTCTCTCCGGTGGCGTCGGATCGCGTCGCGGAAGCACCGGCGAAACAGCCAGAGCCGAAGGAGCCCGAGGACAAGAAGGTAGTCTCCGGTGACGAGCGTGGCCGGGGTAGGGCGAGTAAGGACCGTCACGAGCGGTCGGATGGCAGGCGCGGCAGGGATGGCCCCAGAGCGGATCCCGGTGAGCCCGCGTCGGACGTCGAGGCGAAGCCGGTGGTCTCCGAGAGGGCGATCGATCGCCCGGCCGATCAGCCAGCGGTGAGCGAGGACTCAGCAAAGGAAGCGGAGGAGCAGAGGCAGACGCGTCTCATGGGCCGCAAGCGACGCGATCCGAAGCCCCAGGCTGGCGCGAAAGTGGTGCCCGGTCCGGTGGAATCGGGGGACAGCTCCCGGAAGGCGGAGCCGCGGACGTCCGCGAAGCAGGACGCAGGTACGAAGAAGACCACGAGCCCGTCGATGGGGCGGTACCGGCGCGGTTCGCTCGGATCGGGCGGAACCAGCACTGCCGAGGCCGTAGAGCCTGTCGAGCGCGCGGATGTCGGTTCGGATGGCTCTGCGTCGGCGCCAGCCGCTGCTCCCGCCGACGCGCCTGCTGACTCGTCCGCTGACTCGTCCGCCGCCGGCCTGACGCCAGACCGGACCGAGCTCGTGGAACGGATGGCGCGCAGCTATCAGGGCGTCGGTCGGCGGACGGCAGAGCGCCTGGTGGCGGAATTCGGCAAGAGCGTTATGGACGTCATCGACAACGAGCCGGGGCGCATCGAGAAGATCCTGCCGCGGGGCCGCGCGCAGGCCGTGATCGACGGCCGGCGTGCCGAGCGCGAGGCAGCCGGCGACAGCTGAGGTCACGCGCGTCATGAGCGCGACCGACGCACCAGTGAGCCTGTTAGAAGCGAGAGGGGCGCTCCAGGCGCCCTTTTTCGCGCGGCCGGCGAGTGTCGTGGCTCCGGATCTTCTCGGCGCGCTGCTCGTTTCCGACCTCGGGGGTGTGCGAACCGCCGGTCGCATTGTCGAGACGGAGGCATATGAGGGTCCGAAGGACCCCGCGTCTCACGCGTCGGCCAGTATCGGCCGCACGCGCCGCAACGCCCCACTGTTCGGCCCGCCCGGAACGGCGTACATCCACCTGAACTACGGTGTTCACTGGTGCTTCAACGCGGTAACAGCTGCCGAAGGCGTGCCGCACGGCGTGTTGATCCGCGGGCTGGAGCCGGTGACCGGTGAGGCCTGCATGCGTTCCCGCAGGGGGCGTGACGAGCTCACGAACGGCCCGGCTCGCCTGGTGCAGGCGCTGGGAATCGGGCCCGATCTCCAGGGTCACTTCCTGGACCGTCCGCCCGTATGGATCGAGGCCGGCGTTCCGGTCCCCCCCGAATCTCTCGTCCGGACGACGCGCATCGGAATCCGGCGTGGCGGGGATCTTCCCCTGCGCTTCTACGACGCGCGGAGCGAATGGGTGTCCCGCCGCTGATAGATGGTTGCTGAAGCACCACACTGAGTCACATCGATTGACGCAGTCAGCGCGAATCGGTTTCTTGCAGGCGATCGATTCCTCACGCCATGGGAGGACACCATAGAGTTTGGGGCTCTTTCTCTGCTTCCGCCGCTGCTCGCAATCGGTTTCGCGATCTATACGCGCCAGGTCTACCTGTCTCTCGCCGCGGGGATCTGGATCGGTTGGACCATCATCCTGGGCTGGAACCCGATCGCCGGATTGGCCGGGGCCGTTGCGGGGACGGTCACGACGCTCACCGATGGGGGCAACGCGAGCGTCATCATGTTCACGTTCACCATAGGCGCGCTCATCGCCCTCGTCGAGGCGAGCGGAGGCGTGCGGGGGTTCGTGAAGTGGGTCGAGGACAGGCGCTGGGTCGACGACGGCCGGAAGGCGCAGATTCTCGCCTGGATGCTCGGCGTGATCATCTTCATCGAATCCAACATCACGGTCCTCGTGGCAGGATCGATCAGCCGGCCGCTGTTCGATCGATACAAAGTCTCTCGAGAGAAGCTGGCCTACCTGATCGACTCCACGTCGGCTCCTGTCTGTATCCTGATACCGTTCAATGCGTGGGGTGCCTACATCCTCGGAGTCCTGGCGACCCTGGGGGTGTCGGAGCCCGTCTCGGTTCTCGTCGCCTCGATACCCCTGAATTTCTACGCCATCGCGGCGCTGGCACTGGCGGGAGTCAGCGCGTTCCGGCAGTTGGACATCGGGCCGATGCGGGCCGCGCAGAAGCGGACCGCGGACGGCGAGCTGCACTGGGAACACGCGGTGGCCCTCGCCGACCCCGAGGAAATGGCGCCCCCTCCCCGTGAGGGCATACCTCTGCGACCGATCAACATGGTCCTCCCCATCGTGGTGATGGTGCTGATGATGCCGGTCTCGATGTACGTGACGGGTGACGGCGACATCATGGCGGGCTCCGGATCCACGTCCGTGCTGTGGGCCGTTCTCACCGCCGTGGGTGTGGCCTGGCTGCTGTCTCTCGGCCAGCGCCTGCTGAACCTGGAGCAGTTGAGCCGCGTCAGCCTCCAGGGAGCCGGAGCCCTGACGGGAATGGCCCTCGTGCTTCTGCTGGCGATCACACTCGCTGCGGTTACCGTGGAGATGGGGACGGGTGACTACGTGGCTGGAATCGTGGGGGGACGGGTCCCCTTGCCGCTTCTGTTGCCGCTGCTGTTTCTCGTCGCCGGCGGCATCGCCTTTGCCACGGGAAGCAGCTGGGGCACGTTCGGCATCATGCTTCCGATGGCCGTTCCCATCGCGACCACGCTGGGTCTGCCCGTGGCGCCGTTCGTCGCCGCGGTACTGTCCGGGGGGATTTTCGGGGACCACTCGAGCCCGATCAGCGATACGACGATCGTGTCGTCACTGGCCTCCGCTTCGGACCACATCGAACACGTCAGGACGCAGATCCCGTATGTCCTCGTCGCGGGTGGTGTGTCCATCCTGGGTTTCGTTCTAACGGGAGCGTGGCTGGCCCTGTAGCAGGTAGCCTGGCAACCCGGGTGGACCCGGGCAGGCTCCTGCCAGATTGACCCCGCCACGGGGGGCGGTTAGCTTCTTCGAAGGAAGATGTGGGGAGTGTTTTTTGAGCCAACACATGGGTGTGAGAGCCTTTGATCTTCCGGCGGACGTCAGGCCCCCTGAGGGAAGGCGGAGAACCGGGAGTGAAGGTCAACCGTAGCTGACGGGTCTCACAAAAACCCCCTCATGTCAACCTCAGGGGCGATCCGCGGGTCGCCCCTTTTTTTGCCCGGGAAAGGAAATCTGCAGATGCCGATCGCCCGCGTTACCCGGCGGGTGCACTTCTCCGCCGGACACAGACTCCACAATCCCGCGCTCTCGGACGAGACCAATCGCGACACGTACGGTCTGTGCAACAATCCCGGCGGCCACGGACACAATTACGACCTCGAGGTCACGGTCGAGGGCGAGGTGGACCCGGTGACCGGCTACGTGCTGGATCTGAAGCGGATCAAGCGGTTGCTCGAGTCGACGGTCCTTTCCGACGTCGATCACGCCAACCTGAACACGGACGTCGAGTGGCTGGACGCAGTGATCCCGACGGCCGAGAATCTCGCCGTGGCGATCTGGGGGCGACTCGAGAACGGCTTGCCTGGCATGAACCTGGTGAGCGTCCGTCTGTGGGAGACCGAGCGGAACTCGGTCGAGTACCGTGGCGAGTGATTCCACTGGAGGCGAAAGCATGGCGGGCGGAAACGACCGGACCGACACGACGGACCTGAGCGGCGTACCGTACGAGGACCTCGTGCGAGAACAACTCCGCCGCCTGGGCGAGGACCCGGATCGGCACAGCCTCCTGGGGACGCCGGCGAGGGTCGAGAAGGCGATGATGTGGCTGATGAGCGGCTATCGCTCGACGGTGGAGGAGGCGATCGGCAG
>CAXMRU010000034.1:0-4221 GCA_964195715.1 Akkermansiaceae bacterium | reverse complement strand
GGCCGCCTGCCGGCCGGCCGTCGTCTCGATCAGGATCACGCCGTTGGCGCCTCGCGACCCGTAGATGGCCGTCGCCGAGGCATCTTTCAGGACCGTGAACGACGCGATGTCGTCGGGGTTCAGGAAGGCCAGCGCGCTTTGATTCCCGAGCGTCGTTGTGATCCCTCCGCCCACCTGCATCGGCACGCCGTCGATGACGTACAGAGGCTCGTTACTGCTCGTAATCGACGTCCCGCCGCGGATGCGGATCGATGTCTCGGCTCCCGGCTGCCCGCCGTTGCTTTCGGTCACCTGGACGCCGGCGACCTTTCCCTTGACCAGCTCCTCGGCGCTAACGATGCGGCCGGTGTTGAACGCCTCGACCGGTACCGCCGTCACGACGCCGGTGTTGTCTCGCGTGTCCGCTTCACCGTAACCGACGGCTACGATGGGCTCCATCTCCATCGGCGCTACTCGCAGCATCACCTCGACATCGGTCGTCCCGCCCGCGGTGACCGTGACTTCGGTCTCCAACGAACGGTATCCGATCAGCGAGGCCCGCAGGGTGTGAACCCCAGCCGGCACGTTCTCCACGATGAAGTACCCCGCCTGGGCGCTGAGGACCGTCTGGCCGGCGACCTGGATCGTGACGTCGGCCAGGGCCGCGGCGAAATCGGCGTCCGTGACGAAGCCCCTGACCTCGCCCGTCGCCTGCGCCTGGAGCTGAGCCGCGCACGCAACCGTCGCTGCGAGCGCGATCAGCAAGTGTCGAACGCTTTTCGATTTCATTGGTTTGCCTCCACGACGTGAGGAATGGCCGGTGTATAACCTGCCGCGTCCCTGATGGGGGACAGAATGTCCTCTGTTGGGATATCTTGCCGGATCTGGCGACCTACACTGCACTGCAGACACCTGTTGGGTTGGTGTTTACGTCATTCTTGCAGTGGCGTTAAAGGCAAAATCTATGCCGTTAACAGCGGGTCGCAAACGCCATCCAGGCCCACGGCCTCAGAAAGGCGTCCCCAGCCCTCCCGGATCGCCGGCCGCCTCTGGCTCCACGAACACGCGCGTCACCCGGGGATCCTCCGCCCGGATCTTCTTCTCTATCCGCTCGACCGCCTCGGCAGCCTCCTCCACCTCGTATCCGGGCCGGAACTTGAGCCCCAGAGTGAGGAGGATCTCGTCGGGTCCCAGATGCACGCCGAGCGTGCGCACGACGCGATCCACGGCCTCGTCCTCGAGCAGGATCCGCTGGATCTTCCGGTTCAGCTCGTCCGTTATGGCCTCGCCCACGAGCAGGGCCCGGGTCTCGTGCCCGAGGAAGAGCGCCACGGTCGCCAGGATGAGGCCGATGATGATCGAGGCAACGGCGTCGAACACGGGAGCGTTCAGCGCCCGGGACAGGTAGATGCCTAGAAAGGCGACCCCGATACCGACCAGCGCTGCCATATCCTCGGCCACCGGCACGAACACCCGCGGGTCCTTACTCTCGCGAATCCTCTGGCCGAGCCTCTTCCCGCTCCCCTTCCCGCCGAGTTGACCCAGAGCGATCCGGAGGGCGAGACCCTCCACGACGAAGGCCACGGCCAGGACCCCATAGTTCCAGCCGGGGTTCTGCGGCACCTCGGGGTGATTGAGATGCGCTATTCCCTGGTACATGCTGAACCCGCCGCCGAGCCCAAACAGGATCATCGCTACGATGAGGCTCCAGAAGTAGAGTTCCGGCCCGTACCCGAACGGGTGCTTCCGGTCGGCGGGCCTGTGACTCCGCCGGTTCCCCCATAGCAGCAGCGCCTGGTTCCCGGTGTCGGCCACCGAGTGAATGCCCTCCGACAGCATGGCGGAGCTACCGGTGATCGCCGCGGCGACGAACTTGGCCACGGCGATGATGGCGTTCGAGATCATCGCGGCGACGACGGCTCGCGTGCTTCCTGTGGCCATGGAATGGTACTCCGTGAGTTTGCACTGGCCGGCCCTTCATATCGCTCAGAGTGCGGCTGCCGCTTCAGCTCCGCAAGGAATCTCCGGGCGGTCTCGAGCAGGTCGTCGCAATCGTGCTCGAACGGGCGGGAGGGGGTCGAGTCAGTCGGCAGCGCCGTCAGCAAGGACCCGGGCCGCGGCCATGCAGTCGCGGTCGCCGGCCAGCTCAACCGCGAAGCTGAGCTCGGCGATCGTGCGGGCGTGAGAAGCCGTCATCCGCCAACCCCGCACCCTCTGCCAACGACTTGCCCGTTCGGTGTATCTCACAGGACGACAGCGACGCAGCGAACCCCGTCCTGCCCGGCCCGGAGAACAGATTCATGTCAGACCTGGTTCAGCAGATCCGCCTGGCCGGCCGCTCGCTCGTCCGAACGCCGGTGGTGACAGCGGCGGCCGTCGTGAGCCTCGCACTCGGCCTCGGGGCCACCACGGCCGTGTTCAGCGCCGTGAGCGCCGCCCTCCTGGATGGGATGCCATTCTCGGAGCCGGAGTCACTGGTGTCGGTATTCCGTACGACGCCGCATTTCCGGAACGGTCCCTTCGCCCCGGCTAACTTCCTGGACCTACGTGAGCAAACCGAGACGCTCGAGACGCTGGGGGCCGTCGGCTACGGCACTGCGCTCCTCAAGCGCTCGGAGCGCACGTACCAGGTCACCGCGCGCGACCTGAGCCCCGATCTGTTCGCCATGCTGGGCGTGACGCCAATGCTGGGACGGGTTCTCCAGGCGGAGGACGAGCGGGCCGACGCGCCACCGGTGGCCTTGTTGAGCGCGGAGGTGTTCCTCTCCCGCTTCGGGTCCGACCCGTCGATCGTCGGCCAGACGATCGTGCTGGACGGCGAGTCGCGCACCGTGGTCGGAGTGCTGCCGCCCGACTTCCGTATCCCGCACCGCACCCGGTACGTTGAGAGCGACATCTGGCTTCCGTTACGGTTCAGCACCGAACAGGCCGAGGTCCGGAGAAGCAACTACCTGCTCCTCCTCGGACGCCTAGCGGATGGCCGGTCGGTGGCCGAAGCCGAGACGGAGCTCGTGGGTCTCAACGCGGGGATCGCCGAGATCTATCCGGTCGTGCGCGGCGAGTCGGTACGGGTGGGATCGATGCGGGCGGAATCGAACGGACCGATCCGGGGACCGCTCCTCATGCTGCTCGGAGCCGTCGGGCTCGTGCTCTTGATCGCGACGGCAAACGTCACCTCCCTGATGCTGGCGCGCGGGGCCCAGCGGAGGCACGAAATGGCGCTCCGCACGGCGCTCGGCGCCACCCGCCGGTCCATCGTGAAGACTGTGCTTGTCGAGAGCAGCGTGCTCGCGGGCATCGGCGTCGCCTTCGGTCTCGTGGTGGCGTGGATCGGCGTGCAACTGATCGGAAACCTCGGCGCCCAACTCTATCCGCAGCTAGAAGGCCTGGGGCTCGACGCGCGCGTATTCGGCTTCGCGATCGCTGCAACCGCCCTCGTGGCGATCCTCGCCGGCGTGCTCCCGGGCTGGCGGATCTCGGGCGCCGATCCGCAGGACGCCCTGCGCTCGGGAGGCTCCCGCAGCGGCATCTCACGCACGCACCACCGGTTCCTGCGCGGGATCGTGATCGCCGAACTGGCCGCGTCGTGCGTGCTCTTGATCGGGGCAGGCCTCCTGATCAGCGCGTTCCTCGGCGTCCTCGAGCGGAGTCCCGGGTTCGAGACTGAGTCGTTGCTCACGATGGTCGTCAATGTCTCGCCGGCCCGGTACGAGGACGTCAGCGTGGACGAGGGCTTCGTGAAGCCGGCGCTGGAGGCGATCCGGAACCTGCCCGGCGTCAAGGAGGCCGGGACCACATCGATCATCCCGTACATGGGCTGGGGGAATAACTTCAACATCCGGTACGTGGGAGTGACGGGAGACGACACGCAGCTACCGCTCACCGAGAGCCGCATCGTGTCGCCGAGCTACTTCGACGCGCTCGGGGTGACGCTCGTCGAGGGCCGGCTGTTCACGGATGACGAGTCGCAGGGCGAAGAGCTGCCGACGCTGGTTGTCGTGAACCAGGCCCTGGTGCAGCGGGACTTCGCAGACGGAGATGTTCTCGGAGGACGTTTCCACCTGTCCGACTCGACCTTCGCAGAGATCATCGGCGTCGTGACGGACACCAGGAACTTCGGGCCGATCGAGGACCCACACCCGCAGGTATACTGGAACTTCATGGGAAGCGGACGGCGGGACACGCGCCTTCCGCTGGTGGCCCGGGTGACAGGCCCGCCGGAGGCTCAGGCCGGCCCGATCG
>CAXMRU010000033.1:0-6645 GCA_964195715.1 Akkermansiaceae bacterium | reverse complement strand
AACAGCGCCCGCAGCCAGATGGCCGCGGGAATCGCCCGCCGCCTGGCGCCGGATGGCGTCAGGGTTTCGTCCGCCGGATCGGAGCCGTCCCGGGTGCGGTCGCAGGCGGTCGAGGTCCTGGCGGAGGTAGGGATCGACGCTTCCGAGCACAGATCGAAGAGCGTGGACGAGTTCGCAGACGAGGATGTGGACTGCGTGGTCACGCTGTGCGCCGAAGAGAACTGCCCGGTGTGGCTCGGCGAAGCGTGGCGCGTACACTGGCCGCTTCCCGACCCGGCGGCAACCACCGGATCCGACGAAGAAGTGCTGGCCTCGTTCCGCCGGGTGAGGGACGAGATCCTGAGGCGGCTTGAGGTGTGGTTCGGAAGCTGATTATCAGGGGTCGCGACCCGAGCTACCGGCCAGTCTGAGCGCCGCACGCACGGTCTCGACCTCGGGCACTCCCCTGAGCGCACCATCCGCGGCGGCGTACACACGGCAGCAGTTGGCGTCCGCTTCGCTGCCCTGCCCTGACACATCCCGTCCGTCCACCAGGATCGTGGGGGAGCCGTACTCGCGCGCGTATTCGGGGCTGCCTCCCGACTCCCGGTTCCATTCCGCCCACTCCGCCTCCAGGCCCTCTGCCGCCAGTGCGTCACGCAGCACCCCACGCGCCGATTCGACATTGGGGCAATCCATGTCGTAGATCAGCTCTATTCTCCGCATCTTCCCTCCCGAGTCCACGTCCTCCATGGTACGGAGTCAGGGGGGGAAAGTGCCGTCGGTGAAGGATTCAGGAACCATCCGGACCCGGAACAGCATTACAGGTACAGGGGATGGCGTCCGGCGGGAACTGCACCGGTCCAATCCGGGTAGCCGCTGCGAAGAGTCCGTACTGTTCAACCGGCACGAGTCGAGGTCATGCAAGGACGCGGAGCGTGAAGCGCAGCGGCGTAGTAGTCCTTCTGACGGTCGCCTGCATGTCTACCGGGACCCCGCTACGCGCCCAGGAGGCGTTCAACACTCCCGAGTTCCCCACTCCGCGCGCTTCGCTGTTCCGTACCTCCGATCTGATCTATGCCGGACTCTTCTTCGGCAGCCTCGCGGCGATCTACCCGGCCGAGGGATTCGACGAGGCGCTGAGCCCTGGAAGGCAGCCCACGGGACTGGGGGCATCGGTCTCTTCCGCCGGTAGCCTCGCGGGAAACGCGTACTTCGCCTACGGCGTGGGCGGCGCCACTTTCCTGGCGGGAAAAGCGCTCGGCCAGGGACAGGTGGCACGCATCGGCCTGCGCTCGCTGGAAGCGTTGCTGCTGGCCGATCTGATCGTGACGCCGTTCAAGTTCGCGGTGGGGCGACAACGACCGTACGGTCTCAATCCCGATTCAGACGAGTTCGCTCCATTCGCGTTCAACAACGAATCCTTCTCGTTCCCGTCCGGCCATACGGCGCACATGTTCGCGCTCGCCTCGACTCTGTCGCGGGAGCTCGGACACCAGGCGCCCTGGGTGCCATACGTGGCTTACTCCGCAGCGGCGCTCACCGGCGTCAGCCGGGTAGTTGGGAAGCGGCACTGGGTGACCGACGTCCTCGCGGGTGCGGCGGCCGGGCTCTTCGCGGGCCATTTCGTGGGCCGGCTGCACGGCGAGGAGTTCATTGGCCTGCCCATTACCCCGGTCCTTTCGGCCGGTGACGGCGGCGTGTACGTCGGCGCGAACATCCGTTTTCGCTAGCTGCCCGTCCGCCCGGCTGCGATCGTCCGGAAGCTGTGGCCCGCCCGACTCGGGTCGCACAGCGTCCAGACTCTTAACAGGAGCGCACAGTGGAAGGCATTGAGCTGAATATCGAGGGCATGAGCTGCGAGCACTGCGTCGCTCGGACGGAGAAGGCGCTGGCCGCGGTGACTGGCGTGAGCGAGGTCGAGGTCCGACTGGAGCCGGGCGCCGCGACCGTGACCGGCGAGAACGTCAGCGTGCAGGATCTCATCGATGCTGTGGACCAGGCGGGCTTCACGGCCTCTGCGAGCTGACAACTCCCGGTTCAGGCCACCCTCCGAATCGACACCTTGCGGAGCCGTTTTCCAGTCTTCGGGAACGAATCGTCGCTTGGCATCGTTCTGGGAATGACGGGGGGCTCCCGATTCGTCGTGCGGCGAATTGGTCGCAATGAATTCCCAGCAGGGAGGTTTCGCGTGGCTCCACGAAAGAGGCGATTCTCGTCGGCAGGTGTGATGTTCATCCTGGCGACCGTTCTGGTGGCGGGCTCGGCGGCCTGCTCCAGCGATGACGGGGATGGTGGCGGCGTCACCGACCCACCCCCCACCAACAACGATCCGACCAATCAGCTGCCCGACGCCGTCATCCAATCCACTCACGACGCCGTACCGCCCGGCGACAACAACCAGACGGTCGTCACTCTGGACGGCACCGGCTCGTCGGACCCCGATGGAGATACGCTCACCTACCAGTGGAGCGTGTCGGGCGGCAACTACGTGGGCGGGACGGACCCGTCCAACGCCGTGGTTCAGGTGACCTTTCCCGGCGCCGCGCCCTATCCCGTCACACTCACGGTCAACGACGGTCGGGGCGGTTCCGATTCGGCGAACTTCCTGATCGACCTGCGCTGATTCGTGGGCAGAACATCGTGGCTGCTCCCGGGAATTCTGCTCGTGGGCATGGCTCTCGCGACCCCGGGTGTGGCCCAACCCCTGACGGAGCGGTCCCCGAACATGGAGGGGACCTGGGTGACTTCGCCCCGTAACCTGCATTTCCAGTTCGCACATCGGTTCGAGGTGGCAGGGGACGATGCGGACATCGGAGATCTCTTCGGGGATGGTTTCCTGGTCAACTATCCGACGTTTGCCCTGACCTACGGAATCGTGCCCGGAGTCATGGCCGGGGTACGCTACAGCAGCAAGTCGCTCGTGATGGACCAGTTCAATGAGTGGCAACCCTACCTCAAGTGGGCTCCGTTTAGGCGATCCGGCGAGCGGCCCTGGTCCCTCTCGATAACCGGGGCCTACAATGGTGCCGCCAGCAGTCTTGACGGCGAACTGGCGTTCCAGGCAGACGTGTGGAAGAGGGTGATCCTCCTCGGCGCGGTCCGAGGGTTCACGGATACGTTCCGTACCGACACCACATCCCTGGCGCTCGCAGCGGGGGCCGGTTTCCGGATCAATAGATACGTCACGTTGACGGGCGATATCGCCGAAATCGTCGCCGGAGTCGAGGACACGCCAACCGGGTGGAGCGCCGGAGTTCATCTCGGCATTCCGCACACGCCACACACTTTCTCGATCATGGCCACGAACGTGACCAGCGGAACACTCCAGGGCACATCGACGGGCGTCGATGGAGAAGTCTACTGGGGGTTCGAATTCACGGTTCCGTTCAGCGGCTTCGCGCGGTGGGGGAAGATCTTGAAGCCGAACGATGCTGCTCAATCGCGGGACGCCATCGGTACGCCCGTGGCCCCTGCCACGCGGTCCGAAACGGGCGTGATCGTGGGACCGGCTGGCAATCCGAAGGCCATCGAGATCGAAATGGACAACTTCGAGTTCGACGAGACGGACCTGGAGGTAGTGGTCGGGACCACCGTGCGCTGGGTCAACAAGGATCCCGTCGCGCACAGCAGTACCGGCGATCGCGGCGAGTGGGACTCACTCCTGATCGGACCGGGCGAGACATTCGAAGTGACATTCACGCGGGTGGGAGAGTTCGCGTACCACTGCACGCCGCACCCGTTCATGACGGCGACGATCCGCGTCGTGGAGCCGTAGAACGGGGCACGGCCACGAATGGGAGGGCCGTCGCTCAGAAGGACGGCGCCGGCCCCTCAGCCTCGCCCTCCCTGCTGTACCAGCGGAAGAACAGGATCGTGATGGCGGTCCACAGGATGACCCCGCCGCCGACCTTCATCATCAGGCCCGCGAGCTGTTGGTCTTCCCGCGCTCCGAGTAGACCCACGGGCGGCGCCAACTCGTAGATGCCGTAGAACGGCAACTCCCCGAAAGTCAGGAAGGCGTACGGCATCGTGTTGAGCACCGTGCTGAGGAACAGGTAGCCCATCTTGAGCGGGTACCCGAACCACGGCCGTGCCGGTACCGGCGCGACGACCGGCCACCAGAAGACGAGTCCTGCCGTGAGCCACAACGTGTCGATCGCGAACGAGCCCGAGGGCGTCACCATCAGGCGATCCACGACCGACGGTACGTGGGTGTAGAGCAGAACCAGCTGGAAGATCGCGAGGGCGATCAGCGGATGAGTCAGGAAGCCGACGACGCGAACTGCGCCAGAGCTGGATGCCAACCGTCGCCACGCGCCTACCGGCACCCCGAGCAGTAGCAGCGGAGGCGCTGCGAGCACCGTGAGGAGGTACTGCAGCATGTGGGCCGACGCCAGGTAACCCGACAGGGCTCCCACCGGCCAGTCGAGCCCGATCCACAGGACCAGAACACCGCCGAACCACGCCCACTTCCCCTTCCGGTCACGCGAGCGCTCTGACGCGCTGGCCGGCTCTCCAGCGAACCTCCGGAGGAGCCAGTACACCCCAACCAGAAGCGCCACCAGCAGCCACACGCCGGGAAACGGCCGTGGACTCCATGTCCACGCCGCGGTCTGGGCGGAGCACCACCACTGCAACCCGTTCACGGGTTCAGCAACCGCGGCAGGTCGTGCTTCCAGTCCGCCTGCCGTGTCCCGAACGGGTAGATCACCCGGAATCCGTCGCCGGGGGGAAACGCGATCACCTGGGAAGCGTGTCCGACGGCGTAGTCCGGGCCGGAAACCGTGTCGCGGATTGCCGGTGGCAGACCCAGGCTCAGCATGATGCTGTCGACCTCGGCCTCGCTTCCCCTCAGTCCCACGAAGTCCCGATCGAAGTTGCCCAGCCACTCGCGAAGGCGCTCGGGTGTGTCACGCCGCGGGTCCGCCGTGACGAAAACGACTTGCATGCCGCGCTGCTCGTTCACACTCAGATCGCGCTTCACCGCCGCCAGGCTCGCCATGTGGACGGGGCAGATATCGGGACAGTACGTATAACCGAAGAACAGCAGCGCCAGCTTGCCCTCTGTCTCCACCCGAAAGTCGAAGGCCTCGCCCCGCAGGTCGGTAAGGACGAAGTCGGGCCGGGGATCTGCGTCAGCCAGCAGAATCCCCCGATACCCCGTGCTGCGCGCCCTCTCCTCCGCCTCCGTGCGCTCCGGCGCCTCGACCCGGCAGCCGGTCGACAGGACGCCCAGGCAGGCCGTGAGCGTCAGGACCGACGCAGCACGGCCGACGGTCCGTCTGATTTTGTTGCGAGTAGTCGGGTTCATGACGCGGGCAACCTACTACGGCGCCACCGGAAGGACGAGGTCGCTGCTCAGGTGGCCTGCACCTCCGTCTCGGAGAGCATGGCGAGGAACTCGTCCACAACCGACGGATCAAACTGGCCCCCGGCCTGCTCGCGCAAGTACGCCATGACCTCCTGTTCGTCCCACTCCGGACTGTAGAGTCGATCTGAGCGAAGCGCGTCCCACGCGTCGGTCACCGCGAACACCCGCGCCGCCAGGGGGATGGCGTCACCTGAGAGACCGCGGGGATATCCCGTCCCGTCCCACCATTCGTGGTGGCAATACGGAATATCCAGGGCCGGTTCGAGGAACGCGATCGCCGAGATCATCTCGTGGGCCCAAACGGGATGCTGCCGCATGAGCTCCCACTCCGCCTCGTCCAGCGGCCCCGGTTTCCTCAGCACGGAATCCGGGATCCCGATCTTCCCGATGTCGTGCAGCAGAGCCCCCCTCCTCACGTGTACGATGTCTTTCTCCGGAATCCCCATCCGACGCGCCAGCTCCATCGTGAGCCGGGTGACGCGTTGCGTGTGCCCCTCCGTCTCCCGGTCCCGGAGATCCAGGGCACGAACCCACCCTTCGAGAGTGCTGTCGTACGCCTCCGTCAGCGCCCGGTGACTTGCCTCCAACTCGCTCATCGCCTGTTCGCGGTCCGTCACATCCGTCGCTACTCCAAGCACGCCAACGACCTTCCCTGTGGAATCCAGCAGAGCTCGCTGCCGGCTCTCGAACACACCAGCGCCTACCCTGACCGCCGAGCGAACCTCGTGGCCCGCCAGGGCCTTTCGGGCGTCGTTCAGGACCTCGGTGTTTCCCTCGTACACCTCGAACACAGAGCGCCCCACCACCTCGCCGGGCTTCAAGCCCAGCGCTTCCAGTCCGCGACCTTCCGACAGCTTGAACACACCCTCGGTATTCAGAGCCCAGAGCACGAGCGGCGCTTGATTCACCACGAATTGAAGGCGCGTCTGGTTCTCGGCGAGTGCGGTCGCCGACTCCGAAACGGTCGCCAGGGCCACGCGATAGTCGTCGATCATCCGGCCGATTAAAATCACCACCAGCAGCATGCCGACGCCGACCAGGAATCCTGGAATCTCGGCTGCGGCCATATCTGTCCAGTCGCCGCGCACCATCTCTTGGGTGAATGCGTGACGCGTCACCATCAGTGCCAGGACGACACTGAGAAGGACCAGCCGCCAGTCACGAATGCGGATAACCAGGACGACGGACCACGCGAGCGCGAGGAGGAGAACGGCATTGGAGGCGAGAAAAACGATCTGGCTCATGTATCCGCCCACTTGATCGGGTATTTCCAACATCGACCCGATGGAAGA
>CAXMRU010000032.1:0-1779 GCA_964195715.1 Akkermansiaceae bacterium | reverse complement strand
CGTGGCCGACACGCATCCGGATGACCCGGACGCACAGGTGCTGGCGGCCGAGGCCCTCATGGATCTCAGTCCGTGGGACTACTGGAACGAGGACGGCTCGCCGCGGCCCGATACCGAAGAGCTGCTCGGTCGGCTGCTTCCTGTGATCGGGGACTACCTCCAGCACGCGGGCGCGTGCCACTTTTATGTCCACGCGGTCGAGAAATTCTATCCGGAAAGGGCGATCCCGTGTGCCGAGCGCCTGGCCGGTCTGATGCCGGGGGCGGGGCACATCGTCCACATGCCGTCGCACATCTACATCCGGGTCGGACGCTACGCGGACGCAATCGAGTCGAACCAGGGCGCCGTTCACGCGCACGGCATGCACGCAGAGCCCGCGGCCGACGAGGGCCCGGACGGGTTCGACCAGGGCTACGGTTCGCATAACTACCATTTCCTCTCGTTCGCCGCTCAGATGGCGGGCAGCCGCGCACTCGCCCTCGAGACGGCGCGCGAGCTGGAGGCCCGGGTCGACCCGGAGATGATGCGGGCGCCCGGACTCGGGGCCCTGCAGCATTACTCCGTCACGCCGCTCCGGGTGATGGTGCGCTTCGGCATGTGGGACGAGATCCTGGCCGAGCCGGCCCCACCCGAGGACCTCGCCTATCCTCGGGGCACATGGCGCTACGCGAGGGGCATGGCGCTGGCCCGTCTCGGCGAGATCGACCAGGCGGAAGCCGAGCTGGAGGCGCTGCGCGCGCTCCTGGCCGGCGATGCGCTCGAGGGAGTCACCGTGTGGGAGCTCAACTCGGCGCACACGTTGCTGTCGATCGGGGAGCGGGTGCTTACCGGCGAGATCGAAGCGGCGAGCGGCAACACCGAAGCGGCGATCGTGGCCCTGGCCGAGGGCATCGAGATGGAGACCGCCCTCACTTACGACGAGCCACCGCCGTGGGCCCTGCCGGTGCGGCACGTCCTGGGAGCCGTGCTCCTCGATGCCGGGCGGGCTGCCGAGGCCGAAGATGTCTACGACGCGGCGCTGATCCAGTTCGCCGAGAACGGCTATGCGCTCCGGGGCCTCGAGCTCTCCTACAAGGCGCAGGGAAGACCCGACGAAGTGGCGGCCGCCCACGAACGCCTGGTCGTCGCGTGGCGCGTGGCAGACGTGGAGCTTCCGGGGTCCAGGTTCTAGGAGCCGGACGCCGCAGTTTTCTCTCCCCTGGGTAGCCGAAGCAACACGGGTCGCCTCTTGGCGGCCCGTGCGGTATCCCGCGCACGGGACTTGCACCCGTCTTCCGCATACGGACACCGTGGAGCAGGGACCAACCCCTCGAAGCGGTGTAGTACCTGCCCTTTCGGCTTCCCGGATCGTTTTCCGGTGGGCGGTCTTGCATGCGAATCTCTGTATGAGGTGACTCTTTGCAGGACAGATGGATGAGCATGCTCTCTCGGGCACAACGCATGGGCCTCGGACGGGTCGTGATCGTCGTGGCTGGACTGTTCGCCGCGCACGCCGCTCCCCGGGACGATCGGGCCCTGGGGCCGGTCGCTGCGGATGCCCAGCAGACAGTGACCAGGGGACGCCTGACGGCCATCTGGGAAGATCCCCTCCCGGACCGCGGTACACCGCGCCTCCGGCATTTCCTCTCAGGTGATGACGGAGAGTTGATTTCCCTGCGCGTGACTGACTCCCAGCTGCAGTTCGTGGGAGGACCGCTGGCCGCGAACGGCCGATACGTAGAAGTGTCGGGAAGCTGGCGCGGCCGCCGCGCGACGCCCGGGGCCACAGCCGACCGGGAG
>CAXMRU010000031.1:0-4399 GCA_964195715.1 Akkermansiaceae bacterium | reverse complement strand
GAAAGCGGTGCACCATTCGGCCGAGAAACCCGTCGCACACGTCGAGTCGACGCTCGGCGGTGAACCGTCCGACCCGCGTTTCGTGCATGGCGATCGCGATCTTCACGGACCCGCCGGCCGCGATGAGCAGCCGGCGCGCCTCCTCACGCTCCAGTCCCGTGACCGCTTCGACCGTGCGCAGGCTTCGATCCACGAGCTTCCGGCTCACCGCGCGGAGATCCACCATGAGGTTCCCGTATACCTTGCCGAGCCGGATCATCACGCCGGTTGAAATGGTGTTGAGGACGAGCTTCGTGGCCGTCCCGGCTTTGAGACGGGTAGAACCGGCGATCGCCTCCGGCCCGGTCAGCGGCGTGATCAGGTAGTCGACGCGGCGCGCGATGTCTTCGGGCGGCGACGTGCAGGACAACAAGCCCGTGCGGGCCCCGGCTTCCCGTGCGGCATCCAGGGCCGCGTGCACGTAAGGCGTCGTGCCGGAGGTGGCGATGCCGAGCAGGAAGTCGGCGGTGCCGATACGTGCCTCGTGGACCGCTGCCGCCGCTGCTTCGGCGTCGTCTTCCACGCCCTCGCGACTACGAACGAGCGCCTCCGGCCCCCCGGCGATGATCCCCTGCACGGTCTCGGGATCGCTGCCGAACGTGGGAGGACATTCGGAGGCATCCAGCACACCCAATCGACCGCTGGTGCCCGCCCCGATATAGAACAGCCGGCCACCGCGGCTCAGCCGTTCGGCCACGTCCGCGATCACAGCGGCGATCGCCTTCTCCTGGGATGCGACGGCACTCGCCACCGTGCGGTCCTCCTCATTGAGGAGCCGGACGATCTGCAGGGGAGACGCGTCGTCAATCCCCGCGGTGCGCGGATTGAACGCCTCGGTCAGTCGAGTGTCCCGCAGATCCAGGACCCGAACCTTCCCTCTTTGCCGCTTCTTCACGCCTCGGATACGTTGGCTGCCGTTGATGAATCGATGACTTCGACGTCTCTGACGAGGAACGCCACAAGCTAATGACGGACCCGGCAGGCCGACAGAACGCTGAAGAGCGGATCCGCGCGATCACGGCGCGGCTCGCCACGGTTCATCCGGCGACCCGGAAGATCCGTCGTAATCCGCTCGACGAGCTGGTCCTGACGATCCTCAGCCAGAGCACCTCCGACGCCAACTGCTACAGGGGTTGGGAGGCGCTTCGCGACCGGTACCGCGATTGGGAGGCCGTGCTCGCGGCTCCGGAGGGAGAGCTCGAGGAGACGATTCGCCCGGCCGGGCTCTCAAACCAGAAGTCCGCCACGATCCTCTCGGTTCTGGGGCGCCTGCGCGACGAGCGGGGCCGCCCTTCCCTCGAACATCTCGAGGAGATGGACGACCGCGAGGCCACTGCATACCTGACGAGCTTCAAGGGCGTGGGAGTGAAAACCGCGGCGTGTGTGCTGTGCTTCTCGATGGGACGTGACGTGATCCCGGTAGACACGCACGTGCACCGGATCGCGATCCGCCTCGGGCTCGTTCCGGAGAACGCGAGCGCCGTCCGGACACACGAGTTCCTAAACGAGATCGTCCCTCCCGACCTGCGATACGAACTTCACGTCCTGCTGATCGGGCACGGGAGGACGGTTTGCGTCGCGCGGCGGCCGCACTGTAGCGAATGCGTCATTTCGGACCGTTGTCCGAAAGTGGGAATGTGGGAATTCGTGTAGAGGGTCCGTGATACCCCCTATCGATGCGAAGAGGGCGGCCGCGCAACGGCGACCGCCCTTCGGCGAGCGTCCAGCCTGATCAATAGCCTGTCGCTCTCTACTACCGTCCCGTCCCCTGCTGCAAGAGCTCCTGCAGGACGTTGTCCACGCTGAGCGACGAGCCCCTGACTGGCGGGAACTCCTGGAACGTGGCCAGGAACTCGCCCACGTACTGCTGCGCCGGAACGAACGTCCACATGTTGTCCACCATCCAGCGCAGGTACATCTGCGAGTCCTCCCACATCCTCTCGAAGGGATCGGCCCTGAGATTGATGACCACGGGCCATGCTCGCTTGACTCGCACCGCCTCGTTGATCGGGCCATCGAGCAGCGTGAAGTGGAGCTTCCAGTTCCGGACCCGCACGGCGTTAAGGCCGCCGGCCTGGTCGAAGTAGAAGATCGACTGCCGGGGCGACCCATCAACCTCGCCGCGGAAGTAAGGCACGAGGTTGTATCCGTCGAGGTGCACCTTAAACATCTTGTCACCCGCCTGGTGGCCCTTCAGGAGCTCCTCTTTGATGTTCGGATCGCCGGCGGCGGCCAGCAGGGTCGGCATCATGTCCTCGTGCGAGAAGATCTCGTTGCTCACGGTGCCGGGCTCGATCACGCCGGGCCACCGCAGCATGGTCGGCACCCGGAAGCCGCCTTCCCACGTGGTGCCCTTTTCACCCATGAATGGTGTGATGCCCCCGTCCGGCCAGGTGAACGTCTCCGCGCCGTTGTCGGTGGAGAACATCACGATCGTGTTGTCTGTGATCCCCAGCTCGTCCAGCTTGTCGAGCAGAATCCCCACCATCCCGTCGAGCTCTACCATTCCATCGGGGTAAAGGCCGATTCCGGTTACCCCCTCGCTCTCAGGCTTCAGGCGCGTAAACACGTGCATGCGCGTCGAGTTGTACCACACGAAGAAGGGTTTGCCTTCCGCGTGGGCCTGCTCGATGAACGCGATGGCCGCGGTCAGGAACTCATCGTCCACCGTCTCCATGCGCTTCCGCGTCAGGGAACCCGTGTCCTCGATCCGCCCGTCGGAATAGCTGTGGATCACGCCACGCGGGCCGTATTTCTCTCGAAAGGATGGATCTTTCGGATAGTAATAGGTCTCCGGCTCTTCCTCAGCGTTCAGGTGATACAGGTTGCCGAAGAACTCGTCGAACCCGTGCGCCGTGGGCAGGTGCTCGTCGCGATCGCCCAGGTGGTTCTTGCCGAACTGCCCCGACGTGTAGCCGAGGGGCTTCAGCAATTCCGCGATCGTGGGCTGGTCGTCGCGGATTCCCTGGTCGGACCCCGGCATCCCGATTGTGAGCAGACCCGTGCGGAACGGATGCTGCCCCAGAATGAATGCTGCTCGGCCGGCGGTGCAGGATTGCTGGGCATACCAGTCCGTGAACATCGCTCCTTCGTGCGCGATCCGGTCGATGTTGGGCGTCTCGTAGCCCATGATTCCGTGGTTGTAGACGCTGGTATTGCTCCAGCCAATGTCATCTCCCCAGATCACCAGTACGTTGGGCTTGTCCTGGGCGATCAGAGGCGCGGCAAACAGCAGCGCCGCGACCAGGCCGAGGACCGTCCGTGTTGTCCTACTACTCATGTCGTTCTCCTCCGGGTGGGTGGGACAGCTCATTCTTTTCCCCTCAGTGAGATGCGTCGATCAGAAGCCTGGCGCTCCTGCGGAACAACCGCCGCACCGCCGGATACGTGAACCACGCAAGCTCCCAGAAGATCGGCGTGAACACGAACGGCAGCGTGAATAGGGCCGTGGCCGGCTCGGCCGTTATGCGGCGCTTCACGGCGCGTGCCTCGTCGTCGGAAACGTCCGCGTGTAGCAGACGTCGTCCCTTTGCCGCATAGGACCACATCCAGGTCGAAGAGAGACCGAGCAGCAAAGCCGACACACTCTCGAAGCCTCTCGTCCAGGCCGAGGCCGGGAGCTCCGTCCCGACCCGGATCGCGAACAGGAACAGGAGGACGAAGAACAGCTGCACGATGGCGCGAACCGCGAACTTCCCGTCCGCCCGCTCGACCAGGCTGAACAGCGTGTTGCTCTGGAGCCAGTAGATGATCAGGACGACCACGCCGATTGCGATGAGGACCGCGGTCATCCCTTCCGCTGCCAGAAACTCGCGCCAGGAATGCCAGTTCCACGCCGGCTCATCCGGGCGCGGGAACAGCATGAACACACGCCAGATCGCGATTCCGTACACGACGTCAGTCAGCGTCTCCAGCCGACGCAACTGGTTCGTCTCGCGACGTCCGCCGGCCAGGGCGCGGCTGTCGATCGTCTGCATGACGTTCGGCTCATTCATCCTCGGATCCCCCTCAGAGATCAGCCGACGGGCATGCTGTACGAGACGTTCGCCCGGTACTTGTTCCTGGCCGCGGCACCGGGCCAATCATCCGTCGCGAATTCCGTCGCGTACTCTACGTAGAAGTTCCATGTATTGCCCGGGTTCACCAGCACGTAGCCGAACCGGAGCCCGACCGGGACTTTCCAGCCGCCGAATTCCCAGCTGTATTGGGCCACCAGGTCGTTCGTGCCCAGGTACCAACCCTTGCCGAGCTGGGCCGTGATGAACGGGTTGATGATCAGCGGATGAGCGCCCGTTTCGATCTCGTCGGTGACGATGGGCACGGGTTGGCCGAGGTCCACGACCGTTCTTTCGCCCCATAA
>CAXMRU010000030.1:0-6897 GCA_964195715.1 Akkermansiaceae bacterium | reverse complement strand
ATCACGGCGGGCGAGCTCAAGCGAACGAGCGTGTTCCGCCTCGACATCGAGTCCTGGAGCGGCAAACGGAAGTACGCGGATCCTGATTTCCCGGGCGCTTACTTGTACGAGGACCGACACCGCCTCGCGGTCGAGGCACCGCCTGAGGAAGCGGGCTGACCCCAACTCTCGGGGTTCTTCGGCGACCTGTCACTCGCTCCAGCCCGTCCAACCCGGGCCTCTGACTACCCGGCCCGGCTTCGCCCCCGTGGGTCCACCGTTCGTGATCACCTGCTCGCCGTTCACCCACACGTGCTTCACGCCGACGGCGTACTGGTGTGGCTTCTCGAACGTGGCCCTGTCCGCGATCGTCTCCGGGTCGAACACTACGACGTCGGCATAGAAGCCGGGTTCGAGTGCGCCGCGCTCCCGGATCCCCAGGTTGCCGGCCGGAAGCGAGGTCAGCCGGCGAATCGCCTCTTCCAGCGGGATCACCCGCTCGTCTCGTACGTACATGCCGAGGAGCCGCGCGAACGATCCGTATCCGCGTGGATGGGGCTGGGAGTTGAGGAACACTCCATCGGTGGCGTACGCCCCGGCGTCGGAGCAGAAGCTCACCCAGGGCACGGCGATCTTCCGCCGGATGTTGTCCTCGGACATCGTGAAGAAGACGGCCTGCACCCGGCTGTCGTCCTGGATCACCAGGTCCATCGCCGTTTCCTCGGCGCCGGCGTCGCGCATGCGGGCCACGACTGCGAGCGTCCGGCCGGTCAGGTAGCGCAGCGAGTCAGTGCGAAAGCCCGTCAGCAGGATGTTTTCCGGCGATCCGGCGCTCAGCCACGTGTTATCCCACTCGCCCGCCGGGTCGTTCATCTCGACCCTCACCCGTTCCCGGATCTCCGGGTCCTTCAGACGCGCGACCCAAGCGTCGAATCCACCTTCCTGCACCCACGGAGGCATGACCGCGTCCAGGCCCGTCGAGCTCGCGTGATACGTGTACATGTCGGCGGTGATCCGCAGACCCTCGTCCCGCGCGTCCTCCACGCGCCGGATGACGTCCTTCAGCTTGTCCCAGTTGTCCCGGCCCGACGCCTTCAGGTGGTAGATTTCGGCTGGCAGGTTCGCCTCGCGGGCGATCGTGATCAGCTCCTCCACATGCTCCAGGATCCCGCTTCCCTCGCCACGGATGTGGCTGATGTACATGCCGCCGTACAGGCCGGCGACCTCGGCGAGGGCAATCAACTCGTCCGTTTCGGCGTAGTAAGCCGGGGCGTATATCAATGAGGATCCGACGCCCAGCGCACCTTCCTCCATCGCCCGGGCAACGAGAGCCCGCATCTCCTCGAGCTCGTCCTCGCTCGGGGCGCGGTCCTGGTAACCGAGCACGTGAATCCGCACCGTCGTCGCACCGACGAACGAGGCGACGTTCGGAGCCACCCCACGACCCGTAAGCCAGTCGAGGTATTCACCCAGCGTCGTCCACTCGACAGGGTACCGGATGTCGCCCTGAGACTCGATTGTCTCTTCCTTCATCTCTTCGTTGAGAGGGCCCATCGACCAACCCTCGCCGAACACTTCGAGGGTGACGCCCTGCCGGATGTCGCTCTGCCCGATCCCGTCCTCGATCAGAGACTCTGTGGCCCACGAGAGCATGTTGATGAGGCCGGGTGATACGGCGTGACCTGTCGCATCGATCTCGGTCCGGCCGACGGCGCGCCCGATGTCGCCAACCGCTGCGATCCTGTCTCCCGAGATCACAATGTCGCCCGTGAACGGATCGCCACCGCTGCCGTCGTAGATCGTCCCGCCGCGAATCACGACGTCGTATTCCTGTGGAGACCCGCACGCCGCGAGGAACAGCAGTACGACGATCGAGGCCTTGCCGAGATGGCGAATGTCTATCTCCCCTCGCTCCGGGAGCCGCTCAAAGCTCCGAGTGCTCCGTTCGCTCGATGATCTCTTCCTGCAGGGCGTCGGACAGATCGCAAAAATAGTCGCTGTATCCGGCTACACGCACGATCAAGTCACGATGCGAGGCGGGATCCGCCTGTGCTTTCCGGAGTGTTTCGGCATCGACGACGTTGAACTGGACGTGGTGTCCGTCCATCTGAAAGTAGCCGCGTACCAGGTGCGACATCCGCTCGATCCCCTCGTCGCCCGTGATCAGCGACGGAGAGAACTTCATGTTGAGCAGCGTGCCGCCCGTCTTGATGTGGTCCATCTTCGCCGCGGAACGGAAGACTGCGGTCGGCCCCCGCCGGTCCGCTCCCTGCACCGGTGAGATCCCCTCCGAGAGCGGAAGTCCGGCTTTCCGTCCGTCCGCCGTGGCTCCGGTCACCGATCCGAAGTACACGTGCGAGGTCGTAGGCAGCATCTCCAGCCGGTGCGCACCACCGATCGCCGTCGGACGCCCGTCAATGCAGTCGAACGAGGCGTCGAACACGCGCCGCATGATGTCGTCGGCCGCGTCGTCGTCGTTGCCGTACTTGGGCGTCCGATTGAGCAGCCTCTGCCGCAGGGCGTCGTGGTCCTCGAAGTCCGCCCGAATCGCGGACAGCAGCTCCGGTAGGGTCAGCAGGCCTTCCTCGTAGACGACGCGTTGGATCGCCGCCAGACTGTCCGTGATCGTGCCGATTCCGACGGCCTGGATGAACCGGTTGTTATATCGCGCACCGCCCGCGTTGTAATCGCGTCCGTTCGCGGTGCAGTCGTCGATCAGGACAGACAGAAACGGAGCCGGCATCTCTCGGGCATACATACGGGCGATGATCTGGTTACCCCGGATCTTCACGTCAACGAAGTGGCGAAGCTGCCGTTCGAACGCCTCGAACAGGTCGTCGAAACTCAGGAAGTCAGCCGCGTTTCCTGTCGTGGGACCAAGCTGGCGGCTGGTGCGCGGATCGAAGCCGTCGTTCTCAGCCAGCTCCAGAATCTTCACGAGGTTGAAGTAGCCCGTCAGGATGTAGGCTTCCTTCCCGAACGCTCCCACCTCGACGCAACCACTGCACCCACCGGCTCTCGCGTCCTCGACCGTCTTCCCCTGTCTGAGCTGCTCCGCGACCACGGCGTCCGCGTTGAACAACGACGGGAATCCGTATCCCTTCCGGACCACCCGTAGTGCGTGGTAAAGCACTTCGTCCGGAGTCTCACTCGATACCTGAACGTTGGTGCTCGGCTGCAGAAGGTGCATCTCGTCTACGATCCCGAGAAGGATGTGGGACAACTCGTTCGAGCCGTCGGACCCGTCTGCGAGCAGGCCCCCGATGTTGATGTTGGCGAAGTCGGTGTAGGTGCCGCTTTCGGCCGCCGTTACGCCGACCTTTGGGGGTGCCGTGTGATTGTTGAACTTGATGAAGAACGCCTCCAGGAGCTCCTTCGCCGACTCCCTCGTCAGGCTGCGGTCAGCCAGTCCCTGCTCGTAAAACGGCAGCAGGTGGTGGTCCAGATGTCCCGGGTTGAACGCGTCCCAACCGTTAAGCTCGGTGATCACGCCGAGATGGCAGAACCAGTAGTACTGCAGCGCCTCGTGGAAATCTCTCGGCGCGTTCGCCGGCACGTGGCGACAGGTGGCCGCGATCCGCTCCAGCAAGGCCTTCTCCGCCGGGTCCTGCTCCGCAGCCGCCTTCTCCTCCGCCAGCTCCGCGTGCCGCTCGGCGAACAGGATCAACGCATCACAGGAGATGCGCATCGCCCGCAGCGCTTCGCACTTGTCCTGCGCCTCCGGATCCGAGGCGAAGTCCAGCGCTTCCAGCGCCGCGTCGATGTCCGCCTGGAAGCCCCGCATGCCCTTCGAGTAGATCTTATCGTCGAGCACCGTATGGCCGGGCGCCCGCTGCTCCATGAACTCGGTGAACACGCCGGCGTCGTAGGCCTCGTGCCACTCCTCCGGCAACTCCTCGAACAGGCGATCCCGGAGCGATCGTCCGGTCCAGAAGGGAATCACCACGTCTTCGTAGTCGGCCAGGACACCCTCGTCGACGTGGTATCGTGTCTTCGGACGAGAATTCAGGGTCCGAAGATCCTCGAGCGAGTGGCAGGTCAGCTCGGGGAACGTGGGCACGGCCTTCGGCGCCGGACCCCTCTCTCCCACGATCAGCTCTCCGTCACCGTGATGCAGGCTCTTGTGCTCGCACAGGTAGTGAAACGCGCCGGCCCGCATGAGGGGCGTCGCCACCCGCCCGAGGTGCTTGTCATAGAATTCCGTGATCAGGAGCGCGCGCTCGGCCGAGATACTCGGCACAGCCTCCAGGCTCTCCCGCCGTAGTCTCCGGGTTCTATCCGTCACTTCCTCATCCTCCAATCGTAGCCAGGAGGCCCGCCTCCTCGAACATCGCAGCTATGTCTCGCATCCGGTCCGGCGACGGTGACAACGGGTTGAACGCGGTCGTTTTCATTCCCAGGCGGTTTCGCTTGTCGGCCCCGAGTTCGTGATACGGCAGCAGGCTCACACGCTGCACACCCGGAAGAGCCGCCGCGAGTGCGGCCGTGCGGCGCATGTTCACATCGTCGTCGTTGACGCCGGGGATGATGGGCACCCGGACCCATATCGCCTCGTGCTCCCGGGCCAGCGTTTCCAGGTTTGCAAGGATGAGGGCATTCGAGGCTCCGGCCCACTCCCGGTGGACCACGTCGTCGACATGCTTGAGATCGTACAGGAAGAGATCCGCTACCTTCGCAGCTGCAAGCAGGTCGTCCGTGTCGACGAGTCCACACGTATCGACTGCAGTATGAACGCCGTGCTCGTTCACCGCCTCCAGACACGTGAGAACGAAATCCGCCTGGCGCAGGGGCTCACCACCCGAGAACGTCACGCCGCCGCCCGAATTCTCGTAGAACACTCGGTCGCGCAGGACCTCGTCGACAACCTCCTCCACCGACATTTCCCGCCCAATGAGTCGCCGCGCCCCCGTGGGGCACGCTTCGGAACAAAGCCCGCAGGCCTTGCACAGTTCCCTGGGGGCCGCCCACCCGCCGGCGATCCCTGACGGGAGTCCATGCGGACAAACCTCGACGCACGCCCTGCAGCCGATGCACCGATCCGGCGTCACCAGGATCTCCGCGGCCGCAGACATCCCCTCGGGATTGTGGCACCAGCTGCACGCGAGGGGGCATCCTTTGAGGAAAACGGTCGTCCGGATCCCGGGTCCATCGTGCAGGCTGAAGCGCTGCACATCGAAGACGAGTCCGGTGCTACTCATCGGTATCGGCTCGTCTTTCCATGTGATAGTAGGCTTCGATGTAGGGGCGCTGCACGTCGAACGACCAGTGGACGCTTCTCAGGTAGCTCGCGGCTTCTTTTCCCCGGCCGCGGACGATGAGCTCGATGATCTGCTCGTGCTCCTTCGTCGAGGCAACTTCCCACTCCTTGTAGAACCTGCGCTCGCGTGGGAAGTCGTACAGGCGCTGTTTGCAGATCCGGACGGTCCGCTTCAGCCCCTCGTTGTCCGACATGTCGAGGAAGACATCATGAAACGCGAGATTGAGGTCGTAGTACGTGTCGAAGTCACCTGCTCCAATGGCATCGACCATGCCCGCGTTCAGGTCTCCGAGCCCCTGCATCAGATCCTCTCGCAAGAACCCGGTGACACGCATAAGTACCGCGCTCTCGAGCGCACCGATGATCTGGTACAGGTGGCGGATGTCGTCGAGGGTGAGGCGGTTCACCTGGACACCACGGCGCGGGATGACGGTGACGAAACCTTCGATCTCCAGCTGAATCATCGCGTCGCGGAGGGGCTGCCGGCTGATTCCGAGCTCTGCGGCCAGGTTCTTCTGATCGACGAAAGACCCCGGCTCCAGCTGTCCGGCGTTGATCGCATGACGCAGGTGATCGTAGACCTGCTCCCGCAGAGACTTGAGGCGGAGGATCTCGCGTCCTTCCACGGTCCCGCTCCGTTCCGCGTGAGGCTGCGTGCTTGCACTGACGTATGTCCGTGACCGAGCGCCTGATATATTAGATATCAAGGACTGGGGAAGCAAACATCTGCCCGAAACACGGGGACAGATCGACTTGGGAATCTGCCTCCGATTGGCGAACTACGACAGATGAGTTCGGGTATTGAGTACAGCGGAGATGTCCTCTCCTGTCGGAGCTCAGGTTGAAAACAGCGTGTGCCGGAGCAGGGGCGGGGGGCAGCCAGTTCCCGTCCCTGATCACCGCCCATCGGATCCTCAGGCCAGCGCCTCGAGTGCATTGAAGTAGACGGATTTGGGGATGTCCCACTCGGTCTTCCAGCGTGCGCCGGCCGTGTAGTAGTCGGGCTCTACCCCGCGGCGCTGGTTCTCCGCGATCAACGCGGCCACGGGATCCTCAGACAGCTCGGGCGCTTTCCAGCCCGCGTTGAAATGGACCTGCCCCCGTGGATCGATGAACGCCGGCAACCGCTCCCTGCCCCACAACTCCACCTTCCATCCTTCTTCGTGCACGAGTCGGTGGTGATAGTCACACAGGAGCAGCAGGTTACCCAGTGCCGTCTCTCCTCCGTCAGCCCAGTGCCTTACATGGTGCGCGTCGGTGAAGCGCAGGCCGCAGCCCTTAAACCGGCAGCCGCGGTCACGCGCCTCCAGCGCACGCCTGAGCGCAGGTGATATGGTGCGGGTCCTGCGGCCTGCACCGAGCACCGAGCCATCTCGGCTGTGGCTTACGGCTACGAGCGCAGCATCACAGGTGAGCCGGCGGGACGTTTCAGCTGAAACGCGTGTCCCGTCCTCGAGCTCCGAGAGGCCCGGTTCTCCTTCTTCCTGCAGGGTATCCATGTCCACGTGCAGCATGACCTGGTAACGCTCCGCGCGCGTGCCGCTGAGGGGTGCACGCGCCTCGCCTCCCTCGCCCTTCTCCGGCACTGCACCGAACCCGGCGGCCCGAGCGCGCTCGGCCATGAACCCCAGGGCATCGGCCCGCCGCTGTGCCGACTCCCG
>CAXMRU010000029.1:0-13464 GCA_964195715.1 Akkermansiaceae bacterium | reverse complement strand
GGGAGGAGCGATGAGGTGGCGTGGTCGCCGGTGCCGTACGCCCGGATTTCGCCAAACCTGAAGCGGGCCGTGGTGGCGAGCGAGGATAGCGAGTTCTTCTTCCACGACGGGTTTTCCTCACACGAGATGAAGGAAGCCCTGAAGAAGGCGATCCGCGAGCGGGAGGCGCCTCGCGGTGCCTCCACCATCACACAACAGGTCGCGAAAAACCTGTGGCTTTCCCCGAGGCGCAGCCTCACTCGCAAGCTCCGGGAAGCGATCCTCACGAAGCAGCTCGAAAAAGAGCTGTCCAAGGCGCGCATCCTCGAGCTCCATCTCAACATCGCCGAGTTCGGGCCCGGCATCTACGGGGCAGAGGCCGCCGCGCGTCACTACTTCGGACTTCCGGCGTCCGGCCTCTCGCCGAGGCAGGGAGCCATGCTGGCCGCCGGACTACCCCGGCCGAAGCGGTGGAATCCGTCCAGCGACAGCGATTACTACCGGTCGCGCGTGGAGCAGATCCTGGATGTCGAGAGACGACTCGAGTACCTGGATCGGTACATCGGTCCGGAGCAGCCAGGGTCGCTGAACGTGCAGCCTCCCGAGGTGCCATCTCCCCTTCCGTGAACCAATCCACTTCCTCGTGCGTTATCTCCTGTCAGACAGAGGCGAAGACTCGAGGCTAGAGGAATGACCTGCGCGATGAAGTTGACCTGTGAGCGTACCAGGGAAGTGCTGTGGCCACTGGACCGGCCCCGCAATCACCTTCCCGAGGAAGAGGCAGCGCGGAGCCACCTGACGCGGTGCCACCAGTGCCGCGCTTTCTTTCTGCGCGATGCTGAGCTCGCGCGCCTCCTGCGCCGCGTGGGTGAGGGAATCGCGGTGGCTCCCACAACGGGGCTGCGGATGGCCGTGGCCGAGGCCCTGGCATCGCAGCGCTGGCTGGATGCCGTGCGCGACGTCGACGAGTCATGGGCAGGGTCCCCAGCCGATCTCGTAGATCTTGCACCGGAGGAAAGTCACCCGCGCTCGCGGGGCTGGAGATCCGAACTGGCGGCCGCGGCTGTCGCCGTCCTTCTGCTCGGGGGCGGACACGTGCTCTCCGACCGGTACGACACCGGTTCCTACACGGATCGGTTCGCCGCGGATTACGTTCGGACCGCCGCGGTGGATTTCGAGCAATCGGGGCTGGACGTGGGGCAGATCAGGAATTTCTACAAGCGCGAGATGGGCCGCGTCATCGTCCCCGTCGTCCTGCACCAGGCGCCCGTCACCCGGGCGACCGTGTGCGACCTGAGGGGAGACATGGGCTCCATGATCGAATACGACCTTGAGGGCACGCGTCTGGTTCACTACCGGGTACCGCTCGAGAATGGCGGTCAGAACATGGAGCCGATCGATGTCACGGTAGCTTCGAGGAGAGGGGTCCAGGTGGCGCACTGGGCCGACGGCGACTTCGAACACGCCCTGGTATCGAAGGCGCCGGGCCCGTACCTGGCGTGGCTCGCGGAGAATCGATTCAGCCGGCGGCCCTCCGTGACCAATTATGCCTCCCCGACGTCTCGCTCCTGGCGTCCCATCGGGTCGACTGACTGAGGCAGAAGGGCCCGGCTTTGCCCTACGGCCCCCGCGACCTCTCGCCCGCGATCAGCGCTTCGCGGATCGGAATCTTGGGCCCGACGCTTGCGCAGATCGAGTAACTGAGCCCGAACAGTCCGAGGAAGCCCAATGTCACGGCCGCCTCCACCCACCCGAGCGGCGGCGACTCACCGTGCCACGTGGAGGGCACGACGGCCATGTACCGTTCGAGCCAGAAGCCCGCGAGGATGATCAGGCCGACGAAGGACAGATGCCGGGAATTCATCTTCGGCATCCTCCACAGCAGCAGGGCGAACGGAATCGCGAACACGAGCGCCATCTGCAGATATAGCAGGGGGCCGAAGCCGTGGTCGAGGCGCTGTTCGAAGAAGATCGTCTCACGCCCAATGTTGCCGTACCAGATCGGCAGATACTGCGAGAACCACATGTAGCTCCAGAAGATCACGAAGGCGAACATCAGCTTGCCGAGATCGTGGAATTCCCACTTCCCCCACACGTCGTCCAGGTGGTAGCGACCCCGGTAGCGCTGCGCGATGACGGCAATGAGCGCGAGCAGGCACACCCACCCGGCCATGAAGTACAGCGGTCCCCAGATCACGCTGATGAAGCCCGGCATGAGCGACATGGACATGTCCACGCTGAGGAGGCTGAAAATCACCACCCAGGCCAGGATCAGCACTGGCGCGAGCCACGACATGGTGCGCTGTGACCGCGCTTCCTCCTCATCGTCGCTCCGCCAGCCCCGCGCGAGCCCTTCCAGGTACTTCTTTCGCCAGCCGGTCTGCCGCTCGGCGGCCAGGGGGGCGTCCGGTCTCAGCGAGACCCGCAGGTAGTAGAAGCTCAGCATGTAGAGCACGAACAGGAGGATTCCGTTTCGCAGGAAGACACCATCGTGCGTGAGCCACTCGCGGTTGATGTGTCCTTCGATCGGCTGCATCCACGGGAAGATATATTCCGCTCCCCAGTACATCGCGATGAACACGACCAGGGAGATCGGCAGGAACCCTCCCGTCGACTCGGCCACCCGGCGGAACGGCTTCCCCCAGTGGCCCTTGGACACCACCAGGATGGCGCCGAAGATCACGCCGGCCTCCGCGAGAGCCGTCCAGAACAGGAAATTCACCCACACGGCCTGCCACGCGCGCTGCGGGGCCCGGCCGAGCGCGAAGTAGAAGCCGACGGCTCCCACGGCGATTGCCGCTAGCCACAGCGCCCCGGCGAGTCCGCTGATCCGGCCGGAGACCGTGTTGAGGGCCAGCTCCCGTGTCTTGTCGGTATTATGCGAGCTCAAAGTATTGCTCATCCGTTCGTGCGTACGCTGTCCGTCCGGTCACTCGGCCGCAGGAGCTTCTTCCTGCAGCTTCCGGACGTACTTCACCAGGTACCACCGATCTTCGTGCTGCACGCGACGGTACGACGGCATCACGCCCCGTCCGTTCGCGATCATGCCGTAGATGTATCCGTCCGACAGGTCCTGGGCCCGCTCGGACAGCAGGTTCAGCGTCGGCAGCGGAGGAAGCCGGTTGGGCCCGACCACCGGGCCGTCTCCCGCGCCCGTCTCTCCGTGACACATGACGCAGAACTGGAGATACAGGATCTCGCCTTGTTCCAGGTCCTCCTCCGTGCCCGAGAGCGGGTTGGTCAGCAACGTGTCCGCGGCCAGCAGGTCGAGGTGTCGGGCCGAGCCGGCCGGGACCGTCCCGGCCACCGGCCCTCGCGGCTCCGCTTCGTAGGTCTCTACGGACGGCTGCGTGGTCATCGTCTCGAACCAGGACACGTACTTCACCTGGTCATCGCAGCCCGACGCGACCACGACGACGGCCAGGACCACGAGACCTGCGCGAATCGTCGGTCGGCCGCTCATACGCCCGACTCCACTTCGACGGCTCCCGCATCTCGTACCAGTGTCTCGACGCTGCTCTGCTCCGCGCCGGCGGCGGCCAGGACGTACACCCCGAACCGATCCACCGAGAACGAAGTTCGGTACTGCGGCGAAAGGCGCCCGGGCTTCTTCGTGTGGTGCAGCACCCCGAGGAAGCCGAACAGGCCGGTAAACAGGATCGTCATCTCGAAGATGATGATGAAGTAGGCCGGCCAGGAGAGAATCGGCTTGCCCTGCGTGACGAGCGGATATGCCAGGGCCGTCAGGCCCGTCAGCGCCACCGCGGTCGCGAAGCCGGTTATGCCGCCTATAAGGGCCCACCTACGGATCGGGCTGGAGATGATTCCGAGAGCCTCCTCGAGCTCCGGCGTTGGGAAGGGTGCGAACACTTCCATGTCGGAGTGTCCCGCCTCCCGCAGGCTCTCGATCGCTTTCCTCGTCGCGCCCAGGCTTTCGAACTGGGCCAGGATGCCGCTCATCAGTGGCCCCCGTGCTCGTGTTCGTGTGCCAGGTGCTCCTTGACCTCCACGATGCTGATCACCGGCAGCGTCTTCGCGAACAGCAGGATCCAGAAGAAGAACCAGGCGAAGCTGCCGACCATGATCGTCATCTCCACCAAAGACGGCGTGTAGACTTGCCAGGCGCTCGGATCGAACTCGTGCGCGAGCGACGTGACGATGATCACGAACCGCTCGTACCACATCCCGATGTTCACGAACACCGAGATCACGAACAGCGCCTTGAGGCTGTTGCGTGTGCGCTTGAACCACAGGCTCGCCGGCACCACGACATTACAGAACACCATGATCCAGAACGGGCCGGCGTAGAATCCGGAGGCCCGCCACCGGAAGCTCTCCATCTCGATCGGATCGGAGGAGAACCACGCCAGGAAGTACTCCATGCCGTACGCGTATCCCACGATGAGGGACGTGAACAGCAGGAGCTTCGCCATGTTGTCGAAGTGATATTCCGTGATGTACCTGTCGAGGCCGAAAGCCCAGCGCAGCGGGATCGTGATCGTCATCACCATCGCGACGCCCGAGAAAATGGCGCCCGCCACGAAGTACGGAGCGAAGATCGTCGAGTGCCAGCCCGGCACGACGCCCATGGCGAAGTCCCACGACACCACGCTGTGCACGGAGAGCACCAGGGGCGTTGCGATTCCGGCCAGGTACAGGTACAGCCGCCGGTAGTGGCTCCAGTCCTTCACGGTGCCCTGCCAGCCGAGCGAGAAGGCTCCGTACAACTTCTTCTTGATGCCAGTGAATCTGTCGCGCAGCACCGCCAGGTCGGGAATCAGGCCCAGATACCAGAACACGAGGCTGATGGTGAAGTACGTGCCGATCGCGAACATGTCCCACACCAGGGGCGACCGGAAGTTGGGCCACAGGAGCCGCGTGGAGGGGTAGGGCACCAGGTAGTAGAAGTACCATACCCGGCCGAGGTGAATGAGCGGGAACAGCCCCGCCGTCATCACCGCGAAGATCGTCATCGCCTCGGCCGTTCGGTTGATCGTCGTGCGCCAGCCGGACCGTACCAGATACAGGACGGCGGAAATCAGCGTCCCGCTGTGCGCGATGCCGACCCAGAAGACGAACGTGACGATGTAGACGCCCCAGTTGACCGGGTTGTTCATCCCGGCCCGTCCCATTCCGTCGCGAATCTGTATCGTCCACGCGACGCCGGCCGCCGCGATCAGCGCGGCGCAGATCCCGAGCAGCAGCCAGTATCTCTTGTACGGTGTGGAGATCGGCCGGCTGATATCCCGGTTCGCGTCGGCGAGACTGGGTAGTCCCTGTTTCGGAACGTCGATTTCAGCCGTTGCCATCAGTCACCGCGTTTACGTGCCCCGATCCGGCTTCGTCGTCCTGTCCGTGCCCGCCCTCCGGCAGCGCCGCGTATGTGACACCCTTCAGGTACGTCACCGCCGGCCTCGTATTCAGCTCGTCGAGCATGTGGTAGCCGCGTGAGCCCTTGGCCTTCCGCGACACCCGGCTCGCCGGGTCCTTCAGGTTCCCGAATACGATCGCCTGCGTGGGGCACGACTGCATGCACGCGGTCTGGATCTCGCCGTCCGCGACCAGTCGTCCCTCGTCCTTCGCGTCGAGCTTCGCCTTGTTGATCCGCTGGACACAGAACGTGCACTTCTCCATCACCCCCTTGGATCGGACGGTCACATCGGGGTTGAGCTGCAGGTTCAGCGGATACGGAAATTCGGAGGTGAACCAGTTGAACCGGCGCACTTTGTACGGGCAGTTGTTGGCGCAGTACCGGGTGCCCACGCACCGGTTGTAGATCTGAGCGTTCAGGCCCTCCGGCGTGTGATACGCAGCGTACACCGGGCAGACGGGCTCGCACGGAGCGTCGCCGCACTGTTGGCACAGGGTGGGGAAGTGGAGCGCCTGAAATCCCTCTTCCGTCTCCTCGTAATACCGCATGATCTGCATCCAGGACATCTCGCGTCCCTGGGCGCACAGGTCTTCGCCCACCACCGGCAGGTTGTTCTCCGAGTAGCACGCCGTAACGCAGGCGCCGCACCCGGTGCAGGCGTTCAGGTCGATCGTCATGCCCCAGCGGTACGGGCTCTGTGGATCCGAGTCGTACGCCGCCTCGACGAGGGTCGTCAGGTCGATCTCGTGCTCCATGGCATTGGGCACGTCGTCGATATGCATCAGCTCCGCGATTTCGCGCCCAAAGTCGACGTCACTGCCCTGCATGACCGCGAGCTTGCCGCGACTGCCCGTCGCCGTGATCGTCGCCGCGCCGCCGCTGTACGCCAGGGCACCGCTCCGCTCGTCCGGCGTCGCGTCCAGCAGATCGAGGGCGTTCACGCCCCGGCCCGCAGCCGTCCGGCCGTACTCCGTATGCCCCTGTCCGAGCGGCACTGCGATCGTGTCCGGGCGGATCCCCCTGTAGACGTACACCGGCGCGGTGACGCTGCCGGCTTCCGTGCGAACCTGCAGCAGGTCGCCGGTCTCGACTCCAAGCGGTTCGGCGGTATCCGGGTGGATCTCCACCCAGGCGTTCCATACGGCCTTGGTCACCGAGTCCGGTAGCTCCTGCATCCAGGGCCGGTTGGCTCCACGCCCGTCGTAGAACTGGACGGTAGGATAGGTGATGAGCGTGAAATCGTCGGTCGGACGCGGGGCCTGGAATGAATAGTTGGCTGCCGCTGCAGTCAGGGCCGGGGCCACGTCTCTGCCCTCGGGCACGGCCAGGCCGACTCCGCCGTTCGAAAGCGCCTGGTGCCACCAGTCTTCGAACGACGGAGCCCCGGCGCCGAGACGGGCATGCAGCTCGCGCCACACGTTCTCGAGGTAGCCCCTGTAGTCCGTAACCTCGAACACGTCCGCCGCTCCGGCCGCGGCCGCGATCTGAAGGAGGATGTCCTCCCGCTGACGCGTGTCGAACACGGGCTGCATCACGGGCTGGGCGAGCGCCATGTGGCTTCGGCCGAGCAGGCCATCCCCCCACGCCTCCAGCTCGTGGTGGGAGGGGAGGATCCAGCCGGCCGCTGCCGCGGTCTCGTCCGCGTGCGGAGACAGAGATATCACGTTCGGAACGTTTGCCAGCGCCTGTGCGAACCCGGTCGATGCGGGCATGGCGTACGCCGGATTGGCCCCGGCGACGATCAGCGTTCGGATCTCGCCGGCGTTCATGCGGCGGGAGAGCTCGACCATGGCGGAGAACGGCACGTGGCGCGGACGCAGGGTCTCGCCGTCGAACGTCACCGTAGTGCCGATCGCGCCCGACACGTAGTTGAGGAGCACGACTGCCAGATGAGCGTCCGTGGCCGCGGTCCCCTGCGTGGCGATTCCCGGGGGAAGGGCGACGGGGGTTCGAGCCTCGGCCAACTGGTCTGCCAGGTCCTGCAGCTTGTCGGCCGGGACATCCGTGGCCTCGGCCACGGCCTCGATCGTAAACGGCGCGAGCACCGATTCGACGCGTGCCGCGCGACCGCCCGCCTTCCGCGCCGCGACCTCGCGCGCCACGGCGAGAGCGACGAGGGTCTCGGTACCGGCCCGCGCTGGAATCCACTCGTCGGCCTTGAGGCCGGAGAGGGAGAGGCGGGGACCGACGAAAGTGAAACGGGCCTGCGCTCCGTGGTCGGCGAGCCGGCTGGCCGCGAAGCGGGCGGACAACTCAACGGGCGCGAGCCACGTACCGAGGAAGTCCGCGCCGAAGCAGACGATGTGGTCCGACGAGTTGATCCCGTAGGTCGGAACCGCGTCGAGTCCGAACGCGATCTCGTGCGCGGTGCGCAGAGCTTCCAGGCCGAGCGGTTCCCATGGCACCCACGTTGCGCCGACGGCGCTCGCCCACTCCTGGTAGAAGCGCGCCGCCGAGCCAATCGCGGGAGGCGTCACCAGGACCGTCGCTCCGCCGGCCACCGCCGCACCCGCTGCCGCGATGCCATCTTCCCAGGTCGCTTCGGCCAGGCCGCTGGCCGTACGCTGCCTCGGACCTGGCACCCGATCGGGGTCGTACAGGTCCTGCAGGGCAGAGTGGGCCATGGCCGTCAGCGCACCAGCCGTCGGCGTGGAGGGATTGCCCTCGAGCTTAATGACGCGCCCGTCGCGCACCTGGGCGTGAATGGCGAGAGGCTCAGGCCCCGCGCCGGTGAGCAGCGTCGCGTATGAGACACTGGATCCGGGGACGATGTCGTCGGGCGGGATCAGATATGGAATCAGCTTGTCGCCCGTATCCGGAGGCCCGCACGCGGCCGCGGCGGCCCCGGCGCTGGCCACACCCAGCACCTTGAGGAATTCGCGTCTCGAAGTGTCGTTCATTCAGTCGTGACCCGTAATCAGTAGTGGCACGCGAAGCAGTCGATCGGGCCCCGATTGGCTCCGTACTGCTGGTCCAGCCGACGTGGATACAGGCCGATCGGCTGGCGCTCGTCCGGTGTCTCGGGCGGTGGATACCGCTCGATCAGCAAGCGGTCCGTCGCGACGTCGGTGTCCTCCCCGGCTGCCCAATGGCAATCGAGGCACCAGCCCATCTTCAGGCTCGTGTACTTATAGACGCGGTCCATGTCCTCGACCTTGCCGTGGCACTCTTCGCACTCTACCTGACTGCGGATGTGGGCCCGGTGTGGGAACTGGACGAACTCCGGCACCTTGTAGACGCGCTCCCACGGCACTGGCTGGCCCTGATCGTAGAATCCGCGCAGCCTCTGGATCGGCTCGAGGTTGGCGCCCACGATGCGGTGACACCCCATGCACAGGTCCACCGCCGGCATCACCGCGATCGCCGTCTGGTCGGAGCTCCCGTGGCAGTAGTCGCACTGCATCTGGAGCTCCTGGCTGTGGAACCGGTGATTGAACGGGATTGGCTGCTCTGGCCCCTCGGTCGCGGTCTCGTGAGCCGCAATGGCCTCGTCCGCTGTCTGCCCCGTGGGATTGCGCGGCTTGATCACGTCGATTCTTGCCGGGACCTGCTGGGAGGTCGTTACGTGCCCGACGGCCTCCTGTCCCGTGGCCTCGGGCGCACTGCCCCCGAGGATCAGGAAAGCTATCGGCAAGCCGGCGGTCACGATGACGGCCGCTGCTATGAGCCTGTGGCGTTGCGTCATGGGTCCTGTCGGTGTTCGAATCGTCCTGCGGCGGCGTCAGGACGTCCCCGCCTGGCGACCTGCGCCGGATTCCAAAATTAGCCGGGTCAAGGTATCAGATATCGGGATGTACGCAAGCTGGCCAGGACGTATTCAAGACGTAAATCACGGGCAGTTTGCTTGACCTCTCGAGACACCTCTACTACTTTCTTCGGTCTCGCGAGCGGGGGTGTCGCCTTCGCTCGCGCGCGCACGTCCGGGGGGCCTTAGCTCAGCTGGCTAGAGCGCTACGTTGACATCGTAGAGGTCACTGGTTCGAGTCCAGTAGGCCCCATGGACAGCGCTGTTTGACAATTGGTCGGTCGTCGTGCGAGGGGCTGTAGCTCAGCTTGGTTAGAGTGCCGGTCTGTCACACCGGAGGTCGCGGGTTCGAGTCCCGTCAGCCCCGTACATCCCTTACCGGGGGCCGTAGCTCAGTCTGGGAGAGCGCTTGAATCGCACTCAAGAGGTCGCGGGTTCGAGCCCCGCCGGCTCCACTTCTGCCACCGTAGCTCAGAGGTAGAGCACTCGATTCGTAATCGAGCGGTCGTCGGTTCAATTCCGACCGGTGGCTTGTTCGCAAGCTTCGTGTGCTCAAGGTCGCTTCGCGACGGGAGCGCAGCAGCTCGGGCCCACCTGGGTAAATTGATAGGACATGCGGGCATAGCTCAGCTGGTAGAGCGCAACCTTGCCAAGGTTGAGGTCGCCGGTTCGAATCCGGTTGCCCGCTTGCAAGTAGGTGCATGACGTCGGGGCGTGGCTCAGTCCGGTAGAGCGCTGCGTTCGGGACGCAGAGGTCCCCGGTTCAAATCCGGGCGCCCCGACTTGAAAGGGTCGATCGAGAGATCGGCCCTTTCTGTATGAGATCCCCGGTAGCTCGCACGCTGGCGCGTGCTCAATGTCTCAGCGCGCTGCGTCTCGACGCCAAATCCGGGCGCCCCGACTCAGGCACTGCACCGACTCCTACGAACCTACGTCCTCGTCCAGTCGCGCAGCGTACAACTGGAGGAACCGGCCGAAGTCGCGAAGCGACTCCTCTATGCTCTCGGCCACGATCTCGTAGTCGATCTCCTCGTATAGATGCACGAGGACGTTCCTGAGGCCCGCCGCATCGGCAAGGCGCTCAGCCAGATCCGCAGGCAGGAGCCCCTCCCTGTGGGCCGAGAGGAATGCGCCTCTATAGCTGTCGGGCGTCTTGCCTCGTTCCGCCAGTTCGTGGCTCACGATGTCGACCGCCACCTGGACCAGGAGCTCGAGAAGCCGCTCCACCTCGTATCGATCGTCGAGAAGCTGCTCAGCGGACTTGCCCGCGTGAGGCGACAGGTCGGCCAGGTAGATGCGCAGGCGCGCCAGCTTCCGTGCCAGGACATCGCGTGTCATCGAGACGCTCCGAGACCGGGGGCCTTCAGCTGTTTCCTCAGGGCGCGGCGGAACGGAAGCGCGTCCTCGTAGAGAGCTAGTGCGCGGACTGTCTCCTCGACGAACAAGTTCGGGTGAGCCTCATGGAGCAGCCGACCCGTACGGAAGATCTCAAAGCGTACCACAGGGTCGGTCTCGGCGCGAAGAAAAACGACATCTGCCTGGCGCGGGGCGCACAGATCCTGCAGCTCTCCTATGATCTGAAGCCGCCGCCGCGGATCGGGCAAACACTCGAAGTCGAGCGCCACGTCCACGTCGCCATCAACCCCTCCGCTACCCGACGCTGTCGAGCCGAAATGGACGCAGAGCCGGCATCCGGAAGCGGCCGCCCACCGTCTCATCGCGCTCGCCTTCTCTGCCGAAAGCCGTACCATATCGCCCACTTCATCCTCCGAGACTGTTCCCGCTGGGGAAACGTAGCCGGGGGGAGTAGCAGCCGCTATGTCGGCCTCCGTGTGGCGCGCCTGCCCGTCGCCCCCTACTTCGCTATCCGGGCAGCCTTAGTTCGATCACGCCGATCGCTTGCTGCCACGGTCGTGCCAAGTCCGGCCGCCAGGTGTGTCAGTATGAGCGTGTTCAGGGATACGCCATCCCGATCGGCCGCGATCGCCAGCTCTTGGTGAAGGCTCCGAGGCATCCTCAGGTTCATGCGTCCGCTGTAGCTCTCGATCTTGCGCGGAGCGGGAATCGGCTCGCCGTCCTCCTCCATCACGTCGAGGATCCCCAAGATCGCCTCACGGACATCGGCAACTGCCTCCTCCCAGGTTGCGCCGAAGCCGGACGCCCCGGGGAATTCCAGACTGGTCGCGACGAAGTCTTCATCCACGTCGCTCCAGATCACGTTGACGCTGTACTGCTGCATGATCCCACCTCCTGCGTGGGTTACCGCTCTCGGCGCACGCTGCGCTTTCTCGATGAGCTTCTCGCAGCGTCCCGTGCTTAGCTGCTTTCTCAGTTTGTACAGTACCATAGGTAGTACCACTATTCAATGGGCGGCCAGGTGGAGGGGCGTATGCGGCGTTCATGCCAAATGCTGCTGTCGCTCAACAACAGAGATTGAACACGCTGGTGTCAGCGTGGCCCACACAGGTACCAACCTGTCCCGCACTTGCACGCTACGTGGCCGAAATCTCGGCATGAGCGCTGGCCTGCAACGTGCAACTGAATCCCCAAGACACTTCTTCGTCGGAGGATCGCATGGGCCAAGACCGCAGCGCCGCTGTGGTCCTGGGGCTCGAGCCTACGGGTGAGCCCCTGACCCATCAGTTGCTCGGGGCGCGGCTCTACCTGCACACATTCGTGCGGCTCGGAGTCGCTGTGTCCTTCGTGGTCGGGGCGTGGGTCGGGCGTCACCTGGTCGGCATCAGCGACCTCGACGTGCGCGCCTTCACGGTTCTCGCTCTCGTCATCCTCTTGTACGACATCGTCGTCTGGTTGCTGATCCGACGGTTTCGCAGCCCGGGCGAGGCGGTGCTGCATTACAAACTCCTCCAGCACTTGATGCACCTGACGATCGCGCTGGATTTCCTGTCGCTGACCGTTGCCGTGTGGCTGATGGGAGGAGCGCGATCACCGTTCCTTGCGTTTTACTTGCTACACGTGATCGTCGCGGCGGTGCTCTTGTCACCGCGTGAGGCGGCGATCAGCACGATCGTGGCCTACGGACTCCTGGCCGGCATGGTGATCGGCGAGTGGTCCGGCCTCATTCCCGTTCTTCACGTCGAGCATATTACGGGTGATACGCCGTTGGACGGCAGGTACGCGGGCATGCTCCTCGCCGTGTATGGTCTACTATTGGGCACCGCGTCGTACATGCTCGTGACGTTGAGTCGAGCCCTGCGGATCGGCGAGGCGCAGATGAAGGCGACTCTCGTGGCGCTCGAGAAGGTGTCGGCGCTCCGCCGTGACTTCCTCCACATCGCGGTCCACAACATGGGCTCGCCGGTCGGGGCGGCAACGATGCTGCTCCAAAACTTGCGGGACGGCCTCGCGGGCCCCCTGAACGAGAAGCAGGAGGGCTGGGTAGAGCGCGCCGTCGCCCGCCTCGACGGACTGTCCCGGTTCCTCGTGGACCTGCGGGTGCTCGCGACGCTGGAAGCAGGTCGGCTCGAAGCGGAGATGACACGCCTCGACCTGACTCCGCTCCTCGAGGACCTCGTCGAGGAAAATCGCGACCTGGCGGACAGCCGGCACCAGAAGCTGGATCTCGAGGTGGCGGCGATTCTACCCGTGCGCGGGAACGGACGGCTGCTGAGAGAGGCGGTCGTCAACTACATTTCGAATGCGCTCAAGTATACACAGGAAGGCGGCCACATCAGCGTCCGGGGCAGGGAGATCGACGGCCGCGTGCGCGTCGAGGTGGAAGACGACGGACCCGGCATCGCCCCGGCTGACCAGGCCCTGCTGTTCGCCGAATTCCAGCGCCTCGCGCAAGCCGGCGACGGGGGCAGAGACGCTCCGCCCGGAACCGGCCTCGGCCTCTCGATCGTCCGACGCGTTGTGGAGGTGCACGGCGGGTCCGTGGGCGTTGAGAGCCACCCGGGTGAGGGGAGCCTGTTCTACCTGGAACTTCCTGTCGCCCGCTGATCGAAGGGACGGCTCAGCCCAGTCGCGCCCGCAGGATCGTGATCAGCGTCTTGCCGTCGATCGGCTTCTGGAACACTCCGGCCAGTCCCAATTCGCTGTAGTCCACGCTCATGGCCAGGTCGTCCCCGATCGAGCTCAGCATGTAGATGGGCACGTCGCACCCGCGGGCGCGGAGCGTCGTGATGAGGCTGGTGCCCGAGTCCACCTCCTCCATCATGAGATCCACGATCACGAGATCGGGCTTTTCGGCGTCCCAGGCGTGAATTCCTTCCTCTGCGCTCGAGGCCGCCACCATCTCGAAGTCGGCCGCCTCCAGGATCTCGCGCACCATGTCCTGGTAATCGGCGTCGTCCTCGACGTAGAGGACTACGTGCTTGCCTTCTCGCATGACGATGTTCGCTCCTCG
>CAXMRU010000028.1:0-2205 GCA_964195715.1 Akkermansiaceae bacterium | reverse complement strand
ATCGTCCGCGACGCGATCACCATGGCCCGCATCAAGCGCTGCGTCGAGCCGATTCCGCCTCACAGGCAGCCGGCTCCTGTGTTCACCTACCGCGACAGGTACTCCCGGTTTCCGGCGGTCGCGATCGACGCGACCCCGTATCGGGACAAGATCCGCGAGCTCGCTCTGCACTACCAGCGTGAGCTGGAGTTTCCCGACCCGGACTGGCTGGAAGGACGGCTTCGCGGCATCGGCAAGCGGTGGGATCTCGAGATGGCCGAGGAATTCGATGCGTGGGAGACGCGCGGAGGCATCGTGAGTTCGCTGCTTCCGGTGGATATCGACGGAGCCCCCGACCATCCCGAGCGAACCCGGGAAGAGACTCTCTAGCGCAGGGGCGCCCGGTGCCCGATCTTCTCGGCTGATCCGGACGCCGTGCGCACCGCACGGTCGGTTGGACCGAGACTGTTACACCAGGAGAAAGACCACATGAAGACGCGATTTTCGTTCGCTATTACTGCCGTGGCATTCGTCGCTCTGTTCGCTACCCCCGCCGTTGCGCAGGAAGCCGACGCCGCCGGGGAGGAAGCCGCCGCGCAGCACGCGGAGATGATGGCAGGCCACGCCGGGATGATGGCCGAGGGCGAGGGCTGTCAGTGCGAGTGCATGCAGGACATGCACGAGAAGATGATGGCGGCCCACGCCGACGTTGAAGGCCACGAAGGCATGGAGGGCGACGAGGCCCACGCCGAGATGATGGAGACTCACAAGGACATGATGGCGGACTGCGAGTGCATGGCGGACTGCAAGTGCATGTCTGGTGAGATGGGCGAGGGCGAGCACGCCATGGGCTGCAAGATGCACGGCGCTCAGGGTAAGAAAGGCCACATGAAGGGCGAAGGCAAGCAGTACCGGCACGACGCTGACTCTGACGGCGACGCTGTCCCGGAGACCCCGGAGACGGACGGGGACAACTGATTTCCTGACCCGGCCGATTCAGGCGACACACTGGATCGGAGCGGGCTCCTTCATCGTGAAGGGGTCGGGCTCCGGTCCGGTTTCCGCTTCCAGTGTTTCCAGCTCCCGCACGACCTGCCCGGCTGCGAGTTCGTCCAGGTCGAACGCCCGCCCGCCCGGCGCCCCCTCCTCCAGCCACTTCGTCACGATGAGACTCGGCGTCAGGTCAACCGGCTGAAACACGGACTCGGCTTGCAGCTCCCTTAACCGAACCGCGTAGCAGGCGTCCTCGACGACGGTAGCCCACCCGGTGCTTCGCCACGACACGGTTCGCCGCTCGAGCACTCTCCCCCGGGCGACGGGGATGATGACCCGTTCGCTCTCCGCGGCCCCCGGCAGAACGATCAGCCAGGAACGATCGACCCACGGCCGCTCGAGAACGTGGTAGTAGCTGTCCAGTTCTTCCAGCCAGCCGAGCCGGCGCTGCCACGAGATGGCCTCATCGCCCTGACCGGCCGCCGCCGCGCGGTCGCGCCGGCCGGCAAACCGGTCGTACACGGCTCGCAGGTAGGTGGGATCCTCGAGGAGGCGGACGGCTTCTCGCACCTGGGCGCGGTACACGTCGATTCCGACCAGGCCGACGCATGGAGCCGTGCACTGATCGATGCCGTGCTGCAGGCACGGAGAGGCCTCCGGGTCGGGTCGGATCGCTCCGGCGCAGCTGCGAAGGCGGAGGATCTTCTCGATGAGCTGAGCGGCCTCCGTCGGCTGCCGACGACCCCGGTACGGACCGAAGAGTCTGGCCCTCGCGCGCCGTGGCCGGCTGATCACCCTGAGCCGCGGGAACGGGACTCCCCAGTCCACCTCGATGTACCATCCCTTCGACCGGTTCTTGAGCGCCCGGTTGAACGCCGGCCGGTAGCGCTCGATCCGGTCCGCTTCCTCGAGCTTCGCTTCCAGGTCGGTGCCCGCCGGACGGACATGGACACCACGCGCGAGCCGTACCATGAGCGACATCCGCTCGTCCGCGGGGCCACCGCCGTAGAAGTAGCCACGCACGCGGCGCTTGAGGTTGACGCTCTTCCCGACGTAGATGGGGGTGCCGAGTGCGTCCTCGAACTGATACACGCCGGGAGCCGACGGCAGGTCGCGGGGTATCCACTCGGGTACGGGGCTCTTGCGCCGGCTCATGTCGGGCGGGAATCCTGGACTCGGGTACGAGGCGCTATGTTCGGTGTTTGTTCGGATCAACGATGGGGCGGCGGGACG